>CAJOOZ010000069.1 GCA_905236705.1 uncultured Lachnospiraceae bacterium | reverse complement strand
GACAAAACTTTTACTATACAAAAACGAACGGTACCGGGAGGGCCGTATCGCAGGTATTCTCAGGATGCAGGCGCAGCCTGCTTTTTTTACGGAATATCTTCCGGAAAGTGTGCGAAAACGGATCATGCAAAAACTGACGGAGAGGCGAGAGCTATCTAACAGAAAGGAAGGAAGATTATGAAAAAAACAAATCACGAAAAAACTCTCTACATGGTTCAACTTGCGCTTTTGGTGGCGATCACGCTGCTGATGGCAATGACACCGCTGGGCTATATCAAAACACCCGTGCTGTCCGTTACGCTTCTGACAGTACCTGTTGCGGTTGCAGCGATCCTGTTAGGCCCCGTGGGCGGTGCAGTATGCGGTTTCGCTTTTGGCATGACCAGCTTTGTGAATGCTCTGATCGGTACGGGTTCGGTGCTGCTGATGGGACTTTTGCAGATCAATCCTTTTCTGACCTTTGTGGTGGCGGTTGTGGCAAGAGTGCTGGTGGGACTTTTTACCGGACTGATCTTCAAAGGTCTGTACAAGCCGGAGAAAACAAGACCGGCCTCCTATTTTGTGGCATCCCTTTGCTGCCCGTTGCTTAACACCTGCCTGTTTATGGGCTTTCTGATGCTGTTCTTCTTTGATTCTCCCGCAATTGTTTCCAGCGCGGAGAAATTCGGCACGAACAATCCCTTTAAGCTCGTGATCCTGATGGTAGGCACCCAGGGAGCCATTGAAGCGGCTGTGTGCTTTGTGATCGCCAGTGCGGTATCCAGAGTGCTTTACGGAGTTTTGCTGAAAAACGGCTCGATCAAGAGTCCGGTGGCGGTAAAGGACACAAAAGCCGCCGTCTGACAGGTGAAAAATCTTGCAAGCCCATGCCTGAAATGTTATACTCGTTAACGTAAACAGATTCCGTTAGCGGTTTCATTCCCGCTGGGCTTTTTGCATACAAAAGACAGATCTGCGGGGCTGTCGGCGGGATTCTTGCAGGAGGTAAAAAGTGAATTCTCTTTTTGTTCACATCAAGGCGGTGGTTCAGCGGCAGGATCAGTATCTGATCTTCAGACATTGGGTGGATGACCGTATCATAGATCCTTATTCCTGGGAATTTGTGGATACTGAGCTGGAGCAGGGAGAGTCTCCGGAGCAGGCAGCTCTGCGCGCCGTATCGGAGAATACGGGGATCGAGGGCAGGATCGTCAGGCCGCTGTATACCTGGTCGAATATGCTGGGAGAGAGGCAGTGCGTTGGCATCGCCTTTCTGGTTCATCTGGCAACAGATGAAGAGGATATCAAAATCGGTGATGAATATTGCGGCTATGAATGGATCACGCTGCAGGAGCTGGATGATTATATTGACAATCCCTATGTGGTGAAGGATCTTCATAAAGCACTGGGATAAAATGCCCTGCTTGGGGCTTTGGCGGGAGAGAAAAATGATAGATCAACTGATAGACAGGATTAAAAAGACAGAGGCTCCTATTGTGGTGGGCCTGGATCCGATGCTTGACTATATACCGGAGCATATTCTGAAAAAAGCCTTTGATGAATACGGCGAGACGCCGAAAGGGGCGGCAGAAGCGATCTGGCAGTATAATAAAGCCCTGGTGGATGCCATCTGCGATCTGGTACCGGCTGTAAAGCCGCAGATTGCCATGTATGAGCAGTTCGGTATCGAGGGCCTTGTGGCGTTTGATAAAACCGTCAAATATTGCAGACAAAAAGGGCTGATCGTCATCGGAGACATCAAAAGAGGAGACATCGGCTCAACTTCGGCTGCCTATGCAACGGGACATCTGGGCAAAGTACAGATCGGCTCGCACAGCTATGCGGGATTTGATGAGGATTTTGCGACGGTCAATCCGTATCTGGGTTCGGACGGCGTGAAGCCTTTCATAGATGTGTGCCGTCAGGAAAAGAAAGGCATTTTTGTACTGGTAAAGACTTCAAATCCCTCCAGCGGCGAGTTTCAGGACAGACCTGTGGATGGTACTCCTCTGTATGAGGTTGTCGGCCGCAAGGTGGCTGAATGGGGAGAGGAGCTGATGGGCAGCACCTACAGCTATGTCGGAGCGGTAGTCGGTGCGACCTATCCCGAGATGGGCAAGGTGCTCCGCAAGATCATGCCCAGGACATATATTTTGGTGCCCGGATACGGTGCACAGGGCGGCAAAGGCAAGGATCTGGCTGTATTTTTCAACAAGGACGGGCTGGGTGCCATTGTAAATTCCTCAAGGGGCATCATAGCTGCCTGGAAAAAAGACGAGTACAGGGACAGATTTTCACCGGAAGCATTTGCGGATGCCGCCAGAGCGGCAGTGCTGGATATGAAGGAGGATATAAACAGTGCAATCCTATAAGCAGGATTTTATTGAATTCATGGTAGAAAGCGGCGTGCTCCGCTTTGGTGATTTTACGTTAAAGAGCGGCAGGAAGTCCCCGTTTTTCATGAATGCGGGCGGCTATGTTACCGGACGGCAGCTGGGGCGTCTGGGGCGTTTTTATGCGGAGGCGATCCATGAGCAATTCGGAGATGATTTCGATGTATTGTTCGGCCCCGCCTATAAAGGAATACCCTTAAGCGTCGCCACCGTGATCGCTTATGAGGAGCTGTACGGCAAACAGATCCGGTATTGCGCCAACCGCAAGGAAGTCAAGGATCATGGCGATACCGGCATCCTGCTGGGAAGCAGCCTGCAAGATGGAGACAGGGTGGTGATCATAGAGGATGTGACCACTTCCGGCAAATCCATCGAGGAGACCTATCCCATTCTGAAGGCCCAGGCCGATGTTGATATTGTGGGACTGATGGTGTCACTGAACCGGATGGAGGTGGGACCCTCTGGCACCATGACGGCGATGGATGAGATCACTGAGACCTATGGATTTCCCACAACGGCCATCGTGACCATGGCAGAGGTGCTGGAACATCTGTACAATCGTCCCTGTGGGGGGCAGATCGTGGTGGATGATACCCTGAAGGCAGCGATCGATGCGTATTATGAACAGTATGGTGTCAAAAACTGAACCGGATTCTGTCCGGAAAAGGAGAGAGAAATGGAAGAAAAAACATATAAGATCATGTCCGGATGCGGCGCACTGAATCTGACGCTTGGCGTAATCTCGCTGGTAGTCGGGATCGGCAGCGGCGTTCTGCTGATTGTGGCCGGAGCCAAACTGATAGCCGGCAAGAGCAAGATCATTTTTTAGGTAGCCTTCCATGGCGCGCAAGAGATACCTTTTTACAAACAAAAAAAATCCCGAAAGGGGCATCTTTTCCACGGCACTGGGCGTGATCGCCCTGCTGGGGATTTTTTGCGCTTTAGTGATCTCTTATAAAAGCAGTGGACTGAAGCTCCCCAGACTGGGTGTGAGTGTTCTGCTTTCGGCGATCCTCAGTATTGTGGGAATTGTGATGGGGATCCTTTCCCATATGGAACCTGATATGTTTACATTTTTTCCGAAGCTTGGGATTGCCCTGAACGCCCTTGCGCTGCTGGCGGCGGGTGTGATCCTGTACATGGGGGTTTGACCGTTGGAAGAAGAATTGTTTGAACTGGCAAAAGACAGGATACGTGAGCTGGCCGGAAATGAAACCGGCGACGGACATGACGGGGCTGCGGCTCCCTTTGATGCCTATTTCCAAAAAGTTGCAGGCTTTCTGGAGATCCTTCTGGAGCTGTTTTCGGCTTTGCAGGCGGGAGAAGATGCCGGCTGGGATGAGGACAGATGGAAAGAGTATCATGACAGGCTCTACGAGGATATCCTGCCGCAAAACTATGACACAAGCTACGCCAATCCGGCCTATGCCACAGAAATCTTTGGCGAAGGCACGGGTACGTTTCTGGCTGCGGTCTATACCCTGATGAGAGGCTGTATTCAGGATGCTTACGAGGAACGCGGCGAAAGACTGCTGGCCCATACCCAGTATTTTCTGGAGCTGTATTCTTCCTTTGTATGTGCGGCCGAAGGCGGGATAAAAGTGCCTCCTTATGAAGAACTCAGAAGCGGCTTGAGAGACTTTGCACTGTATCAGTATGAAAATGAAGCCGAACTTTCCGTGGCTGCCAAAATCGATCCGGCCAATGATTTTGCCCTGAACATTATCAAAAAGGCGGCAAACGGAGAAACGGGCGCCCTTTACCGGTACGGAGAGTATATTGCGGATGATCAGATCCAAACCCTTAAGTATCTGAGAGCCCTGCCAGAAGGGCAGCTTAAACTCATGGCGGATACCTTTACGGAGGGCTATCGGATCGGATTTGATAAAACCGGCAAGGATTTGTCCATCAAGGGCACTGTGGGGATCATTTTTCCCATCGGGTTTGAGCCCATGGTGCAGCTTGCCATTGCCAATTTCAAAGAGATGGGACTGCAGCCGGTGATCAGACGGGATTCCCGCAGTGCCTACGACAAACGATACGGCAATGAGGCCGGGTATTACGGAGGCAACCCCAACCGTCAGTACGAATATGATCACAGGGAGGATATCGCCCTGTTTATGGACAAGATGGTGCTGAAAAGGCGTCTGGACTGCATGACCAATGCCTATGAAAAGAGAAAGCATATAGCACGTCAGATGGCAGGACCCGCCGTGATAGAGCGTTTCGGAGAGGCTCTCTTTCAGCCCGTGAACAAGGCGCAGGCGGCAGCCATGTCCCCGACCCAGCATGAGCTGAGCGCCTGGTATGACGGGCAGCAGGGAGAGATGATAGTCCGTTATATTCCGGAAAATGAGCGCAGCTTTACCATCATCGCCTTTCCCATACCGCAGATCGGAGAGGATTTCGACAGGATCATGCAGGAGACGATCCGGCTCAACACGCTGGATGCAAACCATTATGAAGAGATCCAGCAACAGATGATCGATGCGCTGGATACCTGCGAAATGGTATGTATCAGGGGACAGGAGGGCAATCGCACCGATCTTAAGATCCGGCTTTGCGAATTGGAGGATCCTGCCGGGCAGAGCAGATTCGAGAACTGTGTAGCCGACGTCAACATTCCGGTGGGGGAGGTGTTTACCTCGCCGAAGCTGACAGGTACGAAGGGCCTTTTGCATGTGAAAAAGGTATTTCTGAATGGTCTGGAATATCGGGATCTGTATCTGGAGTTTGAGGACGGAAGAGTGACAGACTACGGCTGCGGGAATTTTGAAGATCCCGCAGAAGGCAGCAAACTGATAGAAGCCCAGATCCTTCATCATCACAAAAATCTGCCCATGGGAGAGTTTGCCATCGGTACCAATACGGTAGCTTATATGATGGGACGCAGATTCGGGATCGAGGATAAAATGCCCATCCTCATAGCGGAAAAGACAGGCCCGCATATGGCGGTGGGAGATACCTGTTATTCCCATGCGGAGGATATACGCGTATATAATCCGGACGGCAAAGAGATCATTGCCAGAGATAATGAGGTGTCCCAAAAACGCAGATCGGAGGATGAAACCGAGCGCGCAGGGGCATATTATCACTGTCATACGGATATCACCATCCCTTATGACGAACTCGGAGAGCTGTATGGAGTACAAAAGGACGGCACCAAGGTGCCGGTCATAGAGAAGGGCAGATTTGTTCTGCCGGCGGCGCTGGAGCTGAACAGGGCGCTGGACGGCGAATAATTCAGGATGCAAAAAGGAGGAGAAAAAATGGCACAGGTAGGTATCGTGATGGGCTCCGATTCGGATATGCCCGTTATGAAGAAAGCAGCAGATGTTTTAAAAGAACTGGGGATCAGTTTTGATATGCGGATCATCTCGGCCCACAGAGAGCCGGATGAATTTTTTGAATTTGCAAGGGGAGCGGAGGCTGCCGGCTATAAGGTGATCATCGCGGGAGCCGGTATGGCAGCGCATCTGCCGGGTATGTGTGCGGCAATCTTTCCCATGCCCGTGATCGGCATTCCGATGCATACCACATCCCTCGGCGGCAGGGATTCTTTGTATTCGATCGTTCAGATGCCCAGCGGCATTCCCGTTGCAACGGTGGCCATCGGCGGCGGACAGAATGCCGGCCTTCTGGCGGCCAAAATCCTGGCGACCTCGGATGAAAAGCTGCTGGCAAGGCTCAAGCAGTATTCCGAAAATATGAAAGAAGCTGTGATAAAGAAGGACGAGAAACTGCAGGAAACCGGCTATGAAGCCTACGGAAACTGAGAAAAAAGGAGAGAAACATGGATTACAAAAAAGCAGGTGTGGATATCGAGGCTGGCTATCGCAGCGTTGAGCTGATGAAAGAGCACATCAAAAAGACCATGCGCCCCGAGGTATTGGGAGGCATCGGCGGTTTTGCGGGAGCCTTTGATCTGTCGGGAATCAGGCAGATGGAGGAGCCTGTCCTTTTATCCGGTACCGATGGATGCGGCACCAAGGTAAAGCTGGCATTTTTAATGGACCGGCATGACACCATCGGGATCGACTGTGTGGCCATGTGCGTCAATGATATTGCCTGCTCCGGCGGAGAACCGCTGTTTTTCCTGGATTATATTGCCTGCGGCAAAAACATTCCGGAAAAGATCGCTGCCATCGTCAGTGGTGTGGCCGAGGGCTGCAGACAGGCGGGAGCGGCGCTGGTCGGAGGCGAGACCGCGGAGCATCCCGGGCTGATGCCGGAACAGGAATATGACCTGGCGGGATTTGCGGTAGGTCTGATCGACAGAAAGGATATGATCACCGGTGCGGATATCGCCGCAGGTGATACCCTGATAGGGATCGCCTCATCCGGTGTGCATTCCAACGGTTTTTCTCTGGTCAGAAAAGTGTTTGAGATGACGAAAGAAAGTCTGGATACCTATTATGATGAGCTGGGCAGGACGCTGGGAGAGGCGCTGATCGAGCCGACACGGATCTATGTCTCTGCGCTTCGCAGCGTAAAAGAGGCCGGCGTGAAGATCAAAGGCTGCAGCCACATCACGGGCGGAGGCTTTTATGAGAATATTCCGAGGATGCTGCCGGAGGGAATCAGGGCAGTGGTGAAAAAAGACAGCTATCAGGTTCCGGCGATCTTTGAGCTGATTGCCAAAAATGGCGATATCAGCGAGCAGATGATGTATAACACCTTCAACATGGGAATCGGCATGGTACTTTGCGT
>CAJOOZ010000068.1 GCA_905236705.1 uncultured Lachnospiraceae bacterium | reverse complement strand
ATTTAACCTTCTTTACTGTTTAGGTTTTGTTCTCTGAAATTCTTTAGAATCTTTCAGGGATCGGTTGTTGTTCATTTGTCAAGGTGCTGTTGCTGTTTCAAAAGACGCAACTCTGATATAATAACATCGGAGTTTCGGGTTGTCAACAGCATTTTTTTGATTTTCCGGAAATATTTTTCCGGCCACCAAATGATGTGGTCATCCTCGTATTAAGATACATCATTTGGAACGGAGAAAGAGGGATTTGAACCCTCGCGCCGCGGTTAGCGACCTACACCCTTAGCAGGGGCGCCTCTTCAGCCTCTTGAGTATTTCTCCTTGCTGAACTCCTTACCAAGATTCAGTTCACCACTTTTTGTGGCGCATCTCTTATTATATGAAATCGCCCTCATTTTGTCAACGAGAAAAAAGCGTATTTTCAAAAAACCTCTTTTAAATTTTGAAAAATTCCAGTTCCTGTTCCAACTTCCCTGCCACCTCGTTCAGTTTGGCAGCAGATTCGGCCAGTACTGCAGCCGTGGAATCCAGTTCCTGCACCGATGCACCCGTCTCTTCGGTTGATGCCGCATTTTCTTCAGAAACCGATGAAAGACTGTTCATGGCATCGACTATGATCACCTTGGAGGCATCGCACTCCTCGGTAAGCGCCGATATATTACTGATGCCGTCTACTGCCTTTTCGACTCCGGCAATCAGGGAATTAATGGTATTGACCGTATCCTCGAGAACCTTATTTACTTTCTCGCAGGTTGCCGATACCTCATCAGTCCTGGATATAGCTTCCCCTGATGCTTTCAAAAGATGGGTCATTTCAACGCGGATCCTGTCTGCCGTATCCGCGGAATCACTGGCCAGTTTTCCGATCTCCTCGGCCACTACTGCAAATCCTCTGCCGGCCTCTCCGGCTCTGGCGGCCTCTATAGAAGCGTTAAGCGCCAGAAGATTGGTCTGCGATGCGATACTGTTGATCATATCAACCTTTTCATTCACACCGTTTACGGCATTACTGGTGACCTTCATGGTCTCTTTGATCTCATCCACGGAGCTGCTCATGGAATGAACATTTTCCGTCAGATTCTTAAGTGCTCCGGCTGAAGTGAGACTTGCCTCATTGATATCAGATGCCGTCCCGGCCAACTGCTCGGCATTTCCGGCAACGGTCTTAATGGCATCCGACAGATCATTCAGGTTGCCCGACGATTTCTGAATGGTTTCAGCCTGGCTGGCTGCGCCCTTTGCCACCTCCTGCACTGCGACAGAAACGCTCTCTGCGGCATTCCTGATCTGCTCCGAGGTGTCCGAAAGTTCTCCAGCCTGCTCTCCCACAAACTGCGAAGATCTCTTGATATCAGTGATCACTTCCGTCAGGTAATCGATAACGCCATTGGTATTATTGACGATCTCTCCGAATTCGTCTCCTCTTTTGGTAAATCTGTCAATCTTTTTAAACTGTCCGTTGCGAAGCGCAATAATGGAATCATTGATGGCATATATGGGCTCCGTAAAGCTTTTTGCCAACAGATAAATGATAAAACCGGCAACCACAACCAGTACGAGCCCTATGACGATAACGATGAGTGCAGCCTGTTTAGCTGATTTCATGGACACATTGCTGTCTCTGTATATGACCGTAGTCCACCCCGTCACAGGCTCTTTATAATATGACACTCTCCACTCGGTTCCGTCAGAGCGCATATCATAATCTCCGCCCATAGTCTCTTTGGAAGCGACAGCCTTAAACCACTCCTCCGAGGCCATATTCTCCTCTTTTTCAGCCAGATTAAGACTGCTGTGCGCCACAAGATTGCCGCTTTTGTCAGCAATAAGCACCTTTTCATTTTCCTCGATCACACCGGCTTTTACCAGTTCGTCAAAACTGTCGAGACTGTAATCACGCTGAACAGCCCCAAGGAACTCCCCTTCCTCATCATGCACCGGTATCACAAAGGTACAATACCTCTCTCCGGCAGGTGAAATCTGCACATCCGAGGCATAAAAGCAGTCATTGTCTCTCGCCGCCTTGAAAAAATCCGTCTCCGACACGTCTTCGTTCTCACCCTCCCGGCGAAGCAGCTGCATGCCGTCTTTGGTAACAACGATCAGCATATTACCGTCTGCAATGGTATCATCAACGGAATCAAGCCATGTCTGGACTGTGCTCCTGTCAAGTCTGCCCATCAGCACTCTCCTGGTAGAGTCGGAATTGGCAATGGTCTGCAGTATGCTGTAATTGCTTTCCGCAACTTTGGCAAACTCCTGCTCCACGTTCTGCACCTGCGCAGTATTCAGCTGATCCATGGTCTGGGCAGACTGTTTCATCTGAATAAAGTAATTAATGCAAATGGCAATGATCAGAGGCATGGCCATTATAAGCAATACTATAAATATAAGCTTGGTCTTTACACTGTTCAGGATATTTTTACCGCCGCCGGAAATGCCCTTATCCGAAGAATTGTTCTTTGCCATAGGAATACCTCCTCGTAAAATGCTTATGTGTCGTCCATGAAAATGCGGTAGCGGAAGACGCGGGAAACGGACTCATTCATCACGTTCCCATTTGCTTTGATAGGTTCATTGTAACATAAAAAGATAAATTATACTATAATTTGTTCATCTGCCATCAGATCATTTATCACTTTGCTAGTACTCTGACCATTAAATGCCTGCAATCAGATGCGTAGAATAAATGACGACATGCGAGGCAAAAGAAGGCGGCAATGGGCGTCCATCGCCAACTGATGACAGCGAAGCATGCCGTTATACAGGCAAGGATACGGTGGCAATTTTTACCGGCCGGATTAATATGACCGGCAGAACGTCTGCGGCGCCGTCTCATACAGATCATTGCCCTGCGTATCCATGACAACGATCACCGGAAAATCCCTGACGCTAAGCTTGCGAATCGCCTCCGTTCCCAGATCCTCATATGCCACCACCTCACTGTCCGTGATGGCCTTGGACAAAAGCGCTCCCGCTCCTCCGATGGCCGCAAAATAAACCGCACCATTCCGGATAACGGCTTCTTTTACCTCGGGGCTTCGCCTGCCCTTGCCCACCATAGCCGCCATTCCCAGATCCAAAAGCGCCGGCGCGTATTTATCCATACGGCTGGCAGTTGTAGGACCTGCGGATCCGATGGGTCTGCCCTCTCTGGCGGGAGAAGGCCCCATATAGTAGATGACATTATTTTTCACGGAAAACGGCAGCTCATCTCCTCTGTCCAGCGCTTCCTGCATGCGCTTGTGCGCTGCATCCCTGGCCGTATAGATCGTTCCCGTCAGATAAACACTGTCTCCGATCTTAAGCTTTTCAAGTTCTTTTTTATTGAAAGGTGCATTCATATGATATTCCATGATATCCTTCTTTCCTTATTCGGTTTTGCGGCGCGCCACTCTGCATTTCATACGCAGCCGCGGGATTCGGCAAGGCCAGGCTTTACGCCACGTCATTGCCGGTTCTTTCTCCTTTGGCGGCATCCATCATATTCTGAAGCGTCGTCTCAGCTATGGCTTCCAGTGCTTCCATCGTGTAAAAGCCCTGATGGGACGTGATGATCACATTAGGGAAGGACAACAGCCTTGCCGTCACGCTGTGTTCCATGATCTCATCAGACCTGTCATTAAATACGTTGCCGGTCTCTTCTTCATATACATCCAGACCGACACCCAGGAATTTGCCGAGGCGTATCCCTTCGATCAGATCATCGGTCTTAACGAGGGCTCCGCGGGAGGTGTTGACAAAGATCACTCCGTCCTTCATCTTTTTAATCGCCTCTATATCGATCATATGATAAGTGGAATCCAGCAAAGGACAGTGAAGCGAAATCAGATCGCTCCTGCCAAGCAGTTCATCCAGACTCACATATTCCACAAAGTCTTTCAATGACGGATTTTCATAAACATCATACGCAATGACTTTCATTCCGAAACCGCGACAGATCCTTGACATGGCCGCGCCGATCTTGCCGGTTCCCACAATGCCGGCTGTTTTCCCAAAGAGATTGACACCCCTGAGGTTTTTCAGACTGAAATCATTTTCACGCACCTTATTGTAAGCCTTGTATAACCTTCTGTTTGCTGCCAGTGCCAATGCGATGGCAAGCTCAGCCACCGCCTCGGGAGAATAGCCGGGTACGATCTTGACCGCGATCCCCAGCTCTTTGGCCTTCTGCGTATCCACATTGTTATAGCCCGCGCAGCGCATCAATATGGTCCTGACACCTCTTTGTGCCAAAACATCCAGGGTGGCTGCCCCTACATCTGCACTGACAAAAGCGCAGACAGCGTCCACATTCTCCGCCATGAGTGCTGTACGGGGGCCGAGCTCTTCCTCTATATATTCGATTTCGATCCCGGGAAAACGGGGAAGGACTCCGTCAAAGGATTTCTGATCGTACGTCTTGGCTGCATAAAATAAGATTTTCATACGGTTTTTCCTTTCTGCTACAATAATTCGGACAATCTGGCAAATTGTTCCACGGACAAAGTCTCTCCCCGGATCTTTTCATCCAGGCCCATGACCGCCAGCGCCGCAAGGGTCTTCTCCTTTTCCGCCACACCGCCTCCTGCCAGGGCATTGACAAGGGTTTTTCTTCGCTGGTTAAAGCTGGCCCGGATCGTGGCAAACATTTTTTTCTCATCACTGACTTTTACCGGCGGATCCGTATATCCGGTCAGTCGGATCACGGAAGATCCCACCTTGGGTCTGGGCATAAAACAATTCGGCGGCACAAACGCAATGATACAGGGCTCTGTATAATACTGCACCGCCAGAGACAGCGCACCGTATTCCTTCGTGCCGGGAGAAGCCTGCATCCTGTCTGCCACTTCCTTCTGCACCATAACCGTTACACTGTCCAGCGGCAGTTTTTGCTCCAACAGGGACATCAGAATCGGCGTAGTGATGTAGTAAGGAAGATTCGCCACGATCTTAATGGGCTTGCCGTCATTCTCTTCCCGCACGATTTCCGGGATATCCGTTTTGAGAATATCCTGATGCAGCACCCTTACATTATCATATTCCGAAAGCGTGTCCTTTAGGATCGGGATCAGCCTGTCATCGATCTCCACGGCCACCACCTTTCGCGCTTTTTCCGCAAGATACTGCGTCATGGTGCCGATACCGGGACCGATCTCCAGCACAAAATCCTGCGGCCCTATACCGGCGCCGTCCACAATCTTGTCCAGCACATGGGGATCGATTAAAAAATTCTGTCCGTATTTTTTTTGAAAATGAAAATCATGTCTGACCAGCACCCCGGCCGTCTCAGCAGGATTAGCCAAATATGCCATATCGTTTCAAACCTCTTCCGGCAGGCCAAACAAACGCCTTGCATTTTCCGTAGTCCTCGCGATCACCTCATCCGTACCGATCCCTTTGATACGGGCAAGCTCTTCGACCACATAGGGCAGATACAGGGAACTGTTTCTCTCGCCTCTGTGCGGCTCCGGCGCCAGGTACGGGCAGTCCGTCTCCAAAAGGATCCTGTCCATGGGGATATATGACGCGGCCTCCTTCAGCTTTTTTCCGTTTTTGAAAGTCAGTACGCCGCCGATCCCGATATAAAATCCCATATCCAGATAATCTGCAGCCGATTCTTTGGAATAAGAATAACAATGACAGACTCCGCCGATTCTCTCTGCCTTTTCCGCTTTCATAATGTCAGCCGTATCCTTAGCCGCATCCCTGGAATGGATTATGACGGGAAGACGGAGCCCTCGCGCCAGATCCATCTGACGGACAAACCATTTTTTCTGATGCCCGGGTGCGGGATCATCCGGATCATGATAATCCAGACCGATCTCACCGATGGCTACTACCTTCTCGCCATCTGCGTGATCTCTGATCCAGTCCATGTCATCCTCTGTCAGATCGGTCGTTTCACTGGGATGCACGCCGAGAGCTGCGTAAATAAAGGGATATTTTCCGGCCAGTGCCAGCGAATCCTTTGACCCCTGCATCGAGGCGCCGATATTGATCACCTGTCCGATTCCCGCCGCTCCCAGGGAAGCAAGAATCGCCTCTCTGTCCTCGTCAAAAGCCTTGTCATCATAATGCGCATGTGTATCTATGATATAATTCATCTCTTTCACCGGTCCATTCCGTTATTGATAAAAATACTGTTTCAACCATTTTCTCTCTACAGTATAGTATAGACTCCCCAAACTGACAAATTATTTTTTCATAACCATTTTTCAGAAAATGCTTGCAAAAATGAATTGGGTGTACTATAATACTCATTGCGTTGCGAAATAACGCAGAGACAAGCGCGATTAGCTCAGTTGGCAGAGCACCTGACTCTTAATCAGGGTGTCCAGGGTTCGAGCCCCTGATCGCGCACTGAGCACTGTTTTTGTGGACTGTGAGCCATGGGGACGGTGCTTATTTTTTGCTCAACCCTATCACTTAGCGTTTGGGAACTTTCACACTTAATAACAGCCCCCTCTGCCTGGCAGAGGGGGCTGTATTGATTCATCCGTTCCATGGCAAATACCGGATTCCGTCAACTGATGATCTCCATCAGACGGCCCGAAATCTGCGCCATATCATCAGAAATCCGTTTGGAATCATGGGCAATATTAATATTATCGTCCACCACCACTTCGATCTTGTTGATCTCCTGAACCGCTTCCGAAACAGCGCTTACATTTTCGCGTACCAGGCCTGCTACCTGCTCCACTTCTCCATCCACTCTGGAAATGATGCCAACCACGTTCTCAAACTCGGCTGCCGTATTGTCCGCTATATCCTTTCCGCTGCGCACCGCCTCAACCGACCGCTGGATCAGCTCGCCGGTCTCCTTGGCCGCCTGTGAGGATCTGGTCGCAAGCTCACCCACCTGCGTTGCCACAACCGCAAAGCCGCGGCCGGAATCCCCTGCCCTGGCAGCCTCAATGGAAGCGTTCAGTGCCAGAAGATTGGTCTGTTCCGCGATGGAGTCGATCTCGGCTATGATCTTTTCGATCTGGGCAGAAATCTCGCTGATATGATTAACAGACTCACTCAGGTGCAAAAGCTGTTCTCTGGTCTTATTGATCTCACCCACTGCTTCCTGGGTAGTATCCGTCACCCTGCCGGTCTCATCCGCACTCCGGACCAGGTCAGCTTCAAGTTCATGCAGGAACTTCTCCAATCCCTCCACGGCTTTTTTCTGCGCCGCCGTTCCGTTCTCGATGGAATCCGCACCCTGCATGGTATCGCGGGTCACACTCTCCAGATTCCGGCATTCCTCCTTGATATTTTCAATCAGGGACAGGTTGTTCTCCATATCCACCTTCTGTTGCCCGATCAAATCTTCATTGTGTGCCAGCGTTTCCTGAATGCTTCCGGCCAGAATATTCACGCTCTCGGAAAGCTCGGCAAATTCCGGATTCCTGTCCTCATGCACCTCTGCGGAAAAATCACCGCCGGCGAACTTCTTGAGCGTGTGGTTGATCCGCTCAATCCCATCAATGATCTGCGTATTAACAACCCTGTTGATCTGGATCAGCAGCACCACAAATATCAGGATCATTGTAACAGAAACCGCTACAGCCTGCGAGGTACGTTCGGAATAAAACTCTCCTGTCGGAAGGAAGGTTCCCACCAGTACGTCACCGTAAGTTTCCGTCGTATAATACCCACTGACACCATCTATCCTTGCTCTGCCGCTCCCCTCGCCGATATTGGCCGGCAGTCCTATGGCATCCGCGCTCTTTCCGATCAGCGAACCGTTGGGATGGGCAACAACCTCTTTTGATGCCGCATCCAAAGCAAAGATGTATCCATTATCGCCATAATCTATATCCTTGAGTACAACATCGATGGCGGTTCTCTCCAGCGTCTGAGCCAGAATCTCGGGTTTGATCCCCACCTGAACCAGTCCGGGTGCATCCTTTCTGGCTACGCCGATATACTGTACTACAACCCCCTGTGCCGCATTCTGCTGGGGCTCCTGCACCAGCTCGATAGAAGGATCATCAATGATCACCAGAAATGCCGCCGACTGTTCGCCGCTGCCCATATCAAATCCCACATACTCCGGTACCGTCGAATTGGTGATGATCCCTTTTTCATCGATGATATGCAGCTCGTCCACCATCAGTCTGTCGCAGATCGGCTGCAGCCTCGCATCATCCTCCAAAATGGAAGGGTCAGCCGCCAGTAAATCCGCAAATGCTCTGGATTTGGCCAGGTTATTCTCTCCCAGGTTATCCGTCAGGCGTGCGATCTCTTCGTCATTTGCCTTTAGCTTTTCGCGGACACTCGCCAGCTTTTCATGACTCTGTGCCATCTGATTAGATCGAACTATAACAGTCTGCAGCCCGAAAATTGCCAGCAGCGCAACCGCAAGAGCCACTGCCATGGATAACAGAATCGTTCTGTTAAAAATTTTCTTCATGATGATCCCCTTTCTTTTTAAAAAAGAGTTCCTTTGTGTAAAACGGGGATTGAACCTCGTCCGAGATACAAGGGAATTATACCATTTTCAGCACACGGGTGCAATTTATTTTTACATCGTTTTACGCTTTTCAGACCGGCGGGAATGTGCTACACTTTTGTGGGTATTTTTCTTATTATAGGAAACGACAAAGTTCTTTTTACTTTGGCGTTTCCCGCGCCGGATTTTGGCTGCGTAAGCAGCATATTTCCTTACAAAATCCGTGCGCATCCGCCGGAGGCTTTATAGTGAACGACAAATTAT
>CAJOOZ010000067.1 GCA_905236705.1 uncultured Lachnospiraceae bacterium | reverse complement strand
GATTTCCCATAATGCATCTTATAGGAAGTGCTTGCCGCTGTTTTTTTCCGGCCGGTGAGAATTTCGACCTTATTAAAAGATGCAAATTGGGAATCAAAAAATATAAGGAGGATATACAAATGAATCAACACCCAACGAAACTTGGCAGAGTTTTGGCGATCGTGATGTCTTTTGTCATGGCGTTTTCTGTTGTATTGATCAACCCTGTTGATGTATCGGCAGCGCCTGCAAAATATGTTAAATCGTTGAAGCTCTCCAAAACCAAAGTCAGTGTAGATGTAAGCAAAACGACTACAGTGACTGCGACCGTTAAGGTCAACAAAAAAACGGCGAACAAGAAAGTAACTGCTAAATCCAGCAATACTTCCGTAGCCACAGTTAAGGTCGGAAAAGCATCCGGCAAAAAAACAACCGGTAAAACCAAGATCACGATTACTGCTAAAAAAGCAGGTACTGCCAAGATCACGGTTACTACCAAGGGAAAGAACAAGAAGAACAAAAAGATCAAGAAGACGTTCAATGTGACTGTAAAAGCAGCACAACAACAGACAACTCCGACGGCTGATAATACCAAGATCAATTTGCCGGCAGGGGTTTCTACTACCAATCCTGCTGTTGGCAAGGGTGCTTCTATTCAGCTTTCAACGAATCAGCCGGGTCTTACCTGGAAATCATCTGATCCTACAGTTGCAACCATCTCAGCTGACGGTAAGCTTACCGGCGTGACAGATGGTAAGGTCACTATTCAGCTTGTAGATAAAGATGGTAAGGTGATTCAGTCTCAGGAAATCGCAGTCGGAACCGGTGTTAAGGATACAACCACCGACGCTAATGGTGCGTCAAACATTACCTTTGGAGCGCCGAGCTATGATGTTGAAAATGGTAAATCGATCCAGCTTGCCTGGACTATTACCCCGGCAAATGCAGATAAGACGGTTACATTCTCCTCTTCGGATAACAGCATCGCTACAGTAACCGATGCCGGTATCGTAGTTGGTGTGAGTGCGGGTAAGGCAACCATTACCGCTACTACAAAGAGCGGAAAACAGGCAACCACAACTGTAAATGTTGTTAATCCTGTTGTTATCACCCTTTCTGCAACAGAGATCGAAATAGGACGTAACCAGACAATCAATCTGTCAGCGGATGTGGCAAATGTAACGTGGTCATCTGACAATACCGAAATTGCAACGGTAGACGAAAACGGATTGGTAAAAGGTATTAGTGCCGGCGTTGCGCATATCATTGCCAGGAGTGGTGATGCTACGGCAAGCTGCACGGTAAATGTTTCAAAATATGACCCTCAGAATGATGGTGTTACACTTTCCGTATTCAATCCGATCAAAAACAATGACGGAACAGTGATTGATAATACCGTACTGGTGAATCAGGATATGGTCATTCAGGCATACGTTCAGGCAAATAATACGCCCAGAAGTGGTGCGCGTGTAAGACTTAATTTGGATCCCATTGATGAGTCTAATGTTAATGCGTCTGATTATGTAATTAAGGTTAACGGATCCGTGTCAGATACCGCTATGACAAATGCTGATGGTATCGCTGAATTTACGGTAGCTTATGATGGATCTATCGACTCTACATATGATAGCCTGGAAAAATGCAAGTACATCAGTTTCGGTGCCACAGCCAAGGTTGATAATGTCAATAATATTAAAGACGATGAAATAACAGTGAAATTCGCATCTGTTTTGCGTAGCGGCATCTATGTGGATAATAATGGTGTTGCAAATGAACGTTCGGAAACGACTGGTACTACAAAACCTGACACAACTGCTCTTACCAGGGTCGTCCCCGATAAGGAATATGGTGAGATCGTTCCTTTTGATGGTCATGCGGCGGGTGACGTAGGAATTCAGCAGTCCTGGAATACCAATAATTATTATCCGGTGCAGTATGTAACCAGCCAGCAGGTAGGCAATGATGTTTATTTGGATGCAACTCCTTACTTTATTCTGCCTCCTACCAGACAAGGTTCCGAGGATAAATTTGAGATAACATTCCCGAATAAGGAAGTGACAACAGGGCAGGATGATGTTGAAGTAGAAGGTCCGAGCTTCATTGAATCCTACACCATTTACAATGATGGTACAGACGAGACAACAACAACTACCATTACCAATATACCAGCCGGTCTTGTTTCAATGTCTGTATTATTTAACAGGATCAGCATTTCCAAGTATTCTGGTTTGTACATTGATTTCTATGATTTGGAAGCCGGAAAGCGTATTGATGGTAAGGAAATAACAGAAATTAGTAATGTATATGACAAAGAGCGAGGTGTTCAGCTTAAGTTCGATGATGAAACAAAAGGCAGAGGGTTGTTGGTCGTTTCTCTTCGTTCCCCGGGACAGGTTGACATTTCCACAACAGGTTATGCGATGTCAAAGGTAACCGGTGACTTTGCTGCGAATCGTAAACTTGACCCTGAAGAGATCGAGGTTGTGAATTCTGTTAAATGGTCAGACGTCACCGATAATGCCAGGTATAACATTGAGGAAACGATGGATTATACAGAGGCTGTAAAATACTTGGCTGAGTATAAAGATACGGCTGATGGTGCCTATATAAAGGATGGAGATAATTATACATTTGCATACAGAGTTCCCTTATTTAACTCAGACAGTGAGAAGGCTAATGCTATAACAGGTAATGCGCTTCTGACTGCAACCTATACTGATTTACAAAAACAGAAGCATGTAGCAACTTATGCATATCCTGTTGTTCGTGAGCCGAAGCAGAATGCGTCCGGTGATTGGTATTCGAGCAATACCAATATGTTGATGCCAAAAACCACCGATATCAAAGCGATCTTCCTGGGCGAAGATGTTCTCGATGCTAACGGCGATGTTATCCAGAAGACGGGTGGCTTGACGCAGGAAGACAATATTGCGGTTGTAAAATCTGCTGCTAATAACAAGAGTGGCGTGCTGTTTGCAGAAGCCAGGATTACAATTGATGCTTTGAGTGAAGAAATCAAGAGTGCAAAAACTGATTACAACAAGAATCCTCTTCATGGAGCAGATGCTAAGTATCCGCTTTACAGCTATGTTCAATTCGTTGCAAAGCCGGGGGAGACTGAAGCAGATGGAGTTGTTCCTACCTTCCATGCTGTAGAAGATCAATACATCGTTGTAACCGGCGAAGTGCTTGCAGGTAACACTGAAGTTCAGACGAGTCAGCCGATTGAGTTCTATTATGGTCCTGCCGGTATAAAGATAACCAAGGCAGATGTGGGGCAAAAGATTGGTGAAAATGTAACCGTACAATATGTTGATACTCAAACAAATAGTGAAGGTAAGGCGTATCTGGTATTGTCAGGCTATGAAAAGTCATATGTTGACAGAATTTGGGTTAAATATGACGGAGGCTTTGCGACATTTAACACTTATGCCGGTGATCAGAAGTTTGATGAGGTTAAGGAAGGCAACGACAAAAAGCATCTTTGCAATCTGTGCTGGTTAGATCTTGGCCTTTCCTATGAAAAAGATGCAACCAAACCCGGCACCTGGCAATACGCTTATAACAGTGGTGAGACGAAAAACACCTCCAGCGAAGCAGAAGTGGATACGGAATGGAAAGTAGGATTCCTGCCTGTGGCAGAATGTGGAAAGGGTCATATTAAACCTAATTTTGACTTATTGGCGCAGAAAAGACAGGATCCGCTGATGCTGGTACAAAATCTGTTTGTGGGCATTGATGGTGTATCTGTAAGCTACATATTTGACGGAAAGAATGCTGAGGAATGCAAACCGGATCCGGACGATAATTCAGCGATCATTACATCTTCAAAAACCGGTGAGACCGAAGTGTATGGCGATTTAGACCTTAAGGATAGAGACAACTTTAAGGTAACCTACTATGATGCAGATGGAAATCTGCAGGAGGTTACTACTGTTGGTGTAAATTCTATTGGTGCAAATTCTGCTACAAAAGTCAACGACTTTACCGGCGGTAAATTCCTTAATCTGGGTGGAAGGATCCTGTATACAATGACTTGGACACCGAGTAACTGGGAACCTGAGTACATCTATCCGTATGGAACGTGGTTGTCGACAGATCAGAAGAGTAAGATTTATTATCGTCTGCACGACAAAAATGGAAATCCTATTGTAGATGCTTTGGTTAAGGTGTCAGCAACGTTGGATGGAAATACGTTTACTTTAACGGCACCTACAGGACCTGTGAAGACAGACAAAGATGGAGTGGTTGTCATTGAGGTTCCGGATACTAGTGGGGTTGAAGGTGATCTGAGTATCGTCTCGGAAGTTGACGGAACAAATTTGAAATCAACAGCAGTGCCGATCACCTATGTGAATAATACCACTGAAGCTCCTCTGCAGGTGGAAGGAGATCCGGAATTTGATACCGAAAATCATAAAGTGATCAAACTGAAATACAATAATCAGATCAAGAGTGATGGTTTAACACCTGAAATATTGTCTAAGCTATTTGTGGTTGAGGATAATTCTGGTAATAAACTTGATATTGAATCTGTAAATGTTGCTGTTAAAACCGTAACTATCGTTTTGAAGGATAAGGAATTTATTGAAAACGAGCATTATAAAGTAAAAGTGAATACAGGTGACGAGTGCAAGATCGGCGGCGTCGTATATGTATTGTATGATGAATTCGGTCATGCTATAGATCCTGCCTATGCGGAGAAGTCATTTGATGCTCATTATTAAAGCAACTGTAAGAATCCGTTTTTAGAGATTCATATCAACACGAAAAAGGGCTGCCACAGAAATGTGGTGGCCCTTTTCAGCCCTATTGCAAAAAAGGGCTGTTTTTAGTATACTGACAAGGAGTGGGCGCATTTTTATCGGAATTGTTTTCGGCAGGGTTTCAAGCGCCTGCATCAGTAAAAAGAAAAGAGGATAAAAGCATGAGCAAAGTGACATTTGACTATTCCAAGGCAACGGGTTTTGTGGCAGAGAATGAGGTGGCGCTGCTGCAGAGCCAGGCAGAGGCAGCCAGAGAGACGCTGGTGAAAAAGTCCGGCGCGGGCAATGACTTTTTAGGCTGGATCGATCTGCCGGTAGCATATGACAAAGAGGAGTTTGCGAGGATCAAAGAGGCAGCGGCCAGGATTCAGAATGACTCGGAGGTTCTGCTGGTAATCGGTATCGGCGGCTCTTACCTGGGAGCCAGAGCTGCCATTGAGTTCCTGCGTCACAGCTTTTACAATAATATCTCCAAAGACAAGAGAAAATCCCCTGAGATCTATTTCGTGGGCAATTCCATCAGCTCTACCTATATCAAACATCTGATGGATGTGATCGGCGACAGGGACTTTTCCATCAATATGATCTCCAAGTCCGGCACTACCACAGAGCCTGCCATCGCTTTCAGGGTATTCCGCAAGCTGATGGTAGAGAAATACGGCAAAGAGGGGGCTGCCAAGAGGATCTATGCGACCACTGACAAGGCAAGGGGATCTTTGAAGAGCCTGGCAACGGAGGAAGGCTTTGAGACTTTCGTGGTACCCGATGATGTAGGCGGACGTTTTTCCGTACTGACTGCGGTAGGCCTTCTGCCCATCGCTGTATCCGGCGCTGACATCGACAAGCTGATGGAAGGTGCTGCTTCCGGCAGGGAAAATGCGCTGAATCTTCCTTATGCCGAGAATGATGCCCTGCAGTATGCGGCAGTGAGAAATGCTTTAAACCGCAAGGGCAAGAGCGTGGAGATCCTGGCCAACTATGAGCCGGCGCTTCATTATATCTCAGAGTGGTGGAAACAGCTCTACGGAGAGTCCGAGGGCAAGGATCAGAAAGGTATCTTTCCCGCAAGTGTTGATCTGACGACGGATCTGCATTCCATGGGGCAGTTCATTCAGGATGGTACCAGGCTGATGTTTGAGACCGTGATGGAGGTTGAAAAGAGCCGCGAGGAGATCATTCTGGAAGAGGAAGCTGTCGATCTGGACGGTTTGAATTATCTGTCAGGCAAGAGCGTGGACTTTGTTAACAAATCTGCCATGAACGGAACGATCCTGGCACACACCGACGGACAGGTTCCCAACCTGAAAGTCAATATTCCCGAAGTAAATGAGTTCTATCTCGGACAGCTCTTCTATTTCTTCGAGTTCGCCTGCGGCGTATCCGGTTATATGCTGGGCGTGAATCCTTTCAACCAGCCCGGTGTCGAGAGCTACAAAAAGAATATGTTTGCGCTTCTTGGCAAACCCGGCTACGAAGAGCAGAGAGAAGCTCTTTTGAAGAGACTATAAGATGAAGATCACGGTACTGGAGAGAAACAGCGTCGGCGAAGATATTGATATCTCCTCATTTGGAGATTTCGGGCAACTGGTCACCTATCCGGTCACTGCGGCCGGAGAGGTGGCGGAGCGTCTGGCCGATGCCGATATTGCCATAGCCAATAAAGCACCGATTACGGAAGCGGTTCTTGAGCGGGCGACCAATCTTAAGCTGGTGGCGGAATTTGCCACCGGCTATGATAATATCGATATCGCTGCCTGCCGGCAAAGAGGCATTGCGGTCTGCAATGTATCCGGCTATTCCACGGACTCCGTGGCGCAGCACACTTTTACGCTGGCATTGTCATTGCTGGAACATCTGCCATATTATGATACCTATGTAAAAAGCGGAGCCTACAGCAGGCAGGACAGATTTTCCAATTTTGACAGACGGTTTGAAGAACTGGGTCTGTGCACCTGGGGCATCATCGGCATGGGCGCCATCGGACAGAAGGTTGCCTCTATTGCCTCGGCTTTTGGCAGCAGGGTGATCTTTCATTCTGTGACCGGAACAAGTAAAGTAACGGACTACAGGCAGGTGAGCTTTGATGAGCTTCTTGCCGAATCCGATATCATATCCCTGCATTGTCCTCTGTCTGATCTGACCCGTCATCTGATGGATGAGGAGGCGTTTGCCAAAATGAAATCCTCCGCGATTCTGATCAATGTGGCCAGAGGCGCGGTGGTGGACACAAGAGCTTTGTATGGGGCGCTTGAAAACGGACAGATCGCAGCGGCCGGCCTGGATGTGCTGGAAAAGGAGCCGATGGCAAAAGATGATCCGCTCCTTTGTATCCGGGACTCGGAAAAGCTGATCGTCACGCCCCATATGGCATGGGGCAGTACCGGCGCAAGAAGCCGGCTGGTGGGAGAGACCTACGCCAATATCAAAGCGTTTTTGAATGGGGAAAAGAGAAACAGGATTGTCTGACAAGATGGAGAGCAAAAAAAACAGCTTTGTGCTGCAGGCAGGTATTCTGGCAGCGGCGGGAATTGTCGTCAGGATCATCGGCATTTTGTATCGTGCACCGCTGACCGGAATCATCGGAGATGAGGGCAACGGGTATTATACCCATGCCTATAATATTTATACCATAATCTTACTGATCGCGTCTTACAGCATTCCTTCCGCCATGTCCAAGGTGGTATCCCAATATCTGGCGGTGGGAGAGGGCCGAAATGCCATGAAGATCGTATCCTGTGCCTTCTGGTACGTGGTGGTCGTGGGAGGCGCGGCTTCCCTGCTGGCCTGGTTTGCGGCTCCTGTTCTGGTGGAGAGCAGATCGGTGCCGGTTCTTCGCATTTTTACCCCTACTATCTTTCTGTCGGGAATCCTCGGCGTTCTCAGAGGACTTTTTCAATCCTTCAAAACAATGGTGCCGACTTCCGTATCCCAGATCCTCGAACAGATCCTCAATGCGGTGGTCAGTGTGTTTGCCGCCTGGCTGCTCATCCGTCTGACAACGGACAATAATCCCAGCGTGGTGGCGATGCGGGGCGCTATGGGCAGCGCTATGGGAACCGGCTGCGGCGTTCTGGTGGCGCTGATCTTTCTGGCGGTTACCGCCTATCGGTACAGGGAGCGTATCAAAGCGGCCTTTCCGCAGCAAAAAGAGGATTGCCATATACTGACCAACAAAGAGACCCTGGGCGTGATCCTGACGGTTGTGACGCCCTTTATCCTCAGCACCTTTATCTATAATTTTTCCACATCCCTGAATCAGACGATCTATTCCCGTATCATGAAGCATCATGTGGGCATGAGCGAAGCGCTGATCGCCACAAATTACGGAATCTTTGCGGGCAAGGCGGTGGTGATCGCCAATATCCCCATTGCCCTGGCTTCCGCCATGTCCTCCGCCATTATCCCCAGTATCTCTTCGGCCTTTGCCGCGGGGAATCGGGAAAAAGCCAGAAATCAGGTGGGAACGGCGGTGCGGGCAACGATGCTGATCTCCATTCCCAGTGCTGTTGGTCTGGCGGCGCTGGCGGAGCCTGTTACCCGGCTTTTGTTTCCCCAGAAAAGTTCACTTGAGACGGCATCCCTGCTGCTTATGTCCATTTCCGTTACGGTGGTGTTTTATGCGCTGTCAACCCTGACCAATGCGGTGCTGCAGGGGATAGGGCAGGTCAATACACCTGTTCATCATGCGGCGGCGGCGCTGGTGATCCAGACCCTTGTGCTGGTAGGACTTTTGCTTTTTTCCGATCTGGGTCTTTATTCTCTGAGCGCGGCGATGATCATCTATTCCTTTTTGATGTGCGTGATGAATCAGCTTGCGGTCAGAAAGCATCTGCAGTACAGACAGGAGATCATCAGGACATTCATCATTCCGCTGTATGCATCGATGATGATGGGAACTTTTGCTCATATAGCTCACAGGATCATATATGAACGTATCCATTCCAATGTGGTGGCGCTGCTTTTATCTATGATCATAGCGGTGGGGATCTATGCCATCCTTGTCCTAAGGGCGGGCGGTATTACCAGAAGCGAGATCCGTTCCCTTCCCAAAGGTCAGATGGTGGAAAAGGTGCTGGATAAAACCGGACTTCTAACCGCGGCGGAGAAGCGGGAGAAGAGAATAAAGGAATTGAGAAAAAGGCGCGCAGAGAGACGCCAAAATAGCAGTAAAAAAGGAGTCAAAAAGAAATGAGAGAAAGCGGTATCCTGCAACCGGTCTTTTCCCTCCCGTCCAAATTCGGGATCGGTTGTTTTTCGAGGGAAGCTTATGAATTTGTGGATTTTCTGGAAAAGTCCGGTGTCGGTTTCTGGCAGATTCTGCCGGTGGGTCCAACCGGATTTGGCAATTCACCCTATCAGCCTTTTTCGGCATTTGCCGGCAATCCTTATTTTATCGATCCCGAAAAGCTGATCGAGGAAGGATATCTGACCTGGGATGAGGCCGGCGGCTTTTTCTTTGGCTCGGATCAGGAAAAAGTGGACTACGGTGCTCTGTATGAAAACAGGAGCAGTCTTCTTAAGATTGCATTTTCGCGGTTTGAGCAGAAATTAGGCAGCGACGCGCAGCTGAAAAAAGAATATCATGCCTATACCAAAAAAGAGAGCTTCTGGCTTGAGGATTATGCTCTTTTCACCGCCATCAAGCAAAATCAGGATCAAAAGTCATGGCAGGACTGGGAAGAGGGCTATAAAAAGCGAACCCCGGGGGCACTTGCAAAGGCCGGAAAAGAGTTTGCCGAAGATATCGCTTTTGCGATGTTTGTGCAGTTTATGTTTGACAGGCAGTTAAAGAGCCTGCATGCTTATGCCGCCGGCAAAAATGTAAAGATCATTGGGGATCTGCCTTTTTATGTTTCGCTGGATTCCGCAGATGTCTGGTCACATCCTGAGGTGTTCTGCATGGATCGGGATTTAAAGCCCACGCTGGTTGCAGGCTGTCCGCCGGATGCCTTTTCACGGGACGGTCAGCTTTGGGGCAATCCTCTTTATGATTGGAACAGACTGAAAAAGGATGGCTTCGACTGGTGGGTGCGCAGGATCGAAAGAAATTATGAATTTTATGATGTGATCCGTCTGGATCATTTTCACGGGTTTGAAAGCTACTATGCGATCCCTTACGGAGCGGAAAATGCCAGAGAGGGAGAGATCAGAAAGGGCCCCGGCATGGATCTGTTCAAGGCCCTGAAGGCGGCTCTGCCGCAGGTTTGCACCGAGGATTTCGTGGGAACGCAGCCGCCGAGGGGCAGCGGAGAAAAGCCCCGAAAGGTACTGCCCATGATCGCGGAGGATCTGGGTAATAATACGCCGGAAAACGAAAAGCTTTTGTATGATTCCGGATTTCCGGGCATGAAGGTGCTGCAATATGCCTTTACCAGCTGGGACAGCTATTATGTCTCGCATAAACATCTGACAAACAGCGTGGTTTATACCGGTACCCATGACAATACGCCCTTGCGCGCCTGGGTAGAGGAGATCAATGAGGGAGAACGGGATTTTGCCCGACGTTATATCAATTCCCTGAATACCGACTACGGCGCCTTTGTCTGGGATATGATCCGCGAGGCTTACAGCAGCGTGGCGGATCTGTGTATCGTGCCCCTGACGGATTATCTGACCCTGGGCAGAGAGGCCAGGATCAATATGCCCGGCAGCAGCGACGGAAACTGGCAGTGGCGTCTGCGCCCCAATTTTTTGTCTGACGAACTGTCCGGCTCTATCCGGAAGATGACGGAGATCTATGGCAGAATACCGGTGAAGAAAACAGAGGACGAGTAAGATCATGATGGATACAGCATTGATGCAGGATCGGGCAGAGGGGACAGAAGGAGCAGACAGATACAGAAACAGGCTGGAGGCGCTGGCAGGGGTGCTGTCGGCAAAGGGGATCGATGCCTGGCTGATCCCCATGGGAGACTATCACGGTTCGGAATACATCAGCCCCTTCTTTCAGCTCATCGCATATTATACGGGATTCACCGGTTCGGCGGCTACCCTGTTGGTGGTGCCGGATGGCGGCAGGGCGAGGGCCTTTCTCTGGACGGACGGCAGGTATTTTCTGCAGGCCGAGAAAGAACTGTCCGGCACCGGCGTGATCCTTGAAAAGATGGGAGAGAAGGGGTGTATCACCCTGACGGAGAGACTGCAAAAGTTAGCAGATGCTAACAATTCGGAGGGGCGCACCTTTGTTCTCGGCTTTGACGGAAGAGTCGTCAGCATAAGGCAGGCGGAGGAGATCCGAAACAGTTTAAAGGATATGGATACCGGGCTGATCACAGACTGCGACCTTGCAGGAGAGCTTTGGGATCGTCCGCCGCTGACCTTCGGCCCCGTATGGGAGTTAGCCGATGCTTATTCGGGCGAGAGCCGCAGCAGCAAGATGAACAGGGTCAGGGAGAGTATGCAAAAAGAGGGAGCCGGAGCTTTGGTGCTGACTGCACTGGATGAGATCGCCTGGCTTTTGAATCTGCGGGGGGAGGATATTGCCTACAACCCCGTCTGTTTGTCTTATCTGATCATTTTGCAGGACGAGGCGGTGCTGTTTACGGATGCCGACAACCTGTCGCAGATTGAGGGCTGCGTGATAAAACCCTATGACGATTTTTTCGGACAGCTGTCGCGTATTGACCCATCCCTGACTGTCTGGATAGATCAGGGCAGCGCTTCCTGGCGGGTGCTTGAGACATTACAAAGCGGCTCAGAGCGTGAGATCCTGCAAAAACCTTCCCCCGTGATAATGATGAAGGCCATAAAGAACGAGACAGAAAGGGAGCATATCCGAAGAGCCCACATCAAAGACGGGGTGGCTGTGACCAGGTGGATCTATACTCTGAAAAAAAGATCCCGCAGCAAGAGCCCGGACAAGGCTGAGAAGAGTGAATTGTCCGAATCGAGCGAGCTGTCCGAGGCGGAGAGGCTTTTGTCACTGCGTAGAGAGCAGGAGGGTTTTTTGTCGGAGAGCTTTGCTCCCATCATTGCATTCGGACCTCACGGAGCCATCGTGCATTACGAGCCGGATGACGAATCGGATGCGACGATCCGATATGGCAGGGGAGACTATCTGCTGGCCGATACAGGAGGACATTACAGGGAAGGAACGACGGATATCACCAGGACGATCTCTCTCGGAATGCCGGATGATGAGCAGAAAAAGCTGTATACCGCCGTTCTGGCGGGGCATCTGAGATTGCTGGATGCGTGTTTTTTGGAGGGCGCCGCGGGAAGCAGCCTGGATCAGCTGGCGCGGCAGCCGCTTTACAGGCTGGGTTATGACTATCGCCACGGAACGGGTCACGGTGTGGGCTATCTGCTGAATGTGCATGAGGGTCCCAATGCGTTTCGGATGAAATACACCAAAGAGAACAGACTGTATGAAGGCATGGTGACTTCGGATGAACCGGGGGTGTATCTGGCAAACAGATTCGGGATCCGGATCGAAGGGCTGGTGCTGACGGTGTTCTCCCATGAATCGGAATATGGCAGGTTTTTGCGTTTCGAACCCCTTACCATGGTGCCTTTTGACAGAGACAGCATTGATGCGGATCTGTTAAATGATGAGGATAAGAGGGTGCTGAACGCTTATCAGAAAAAGATCTGTGAAACCATCTCACCTTTCCTAAGTGAGGAAGAGCACTCCTGGCTTGAGGAAGAGACCCGGCCGGTGTGAGTGACGGGCGCGGATGACAGGACAGGCGCGAACGGTGGGAAAGGCGTGGGCGACAGGACAGATGCGAAAGGGCGGTGACGATATTGTGCTGGATGAAAAGACGATCTCTTTAAACTATATCAAAAAACTGGAATTGCCCGGTTCGGATTCCGGTATCAGGTTCATGTTCAGAAAAGAGGAAAGAAGCAAAGAGGCGGATCAGAAGGAGACGGTACTGTGCTGTTATATCTGGCCCGAGCCATATGGATTTGCGGCGACGGATCCGGCCAGGATCAGCTCGCGGGATTTCCCCCTGACGGAAGAAGGAAAGAAGGAAGCGGTGGACTGGATCAATGAGCAGCATTGCAAAAATGGCTTTTGACCCATACATCTTTCTATGATATAATCCGAGGAGGGGGTGATAGAATTTGAAGATCAAAAAAGAGATGATCGCCATGTTGCTGGCGGGCGGTCAGGGATCGAGACTTGGGGTATTAACGGCAAAGGTTGCAAAGCCGGCAGTGTCTTTTGGCGGGAAATATCGTATCATCGATTTTCCGCTGTCAAACTGTATTAATTCCGGAGTAGATACCGTCGGCGTGCTGACGCAGTATCAGCCGCTTCGGTTAAATACGCATATCGGTATCGGTATACCGTGGGATCTGGACCGCAACGTGGGCGGCGTTTCCGTGCTTCCTCCTTATGAAAAGAGCGAGGATACGGAGTGGTACACGGGTACGGCCAATGCGATCTATCAGAACATTGAATTTATGGATACCTACAATCCGGATTATGTTCTGATTCTTTCCGGCGATCATATCTACAAGATGGACTATGAGGTCATGCTGGATTATCACAAATCAAAAGGAGCCGAGGTGACGCTGGCAGCCATGCCCGTACCGATGGAGGAGGCCGGAAGATTCGGCATCCTGGTCACGGATGATGACCGCAGGATCGTGGAGTTCCAGGAGAAACCGGAGCATCCCAACAGCAATCTGGCCAGCATGGGGATTTATATCTTTAACTGGAATACGCTCAAGGAGGCGCTGATTGCCAATGCATCCCAGCCGGGTCTGGACTTTGGCAAACATGTCATTCCCTATTGCCATGAAAAGGGATCACCCTGCTATGCGTATGAGTTCAACGGCTACTGGAAGGATGTGGGGACGCTCAATTCCTATTGGGAGGCCAATATGGAACTGATCGATATCGTTCCGGAGTTCAACCTGTATGAAGAGTACTGGAAGATCTATACCAAATCCGATACCCTTCCGCCTCAGTATATCTCTGCCGAGAGTGAGATCGAGAAATGTATCATCGGCGAAGGTGCCCAGATCTATGGCAAGGTTTACAATTCCGTGATCGGGTGCGGCGTGACCATAGGAGCAGATACCATTGTAAGGGATTCCATCATCATGAACGAGGCCGAGATCGGCAAAGGATGTGAGATCAACAAGGGTATCATAGCCGAAAATGCCCATATCGGCGATCATGTCAGACTGGGAATCGGCGAGGAGGCCGAGAATGATACGGCGCCTCATATTTACAACCATGGCCTGGTGACAGTCGGGGAAAAATCCGTCATTCCCAATGGTGTCAGCGTAGGCAAAAACTCTGTTGTTTCCGGTATCACAGAGGCTTCCGATTATCCGGACGGCTTCCTTGCCGGTGGCAGGACTTTGATCAAGGAGGTGGCAGAGGCATGAGAGCGATCGGTATTATATTAGCAGGTGGCAACAACCACAGGATGCGGGAGCTTTCCAAAAAGCGTGCCATTGCGGCGATGCCCATTGCCGGCAGCTACCGCAGTATAGATTTTGCTTTATCCAATATGACCAATTCCCGTATTCAGCGGGTAGCGGTTCTGTCACAATACAATGCCAAGAGTCTGAATGAGCATCTTTCATCTTCCAAATGGTGGGATTTCGGTCGTAAACAGGGAGGTCTTTCCGTGCTTACCCCCACCGTGACCAGTGATAACAGCTCCTGGTTCAGGGGAACGGCGGATGCCATCTATCAGAACCTGGATTTTCTGCGTGAGTCTCATGAGCCCTATGTGGTGATCGCTTCCGGCGACTGCATCTACAAGATGGATTATAACAAGGTGCTGGAGTATCACATAGCCAAAAAGGCCGATATCACGGTAGTCTGCAAGGATATGCCCGCCGGAGAAAATGTAGACCGCTATGGGATTCTCAAGATGAATGAGGAGAGCCGGATCGAGGAGTT
>CAJOOZ010000066.1 GCA_905236705.1 uncultured Lachnospiraceae bacterium | reverse complement strand
CAGACCGCCGGAAAAATAGCCCTGATTCCCGGTAGCCGCTTCTATCAAGATTCCCATACTGCTTCCTCCGTTTTCTCTATTTTGGCCAGGCAGCTCCCCTGCCCGCCGCAGAACATCAGCTATAGTTTACTAAAAAACCCCCGAATATGCAAGAACAATAGATACATATTTCACAAGGGCAGTTGTTTCGCGGCCAAAACTGCGGTACAATGGTCATTTGGAGGATGAGCATATGTCCTATGTGGAATTTAAAGATGTCAAAAAGATCTATAAGAGCGGCGAGGTGGAAATTCCCGCCCTGTCAGGAGCCACTTTTTCCATTGAAAAAGGGGAATTTGCCGTGATCGTCGGCGCATCGGGCGCGGGTAAAACCACGATCCTGAACATCCTCGGCGGAATGGACACCCTGACGGAAGGCACCGTTACCGTTGACGGGCAGCTTGTCTCCGGCTTTAATAAAAAGAAACTGACTTCCTACAGACGTTTTGATGTGGGATTTGTATTTCAGTTTTACAATCTGGTTCAGAATCTGACCGCCCTTGAAAATGTGGAACTGGCGGCCCAGATCTGTCCTGACCCTTTGCCGGCCGCAGATGTCCTTCGGGAGGTGGGTCTTGGCGAGCGCACCAAAAATTTCCCCTCCCAGCTTTCCGGCGGCGAACAGCAGCGGGTTGCCATTGCCAGAGCACTTGCCAAAAATCCCAAGCTCCTGCTCTGCGACGAGCCCACCGGTGCGCTGGATTATCAGACCGGTAAATCAGTCCTCAAGCTGCTTCAGGATACCTGCAGAAAGAAAGGCACCACGGTCATCGTCATCACCCACAACTCCGCTCTCACGGCAATGGCCGATCGGATCATCACGGTCAAAAGCGGTCTTGTGGAGCAGGAATATCTGAACCAAAGCCGGGTGGATATCGAGACCATTGAATGGTAGATCATGAGAAAAAGAAACACCTTTCATAAAAAAGCATTACATACCACAACACTCAGGGAAATCCGTGATACTTTCGGGCGCTTTATCGCCATTTTTGCCATTATCGCCCTGGGGGTCGGCTTTTTCTCCGGCATCCGGATCACCACTCCTGCCATGCTCAGAACCGTGGAGGATTTTTACAACGAACATTCTCTCTATGACTTAAGGCTCGTTTCCACGCTGGGCTGGGAGCAGGGCGAGGTGGAAACGCTGGGCAGGCAGGCGGGCATCGCTTCGGCCGAAGGAAGCAGCCAGTTTGATGCCGTCTTTTACGATGCAAACGGCAAGGATATGGTTCTGAAAACCCATTCCATCACCACCTCTCTGAATACCCTGTGCCTCAGGGAAGGGACTCTGCCGCAAAAAAGCGATGAAATCCTGCTGGATCATGATAACAGAAACGGCTATCAGATCGGCGACACCATCCGGCTCTCTTCTTCCAATGACGAAGACACACTCTCTCATTTTACCCATACCGAATATAAAATCACGGGGTTTGCGGATTCCGTGCTCTATATCAATTTTGAACGCGGCAGTACATCCCTTGGCAACGGCGTGGTCAGCGGCTTTGCCTATCTGGCGCCGGAGGGCTATGCGGATGATTATTTCACCGAAATCTACCTGACCGCTGACAGCCGCAAAGAGCTGTATTCCGATGATTATAAAACCATGATAAAAGAGCTGACGGATGAGATCAGACAGCCCGCTGAGGATGCGGCGGATGAGCGTTTCGGGCGGCTGAAACAGGAATCTCTCGACAAGCTTGCGGATGCCAAAAACGAATTAAATGATAAAAAGGCAGACGGAAAGCAGGAACTGGAGGATGCCAGAAAAGAGCTGGAGGATGCCCAAAAAACCCTCTCCGATTCCAAGGCAGAGCTTGCAGACGGCGAGAACACCATCCGTCAAAATGATCAAAAGATCAAGGATGCCGAGCAGGAGCTGGCCGATGCAAGGGCGACTCTCGATGAGGGCAAAAAACAGCTTGATGATGCCAAAGAGCAGCTGACCGCAGCGGATCTTGCCGTCATGGACGGAGAAAAAGAGCTGAAAGCAAATCGGGAAAAGTTAGCACAGGCTGACAAGCAGCTTACGACAGCCAGGCAGCAGCTCGATACACAAAAGCCCGCACTGGATGCTGCCGCCAGGGCTTTGGATGAGGCCGCCGCCACTTTGGAAGAGTCCCGCCGCACCATCGAAGACGGCGATAAAACACTGAATGAACAAAAGCAAAAGCTGGAAGCGGCTCTGCAAAATCATCTGATGGATGACACCTCCTATGCTGCCGCCGCTTCCGGACTTGCCACGCAGGAGGCGTATCTTGCCGCGGCAAAAGAGGCATACACAGCCGGAACGGCAGAATATCAGAAAAACCTGGCCGAATATGCAAAGGGCAAAACCGAATACGAAAACGGCGTAAAGGCTTATGAACAGGGAATGTCCAATTACCAAAACGGCCTGTCAGAACTTGCGGCCGGCGAGAAGAAGCTCGAAGACGGCAAGGCGGCCTATCAGCAAGGATTGGGCGTCTGGCAGCGAAAATACAGAGAATATCTGGATGCGGAAGCCAAATATCAGCAGGCTCTGAAAGATGTTGAAGCGGGGAAAAAGGAGCTTAGTGACGGCAAACGCAAACTTGCAGGCGGCAAATCCGAGTACGAAGACGGTTTGGCCGAATATGAGGACGGACTGTCCGATTATAAAAAAGGAAAACGTGAATTTGATGAAAAGATCGAAGATGCCGAGCAGCAGATCCGCGATGCTGAGGAGGAGATTGGCGAGCTGAAAGAACCCGAGGTCTACATCCTGGGGCGTGATGCAAATATCGCCTACAGTTGTTTCGAAAGCGATTCCGCCATCGTGGGACAGGTCGCCGCCGTCTTTCCGATCTTCTTTATCCTGGTGGCTGCTCTGGTCTGCATGACCACCATGAGCCGCATGGTCGAGGATCAGCGTTCCCAGATCGGTCTGCTTAAAGCCCTGGGATATACTGCCGCCGATATCATGGGCAAATTTACGTTTTACAGCTCTCTGGCTGCCGCTTTGGGCTGCATCATTGGCTATATCATAGGGATTATCGTATTCCCCGGCGTGATCTGGTATGCATATTCGATGATGTATATCAAGCTGCCTTTGCACTATATCGTCTCACCTGCTCTGGCCGGTTTCTCTCTTATGACCTCGCTTTTATGCTCCGTAGGCACCACCTATCTGTCCTGCCGCTACGAGCTTCGGGAGACCTCAGCTTCCCTCCTTCGCCCCAAATCGCCCAAACCGGGCAAAAGAATTTTTCTGGAGCGTATCCCCGCCATCTGGAACCGCATGAAGTTTCTGCATAAGGTATCGATCCGCAACATATTCCGTTACAAACGGCGCTTTTTCATGATGGTAATAGGAATCAGCGGCTGCACTGCCCTGCTCATGACCGGTTTCGGGCTCAAGGATTCCATTGCAGGCTTCTCCGCCTCTCAGTACGACCATATCCAGATCGCGGATGCGGAGCTTAGCTTTCAAAACGGAACAAGGGAAAAGATACCTCCTTCACTGGAAAAGCTGATCAGCAGGGAAACGGTGAAGCATTCGCTCTTTACCTCCCTGTCGCAGGATCTGGTGACCTCTCACGATACCAAGGCCGTCACGCTGCTTTTGCCCTATGAAACAGATTCCTTCGGCGATTTTTTCAAGCTCTATGACGTTTCCGATCCTGACCACAGCAGAGAGCTTTCGCTTCCCGCCAAGGGAGAAGCCCTGATCTGCAGCTCCCTTGCCCGCAGATATCAGATCAGCAAGGGCGATACCATTATCCTGCGGGATGAGGATATGAACAGCGTTTCTGTCACTGTCAGGGATATTTTTGAAAACCATGTATACAATTATGTCATCGCAAATTATGAGGATTTCAACGAGGAGCTGAACAGCTGCTATGTGAACTTTGCAGACGGCAAGGATATCTATCAGACCCAGACTACTTTGGCCAAAAATAAAAACGTCACCTATGTGACGCTGTTTGAAGATTTCAAGATCCGTATGACCAATATGATGAAAAGCCTGAACCTGGTGGTGATCGTAGTCATTCTGTCCGCTGCGGGGCTGGCTTTCATTGTGCTTTACAACCTGACCAATATCAATATCACGGAACGGCTGCGGGAGATCGCCACCATCAAGGTACTCGGCTTTTATCCCGCAGAAACGTCCCAGTATGTCTTTCGCGAAAATATCATCCTGACCGTCTTTGGTATGCTGGCAGGTCTCCTGCTAGGCAAATGGCTCCACGGCTTTGTCATGAGCAAGATCATCGTGGATATGGTGGACTTTCAGGTCAGGATCGCCCCTGCCAGCTATCTGTTTTCCATGCTGCTGACCATGGCCTTTACCTGCCTGGTCAATCTCATCATGCGCGGCAAGCTGGAGGGCATCAATATGGCGGAAGCCTTAAAGAGCGTGGAGTAGTCTGTCCACCGCATCTTTTTTAAATGACCCAAATCTCCCCTCGTCCAGAGCATTTCTGATCTCTTCCATCAGATGATTGTAAAAATACAGATTGTGCAGAACGCAAAGGCGCATGCCCAGCATTTCCCCTGCCTTCAGAAGATGTCTGATATACCCTCTGGAATACCGCCTGCAGGCAGGACATTCACAGCCCTCTTCAATGGGGCGCATATCTTTTTCAAACTTTTGATTGAACAGATTCAGTTTGCCGTCATGGGTATAGACATGACCGTGTCTGCCGTTTCTGGAGGGATACACGCAGTCAAAGAAATCCACGCCCCGTTCCACGGCTTCCAGAATATTGACGGGGGTTCCCACGCCCATCAGATAGGTTGGCTTATCCTGCGGCAGACAGGGGATCACGTTTTCGATCGTCTCATACATCTGCTCATGGCTCTCTCCCACAGCCAGACCGCCGATGGCATAACCATCCAGATCCATATCGGCTATGGTTTTCGCATGCGCCTGCCGGATATCCGTAAAAATCGCTCCCTGATTGATGCCAAACAGAAGCTGGTCCCGGTTGACGGTATCCGGCTGTTCATTCAGCCGCCGCATCTCCCGTTTACACCGCTCCAGCCATCTGGTGGTCCTGTCCACGGAAGGCTGAACGTAATTCCGATCGGCAAGCGCCGGCGGACATTCGTCAAAGGCCATGGCGATGGTGGAACCCAGATTTGACTGAATGCGTATGCTCTCCTCAGGCCCCATAAAAATCTTTCTTCCGTCTATATGACTGCGGAACGTCACGCCTTCCTCTTTAATCTTGCGTAGACCCGCCAGGGAAAAGACCTGAAATCCGCCGCTGTCCGTCAGGATAGGCCTGTCCCATACCATAAAGCGGTGCAGCCCCCCCAGCTCGCGGATCAGCTCATCTCCGGGTCTGACATGCAGATGATAGGTGTTGGACAACTGGATCTGCGTGCCAATGGCCTTAAGATCCTCCGTTCCCACCGCTCCCTTGATGGCTCCCACGGTTCCTACGTTCATAAAGACAGGCGTCTGCACGGTGCCGTGTACTGTTTCAAGGACTGCCCTTTTTGCGCTGCCCTCTGTTTTGATGATCCGATAACTGTGTTTCATATCCGTTTTTTATTCTGTGTAGATCTTCCTGAGATTCTCCATTCGGGACGACAGATTGGCCAGCAGCAGATCCGCCAGCGTGATCGCCGTCATACATTCCACTACCACCACAGCCCTGGGGACGATCACGGGGTCGTGTCTTCCTTTGATCTCAATCCCGATATTTTCGCCGTCTTTGTTAACCGTCCGCTGGGGGCTGAAAATCGAAGGGGTCGGCTTGATGTGAGCCCGCAGGATCAGTTCGCTGCCGTCCGAGATACCGCCCAACACTCCGCCGGAATGATTGGTAAGCTTTCGGATGTGCCTTGCGCCCTCATCCTCATACGACTCGAAGCCGTCATTGTTTTCGCTGCCCCGCATCCTTGTGACCGAAATGCCGTCTCCGATCTCCACTGCCTTGACAGCGCCGATGGACATGACAGCCTGTGCCAGTCTGGCATCCAGTTTGTCAAATACCGGTTCACCGATTCCCGGCATCAGTCCCGTTACCCTGCACTCGATCACGCCGCCGGCCGAATCCTTTTCGACCATACATTCCTTCAGATACGCCCGCGCTCTTTCGTCGGCCCGGGCATCGGGCATTGCCGTGGATGTTTGCAGGATCAGATCACGGTCAAACGCTTTCGGATCGATCTCTATCTCCCCTATGCTTCTGGTATAAGCCATCACGCTGATCCCCAGCTCCTGAAGCATTCTGGCGGCGATGGCACCGGCTGCCACGCGGCCTGCCGTTTCCCGTCCCGAAGATCTGCCGCCTCCTCTGTAATCCCTGAAGCCGTATTTTTCATCAAAGGTAAAATCCGCATGCCCCGGTCTGTAATAAGAGGCAATCTCCGAATAATCTCCCGATCTCTGGGCAGTATTGCGGATCAGCAGTCCTATGGGCGTTCCCGTGGTCTTTCCCTCAAAAACGCCGGATAAAATCTCCACCTCATCTGACTCTTTCCGCTGGGTCGTGATCTCACTCTGCCCGGGTTTGCGCCGATCCAGGTATTTCTGGATATCACTCTTATCAAGCCTAAGGCCCGCCGGACAGCCGTCTACCACCGCCCCCAGCCCGGGTCCGTGGGATTCTCCGAATGTATGTACTCTGAATAAATTACCGAATGTTGATCCGCTCATATTTCTTTCCTATAATAATGTTGGGGTTGACATAATTATTAAAACTTATATACTGAACCTTGTGAACCATTGTTTTTAATACTCCGGAGTATATGACCTTGTTAAAAAAATCCATGATCCTGATCCTGCCGGTTTTTTGTCTGGCGCTTACAACTTCACCTGTATTCTTAAGTTACGGTGCCTCTGATACGCCTGCGTCCGAAACCTATGACGCCGCCACAGAGAAGGACGCACAAGCGGCAAATGAGCAGGCCGCAGAACAGAACTCATATCCCACAGACGATCATGACACAGCTTTGGATTCTCATCCGGCAAACAATCAGAATGCAGAGCTGAGTGCAACTCAGAATGCAAATCAGGACTCCCGCCCTGCATCTTCCGATGCCGCGGATGACCCCCTGACGGATTTTAGCGCCAATGACTGGCGGCTGATCCTGGTCAACAAGCAGCATCCCATTCCCGATAATTATGAATTTGAACTGGGCTCCATCCACAACGGTCTGAAGGTCGATAAACGCATTACAAGGCAACTGGACCAAATGCTGAGCGCCGCCCGCCAGGACGGCATCAATCTGCTGGTAATCTCTCCTTACCGCGATCCTGCCCGCCAGAAGGAGCTGTTTGACAAAAAGATCAAACGTGCTCTCCGACAGGATCAGAACTACCTGAATGCCTATAAGGAAACGGCCAGCGCCGTTACCATCCCCGGCTCCAGTGAGCACGAGATCGGACTGGCTGTGGATATCACCACCAAACAACACATCACCCTGGATGAGCAGTATGCCGATTCGGAAGGCGGAATATGGCTGAAACAGCACTGTATGCTTTACGGCTTTATACTCCGCTATCCCGACGGCAAGGAAGATATCACCGGCATTGAATTCGAGCCGTGGCATTTCCGCTATGTAGGCAAAGATGCCGCCACCTACATCACAAAGCACGATCTGACGTTGGAAGAATTTGTTGCTATGATGCAGGGCTCATAAAGTCTCGAACGTCTTTCTGATCTCTTTGATAAAGTTCTCGCTGTTTAATACCGTCACATCCTTCATGACGGTGATCAGTGCCAGATCCTTGGTCATGCGACCGCTTTCGATCGTAGCGATCGTAGCCTTTTCCAGTTTGTCGGCAAAGGCGGATAACTCGCTGTTACCATCCAGTTCACCTCTTTTTCTGAGGGCCCCCGTCCATGCAAAGATCGTTGCCACGGAATTGGTACTGGTCTCTTCACCCGCCAGATGCTTGTAATAATGGCGCTGCACCGTTCCGTGAGCGGCTTCGTATTCGTATACGCCCGAAGGAGATACCAGCACGCTTGTCATCATGGCCAGTGAGCCAAAGGCGGAGGATACCATATCACTCATCACATCACCGTCGTAGTTCTTGCAGGCCCAGATAAAACCACCCTTTGCCTTCATAACGCGGGCAACCGCATCGTCGATCAGGGTATAGAAATAGGTGATCCCTGCCTCCTCAAAACGGCTCTTGTACTCTTTTTCATAGATCTCGGCAAAAATATCCTTAAAGGTATGATCATAGGTCTTGGAAATCGTATCCTTGGTCGCAAACCAGAGATCCTGTCTGGTATCCAGCGCATAATTGAAGCAGGCCTTTGCAAAGCTCTCAATGGATTTTGCCGTATTATGAACACCCTGGATCACGCCCGGCCCGTCAAATTCGTGAATCGTCTGACGCTTCTGTGTTCCGTCCGCTCCCGTAAATACCAGCTCTGCCTTTCCGGGACCGTCAGCGGCAATCTCAACGTTTTTATAGACATCTCCATAGGCATGGCGGGCCAGCGTGATGGGCTTTTCCCAGTTTCTCACACAGGGCTCGATCCCCTTTACGATGATCGGCGCACGGAACACGGTGCCGTCCAGCATGGACCGGATGGTTCCGTTGGGGCTCTTCCACATCTCCTTCAGATGATACTCGTCCATCCTGGCCGCATTGGGCGTGATGGTGGCACATTTTACCGCAACACCGTATTTTCTGGTCGCCTCGGCGCTGTCCCTGGTCACCTGATCATCCGTCTCATTTCTATGCTCAAGACCCAGATCGTAATATTCCGTCTTCAGATCCACATAGGGCAGGATCAGTTCATCCTTGATCATTTTCCACAGGATCCTGGTCATTTCATCCCCATCCATCTCCACCAGCGGGGTCGTCATTGTGATTTTGCTCATTGCTTCAGCCTCCTATTCTTTTACAATCCACGAGTAACATTCTAGAAAAACTAACTTTCTTTGTCAAGGTTGGCAAAGATTTCATCGAGTATCTTTTGCTCTGTGCTAATCTGTCCGTTCCAGATCCCTTTCCACATCTCATAGGCGATCACACCCTGATACAGCAGCATCCTTGCCCCGTTCATGGTCTTTTTCCCATCCTGTCTGAGCTGTCGCAAAAAAACGGTTTCCGCGGGCTTGTAGATCAGATCCACCCCTGTATGGATCAGGGAAAATACCCGTTTGTTCTCTCCTGTCAAAATACACCCATCGTCATCCGGCGCAAGTCCCACGCTGGTACACTGTATCGCCAGCCATTCTGCTCCTTCAAGCTTTTCATACAGCCCCGTAAAACGCACGCCCTCCGCCGGCACATCACCAAGCTTTCCTGCCATTTCTGCCAGCGCCTCGGCTTTTTCAAGGCTCCTGTTGGCAATAACGATCCGTCCGGCATGCTGCGACGCGCACATGGCGGCCACTGCCCTGGCGGCACCTCCGGCGCCCAGAATGAGCACTTTTTCCCCTTCAACCGGAATATCCTCTCTGCGCATTGCCTCAAGCAGCCCCAGATGATCGGTATTATAGCCGATATATCCCTTTTCACCCCTTACCAGCGTATTGACGGCGCCGATGGCTTCTGCCATGGGATCGATCCTCTCCAGATATTCTGTTACGGCGCTCTTGTGTGGAACGGTACAGTTAAGCCCCCTGATCCCCAGTGAAAAAGCACCTTTTACAGCGTTCTCAAGGTCTTCCTCTTTCACCTCAAAAGGCAGATATACCAGATCGTCCCCGTAATACTCGGCCAGAGAATTATGGATCAGGGGCGAAAGGGTGTGCGCTACCGGATATCCCAAAAGACCCAGCAGCGATGTGTGTCCGTTTATCCTGTTCATTTCTTCTCCTTCCCCTGTCCGTGCTTTTGATAAGACCGGATCACGATCTTTTCCAGTTGGCGCTTAAGGATGATCTGAATCTCCTCATGTCTGGCGATTTGCCCCACCAGAATGGAATGGATCCCCGCTTTTTTGGCACCCCAGACATCAGTAAATATCTGATCTCCGATTAGGAGTGTATTCTGCCTGTTGCTCCCCATCATCACCATTGCCGCCTCATAGCCTTTCGGACTCGGCTTGTTTGCTTTGTAAATGTAACGGATCCCTGATTTATCGGCAAAGGATTTGACTCTCGGCTCCTTGTTGTTTGATACCACCATCACTTCAAATCCCAGGCTTTTGAGCCTGTCCACCAGTTCCAGACTCCTCTCATCCGGCGGTGCGCCGTGTTCTACCAGAGTATTGTCGATATCGTAGATGATGGCTCTGTAGCCTTTTTCCCGCAGCGCTTCATAGTCGATACTGTATGCACTCGGGGCCATTTCATCAGGATAAAAAATCTGCAGCATATTCTTTCCTCGCTAAAAAAAGGCGCCCCTGCGGACGCCTTCGTCTTAAACCTCATCCTTATCCAAAACTTTTTTCAGCTCTTCCATAAAGGTATTGATATCTTTGAACTCCCGATAAACCGATGCGAAACGAACATAAGCAACAGCCTCCAGGTTCTTGAGCTTTTCCATCACCAGCTCACCGATCACGGAACTGGGGATTTCCTTGTCTTCCCGGTTAAAAATATCGGTCTCCACCTCATCCACCAGCTGATTGATCTGGTTTGCGGAGATCGGTCTCTTGTGGCAGGCGCGGAGTACACCGGCCTCGATCTTGGAACGGTCGTAGGTTTCCCTGTTATTATCCTTCTTTATGATGATAAGCGGAATCGTTTCCACCTTTTCATAAGTGGTAAACCTCTTGCCGCACTCATCGCAGACACGGCGTCTCCTGATCGAATTATTCTCGTCTGCCGGTCTCGAATCGATAACTCTTGTGTTTTCATGTCCGCAAAATGGGCACTTCATATCCTTCCCTCCCTGGATCCTGCTTATTTTATCTATTCATGCGGGGTCAAACCCGATATCCGCACTTTCCGCACTTCGCGCTCCCGCAATCCTCCCGCATTCCGCACCTTCGCTCTGCTTCGCTCGATGCAGGACAGGTCATAGATGTGGGTGCAATCGGCACATCAGCCACGGGGATGCGCCTTGGAATATACATCTCTGATACGGTTATGATTCATATTGGCATAAATCTGGGTCGTTGAAATATCCGAGTGCCCCAGCATCTCCTGAACGCTTCTGAGGTCAGCTCCGTTCTCAACCAGATGCGCCGCAAAGGAATGTCTCAGCGTATGAGGTGTGATATCCGCCGTAATACCTGCTTTTTTTGCATAAAACTTGATCAGCTTCCAGAACCCCTGACGGCTCATGGGTTTGCCGGAACAGTTGGCAAACAGAATATCCGAATCCTTGTCCTCCATCATGGAATCCCGGACGCTTCCCATGTATCTGGTCAACGCATTTCTGGCCTGTCCGCCAAAGGGAATCATTCTCTCCTTGTGCGCGTCTCTGCACATGATAAAGTTCATCGGAAGATTTACATCGGTTACCTTCAGTGTGATCAGTTCCGTTACACGGATGCCGGTGGCATACAAAAGCTCCAGCATGGCCTTGTCACGGATCTCCTTGGGCGAATCTCCGTTGGCCTGATCCAGCAGCCTTACGACCTCTTCCATCGTCAAGATCTCCGGCATCTTCTTTTCAATCTTCGGCGCCTTCAGCACCAGTGCCGGATCGCCGCTGACCCTGCCTTCCGTCATGCAAAACTGGAAAAACGCCTTGAGAGATGCGATATTTCTCGAAATGGTCGCACTGCTCATATTCTTTTCATTCAGAGAAGCTATGTAATCTTTCAGATCCTGTTCGCTGATATCTGCCGTGTGTTCAATACCACGCTCGTTCATAAAGCGCACAACTTTCTGCAGATCCCTCTGATAAGACAACTCCGTATTCGTCGATGTCTTTTTTACATTATGTAAATAAGATATGTAATCTTGGACATCCCTCTCCATAAAACCAACAGCCCCATAAAAATACGGCAATTTACCGCAATAGTCAATATTATCCGGCATGATCAAAATATTATGTAATCTGCGTCGTGCAAAACTTATTATAATGGGAAATCGCAAGAAAAGCAAACATTATTTTGCCCTGTTTTTCGGGCTTTTTTTCGTTATTTTCGCCAAAAACGCAAGATGTGGATTTGCTTGTTTTTGCCATCCACCACATCTTGTAAAAAACTTGTAATAAAAAAATAATATTTACATAACTTTTTGTAACGTTTTTTGTTATTGTTAACAAAAAACCGCCACTTTTACGCAAGCGACGGTTCTGAAAATGTTACATTTACCTCTTCGGTCAATTCTTTATTTTTGCTTTACAATGTATTTATTATAATATGCCAGTATCGCTGCTACAGTTTTGGCATCCTGCAGTCTGCCGTCATAGATCATCTCCAGCAGCTCCTCCACATCACAGGCTGTCACACCCAGAAATTCATCCTCGTCCAGATGCTGCCTGCCTCTTTCAAGGTGATCCGCCACGTAAATATCGATCCTTTCGTTGCAAAAGGCCACCGTGGTATAAATCGAGATCAAAAACTGCATACCCTCCTTACGGCACCTGTATCCGGTCTCCTCCTCCAGCTCGCGAAATGCACACTCGATAAAAGGTTCCTCCGTGCCATCTCTGCCCCCTGCAGGAATCTCCAACGTCTCCCTTTCAAGAGCATTCCGGTATTGCCTGACCATGAGCAGCTTTCCGTCTTCCCTCACAGCTACGACGGCTGCTGCGCCCTTATGCCCGATAAAATCCCACTGGGCCGTATTACCGTTGGGAATCTGCATGGTATCCTGATATACATCCAGAATTGCCCCGTGATGGATCAATTTGCGTTCCAGTCTCCTGTATTCATCCATTTCAGGATCAGTCCTCCGACTCATCATCCGTGATAGCGGCCACAACTGACGAGATCGTTCCGGTCACAGTAGCAATCACGGCAAAAATGATCAACAGAAGTCCGCCTCCCAGCAGAAAAAATACAGATCCGGCTACATTTTCCATCTTATCGTCCTCCTATTCTTGCTTCTGTTCATGCTCCCAAGAGCTTTTGTGCTGAAACAATCTTAACGCAAAGTGCGAAAAGCTGTGTTGCGAGTTTCAAATCTTCGATCGGTGGGAATGTAGGTGCAATACGGATATTTGAATCATGCGGATCTTTGTGATACGGCCAGGTAGCTGCCGCCTCCGTCATTGTCACGCCTGCTTTTTTGGCCATGGAAATAATATCTCCGGCACACCCCTCCAGTGCATCAAAGCTGATAAAATAGCCGCCGTTGGGTTTGGTCCATTCGCCAATATCAAGTCCGCCCAGTTCCTTGTCCAGAATCTCTTCCACAGCCTCAAATTTGGGGCGGATAATGTCCGCATGCTTTTTCATATGCTCCGTCATTCCGTGGATATCCTTGAAGAAGCGCACATGGCGAAGCTGGTTCACCTTGTCATGACCTATAGTCTGGTTCTTGAGCTGTTTCTTGATATCCTCCAGATTGTTCAAAGACGTTGCCAAAGCAGCGATACCGCTTCCGGGGAAGGTGATTTTGGATGTGGAGGCAAATTTATATACCATATCCGGATTGCCGGCTTTTTTGCACTCTGCCAGGATCTCTACCAGATAATCCTGCCTGTCATCGTAAAGATGATGGATACCATAGGCATTATCCCAGAAAATACGGAAGTCCGAGGCGGCTGGTTTCAATCTCGCAAAACGCCGCACCGTATCGTCCGAATAAGAATAGCCCTGGGGGTTTGAATACTTTGGAACACACCAGATGCCCTTTATGGCATCATCCTCTGCCACCAGCTTTTCGACCATGTCCATATCCGGACCACTCTTATGCATGGGAACAGGAATCATCTCAATGCCAAAATATTCGGTGATGGCGAAATGTCTGTCATAGCCGGGGACAGGGCACAGGAATTTCACCTTGTCCAGCTTGCACCAGGGTGTTTGTCCCATAATGCCATGAGTCATGGCGCGGGCCACTGTATCATACATCACATTCAGAGAAGAATTGCCGTAAATAATGATGTTGTCCGGATGATTCTCCATCATATCGCCCAGCAGCACCTTGGCCTCCGGTATGCCGGATAAAAGTCCGTAATTACGACAGTCCGTACCGTCCTCACAGGAAAGATCTCCTTTGGAATTCAGTGCATCCATCATTCCCATGGAAATATCCAGCTGTTCTCTGCAGGGCTTACCGCGGCTCATATCCAGCGTGAGATTCATGCCCTGATACTCCTTATAAGATGCCTCCAGCTGCTCTAGCTCAGCCTTCAATTCTTCTTTTGACATTTCCGAATATTTTTTCATTATCTTCCTCCGAAATCTCAATATTGTCTGTGGACTTTTGACCCTGATGATGCACCGATATCCGGATTGTTCCGTGCTTCGCACTATCACAATCCTCCTGCATCTCGCACTCTCGTGCTGCCTTCGCCCCACTTCGTGCT
>CAJOOZ010000065.1 GCA_905236705.1 uncultured Lachnospiraceae bacterium | reverse complement strand
AGGATGCGTCTTAATAAATATCTGGCCGCCGCCGGCGTATGTTCCAGGCGGGAGGCGGACAGGTTCATCGAACAGGGACTTGTGTCGGTAAACGGACAAAGAGCCTCTGTCGGCATGCAGGTAGAAGGGAACGAAACGATCTGCCTGAAGGGAAAGAGGGTGGAGCCGCCGACCGAAAGGCTGGTGATCAAATTTTACAAGCCTGCGGGAGTGGACTGCACGAAGAGAGACAAATATGCCAAGACTACGGTATTTGATCTGATACAAACACCCGTCAGCGTGAATTACGCAGGACGGCTGGACAGAGACAGCGAGGGTCTTTTGCTTTTGACCAATGACGGCGGTCTGATCCACAGCATGATGCGGGGCGCGGCGGGCCATGAAAAAGAATATGAAGTGACGGTAGACAAACCTGTGACAGAGGAATTTTTGCAGCAGTTGCAAAATGGCATCTATCTGAAGGAGCTGGATCGGACAAGTAGAAAATGCAAAGTTATAAAGCAATCGCAAAACAGTTTTGTGATCGTTCTGACCCAGGGGATGAACCGGCAGATCAGGCGGATGTGCGAGGCCTGCGGCTACAGGGTACAGTCCCTTCGGCGCACCAGAGTCGTCAATATCACTCTGGACGGGCTGGAGAGGGGGCAGTGGAAGGAGCTTTCGGACAGAGAGCTTTCGGAATTGTTTGAGATTATCGGATATCAGGAAGGCAGCGAAAAATAATCTTTTATGGAGCGGATATGGATAAGCAGGAGAGAATGAAGGAGCTCATCAATCTGTTGAGAGAGGCATCCAAAGCGTATTATGCCGAGGATCGTGAGCTAATGAGCAATTTTGAATATGACAAGCTGTATGACGAGCTTGTGGAGCTGGAGGCAGAGACCGGTATCACCCTGGCCGGCAGCCCTACCGTGACAGTGGGATACGAGGCGGTGGACGAACTGCCGAAGGAACGTCACGAGAGCCCAATGCTCTCCCTGGCCAAGACCAAGAGCAGGGAGGAGCTGGCTGACTGGCTGGCAGATCAGCAGGGACTTTTGTCATGGAAGCTGGACGGACTGACCATCGTTCTGACCTACGAAAACGGCAGACTGCAAAAAGCAGTGACCAGAGGCAACGGAGAAGTGGGAGAGGTCATCACACCCAATGCCGGAACTTTTGTCAATCTCCCGCAGAAGATCCCTTATAAGGGGCGGCTGATCCTGCGCGGTGAGGCAGTGATCCCCTATTCGGTTTTTGAAAAGATCAATGCCGAGATACCGGATGAAAATGCCAGATATAAAAATCCGCGAAATCTTTGTTCCGGCTCTGTCAGACAATTATCCAGTGAGATCACAGCCAAAAGAGAGGTTTCCTTTTACGCATTTTCTCTTGTAAGTGCGACAGATGCACTGGCGCAGGCAGGAGAAGGCAATGACGAAAATGAGGCGCAAAACGGCGAAAGGGCAGTTGCAGCCGGACCTGACTTTGGAAATGACAGGGAAAACCAGCTTTTATTTTTGAAAGAGCAGGGCTTTGAAGTCGTAGAGTATGTCAGGGTCAGCAGAGAAACAACAATCGGTCAGATTGAGGCTTTTGCTGCCAAAATTGCAGGATTTGACATCCCTTCGGACGGGCTGGTGCTGACACTGTGCGATCTGGACTATGCTGCCTCACTGGGCAGGACGGCCAAATTTCCGAGAGATTCCATCGCTTTTAAATGGGCTGATGAAACGGCGGAGACGAGGCTTCTGGAAATAGAGTGGTCCCCCAGCAGAACGGGTATGATCAATCCCGTTGCCATCTTTGAGCCGGTTGAACTGGAAGGCACCACCGTCAGCCGCGCCAGCGTCCATAATATCAGTATCCTCAGACAACTCGCTCTGGGGATCGGAGACAGGATCACGGTCTACAAGGCCAATATGATCATACCGCAGATCGCCGAAAACCTTACGGGGAGCGATTCCGTGGTCATACCGGACAAATGCCCTGCCTGCGGCGGGCATACCTCAGTCCGCATAGGAACGGGTAAAGATGACGATGGTACCAGGGTGTTATATTGTTTAAATCCCGATTGCCCCGCCAAAAAACTCAAAAGCTATTCTCTTTTTGTCAGCCGTGATGCCATGAATGTGGACGGTCTGTCGGAGATGACTCTGGAAAAGTTTCTGGGAAAAGGGTTTATCAGGGAATATGCCGATCTCTATCATTTAGACAGATACAAGGAAGACATTATTGCCATGGAGGGCTTTGGAGAAAAATCCTATCTAAAACTGATGACCGGTATAGAAAACTCGCGTAAGACCACCTTGCCGCGTCTGATTTATGCCATCGGCATCACAGGCATCGGAGCGGCGAATGCCGGAGTGCTCAGCCGCCATTTTGACTATGATCTCAAGGCATTGATGGAGGCGGATGAAGAGACGCTTTCCGCCATAGAAGGAATCGGAGAGGTACTGGCAGGCAGTATCAGATCATTTTTCGATGATGAAAAAAACAGAGGGAAGCTAGGCAGGCTGCTGCAGGAAGTGACCCTGTCCGTTCCCGAGGATGCGCAAAATTCGGATGATACGCTAAAAGGAAAGACCTTTGTGATCACGGGAGCGGTGCAGCAATTTGCCAACCGCAATGAGCTGAAGGCGCTGATCGAAAGCAAAGGCGGCAAGGTCACAGGCAGTGTGACGGGCAACACGGACTATCTGATCAACAATGATATTACCTCCACCTCCGGCAAAAACAAAAAGGCCAAGGAGCTGGGCGTCAGTATCATTGATGAGGAGCAGTTTATGCGGATGCTGTGAATTAAAGTGGTCTTTTTGGCAAAATAGTGATACAATATTCAAAGCAGGCTCAATACCTGCCTTGATTTTAGCTTGAAAGAAGGAATTGAAATGCCCATTAGGATTCAGAACGATCTGCCGGTCAAGGCGATTCTGGAAAATGAAAATATCTTCGTGATGGATGAAAATCGCGCGCAGAGTCAGGACATCAGACCTTTGAAGATCTGTATCCTGAATCTCATGCCGCTGAAAGAAGATACGGAGCTGCAGCTTCTGCGCTGCCTGTCCAACACGCCGTTGCAGGTGGATGTGGAATTTATCATCCCGGGCTCCCATATATCACAGAATACTTCGGTAAATCATCTGAATCGTTTTTATTCTACCTTCAGTGAAGTGCAGAACAATACCTATGATGGTCTGATCATTACCGGAGCGCCGGTGGAGCTGATGGAATTTGAAGAGGTGGATTACTGGGATGAGATGACCAGGATCATGGAGTGGTCCAAAGAAAATGTGACCTCCACCTATCACATCTGCTGGGGTGCACAGGCGGGGCTGTATTATCATTTCGGTCTGCCCAAGGTCAGGCTGGGACATAAGCTCTCCGGGATCTACAAGCACAGGGTGATGAATCGCAGAACGCCTCTCGTGCGCGGGTTTGACGACTTCTTCTATGCGCCGCACAGCCGCTATACCGATGTGCCTGCGAGCGAGATCCACAAGAACAGTGACCTTTTAGTGCTGGCAGAATCCGATGAGGCAGGGGTGCTTTTGTGCATGACGCCGGATGGCAAACAGATCTTTGTTACGGGGCATCTGGAGTATGACAGGATGACCCTTAAAAATGAGTATGAAAGGGATATGAAAAAGGGAATCGAACCTTCCCTGCCGGAGCATTATTTCTTAAATGATGATGCCAGTCAGAAACCGGCATTGCAGTGGAGAGCCCACAGCAATATCCTGTATTCCAACTGGCTCAATTATTACGTGTATCAGAATACACCCTATGATCTGGGGCAGATCGGTCATCACAATTGATGTTTACGACAGCCGGCTGCCTGTCAGAAGCTCATAGGCCTGCAGATATTTTTCGATAGTCTTATCCACGATGTCCTGTGGCAGTGTCCAGTCATGTCCCTCATTTGCCTTGAGCCAGTCCCTTGCAAACTGCTTGTCAAAGGAAGGCTGTGAATGTCCCGGCTCATAGGTATCTGCCGGCCAGAAGCGGGAGGAATCGGGGGTGAGCATCTCATCACCCAGAACGATATTGCCATTTTCGTCCAGACCGAATTCAAATTTGGTATCGGCAATGATGATCCCTTTGGTAGCAGCATAGTCTGCACATTTCTTATATAAAGCGATGGTGTAATCCCGCAGCTTGGCGGCATACTCCTCGCCTTTTCCGGGGAAAGCTCTTTCCAGATGTTCAATACTCTGCTCATAGGATATATTCTCATCATGATCGCCGAGATCAGCCTTGGTGGAAGGCGTGTAGATGGGTTCGGGCAGCTTGTCGGATTCCTTGAGACCCTCGGGAAGCGTGATGCCGCAGATGGTACCGTCCTTTTGATAGCTGGCCCAGCCGCTGCCGGTGATATAACCCCTGACGATGCATTCAACGGGGAGCATGGTGAGTTTTTTGCACATCATACTGTTGCCGGTGAAACGGGGCTGACGGAAAAATTCAGGCATATCTGCCGTATCCGTGCTGATCATGTGATTGGGCAGGATATCTTTGGTAAAGTCAAACCAGAATTTGGAAATCTGTGTCAGAACCGTTCCTTTCCTGGAGATCTCATTGTGAAGGATCACATCAAAACAGCTGATCCTGTCGGTGGCGACCATGATCAGTGAGTCGCCGTTGTCATAAATCTCTCTTACTTTTCCTTCTTTGATCGGTGTGAGTGTAGTCATTTTTTTCCTCCTTGCTACGCATTTTTCTTGGCTTCCTGTTCCATATTACGGGTGGCGGTGGACAGCATCAGTTTGATACGGTTGAGCTGGTTGACCTCGCTGGCGCCGGGATCATAGTCGATGGCTACGATGTTAGCCGCGGGATAGCGGCGGCGCAGCTCCTTGATCACGCCTTTGCCGACCACATGGTTGGGCAGACAGCCAAAGGGCTGGGTGCAGACGATATTGGGCACGCCGGAATGGATCAGCTCCAGCATCTCGCCGGTCAAAAACCATCCTTCACCGGTCTGATTCCCCAATGATACAACATCCCGGGCGTAATTCGCAAGGTCATAGATGCTGGCCGGCGGATCGAAGTGTTTGGATTTTTTCAGGGCATCATGGGCAGCGGATCGGACGAATTCCACACCGGCAATCCCCAGCTTTGAATTGCGGGCTGTTTTTTTAGACATACCCAGATGATCGGCCTTGTAGATCTGATTGTAAAAGCAGTATTGCATAAAGTCGATCAGATCGGGGCAGACGGCCTCGGCGCCTTCCTCCTCCAAAAGCTCCGCCAGATAGTTGTTGGCAGCCGGCAGGAATTTGACCAGGATCTCGCCGACGATCCCCACACGGGGTTTTCGTTCTTCGCTGATGGGGATGGTATCAAAATCCCTGACGATCTGTTTGCACATCCGCCTGAAGGTCAGATGGGAAAGATGTTTGCCGGAAATAAATTCCTGTGTCTTTTTCAGCCATTTCTGATGCATGGCATTGACGCTGCCTTTTTCCAGCTCGTAAGGTCTCATGCGATAGACACAGCGCATGAACAGATCTCCGAAGACGCAGCCGTAGGCGGCGCGCATCAGAAGATCCGCATTCATATGAAAACCGGAGTTGGTCTCCAGGCCCTTGGTCATGTTGATGGAGATCACGGGAACGTGCCCCATATCCGCCTTGGCCAGCGCACGCCTGATAAAGCCGAGATAATTGGTGGCACGGCATCCGCCGCCGGTCTGGGAGATGACCACGGCTACCTTGTTGATATCATATTTGCCGCTGGTCAGCGCATCCATGATCTGCCCTACTACGATGAGGGAAGGGTAGCAGGCGTCGTTGTTGACATATTTAAGTCCGGTATTGACGATGGAGCGGCTGTCGGTAGGCAGCACCTCCAGATGATAGCCGGCAGAGCGGAAGGCAGCCTCAATGATGTCAAAGTGGAAAGGTGACATCTGGGGACAGAGGATCGTATATTCCTTGCGCATCTCCTCTGTGAATTCCGTCCTGACATAAGCAGTGGAGTGTACCACCCGTTCTTCTTTTTTGCGCGCCTTGACGTGAAGAGCGGCGATCAGGGAACGGACGCGGATCCGTGCTGCGCCCAGATTGTTGACCTCATCGATTTTGAGGCAGGTATAGATCTTGCCGCTTTCGGAGAGGATATCGTTGACCTGATCGGTTGTAACGGCATCAAGACCACAGCCAAAGGAATTGAGCTGGATCAGATCCACGTTATCGACTGTTCTGACATAGCTTGCCGCCGCATAGAGGCGTGAGTGGTACATCCACTGATCCGATACGATCAGGGGACGCTCCGGCCAGCCCAGATGGGAGACGGAATCCTCGGTCAGAACGGCGATGCCGTAGGAGGTGATCATTTCAGGTATACCGTGATTGATCTCGGGATCGATGTGGTAGGGACGTCCTGCCAGAACAATACCGTGTCGGCCTGTTTCCTTGAGGTAATCCAGTACCTCCTCGCCCTTCTTTTTCATATCGTCTCTGGCTTTTTCCAATTCTTCCCAGGCCAGGTCGATGGCATGCCTCAGTTCCTGTGTGGTGATGGTGGGAAACTCAGGCGCAAGAGCCGTATAGATCACTTCCTTATCCCTGAAGGACATGAAGGGATTGTGGAGACGCACCTGACCCTGTCCGATCTCTTCCACATTATTCCGGATGTTTTCCGAATAGGAGGTTACGATGGGGCAGTTGTAATGATTGCCGGAGTCCTTGATCTCGTTTCTCTCATAAAAGACAGCAGGATAAAAGATATCCTTGACCCCATGATTGATCAGCCATTGGATGTGACCATGGGCCAGCTTGGCGGGATAACATTCGCTCTCGCTGGGAATGGATTCGATCCCCAGTTCGTAGATCTTGTGGGTGGAAACGGGGGACAGGATCACCTGATATCCCAACTGGGTGAAAAAGGTATGCCAGAAGGGATAGTTTTCATACATATTCAGAACCCTGGGAATACCGATCTGTCCCCGGGGGGCTTCATCCACCGGAAGAGAAGGATAGTCAAAGATCCGGTGCATTTTGTACTCAAACAGGTTGGGAATATTGTCCTTATTTTTTTCCTTGCCGATACCGCGTTCGCAGCGGTTACCGGAAATATACTGTCTGCCGCCGGTAAACTGGTTGATGGTCAGACGGCAGTTGTTGGTACAGCCCTGACATTTGGCCATGCGTGTGGTAAACTGCAGAGCCTTCAGCTTGTCATGAGAGAGCATGGAAGTGGTGATCTCGCCGATATCGACGCGGGAAGATACATCCGCTTCCTTTTCGTGGAAACGCTCCCTGGCGATCAGTGCCGCACCGAAGGCGCCCATGATCCCCGCGATATCGGGACGGACAGCCTCACAGCCCGCGATGATCTCAAAGCTTCTGAGGACAGCATCATTATAAAAAGTACCGCCCTGTACCACGATCTTTTTGCCAAGGGATGAGGCATCGGCAATCTTGATGACCTTAAAGAGGGCATTTTTGATGACCGAATAGGCTAACCCTGCGGAAATGTCCGCAACGGAGGCGCCTTCCTTTTGCGCCTGCTTGACCTTGGAGTTCATAAAGACGGTGCATCGCGTACCCAGATCGATGGGATGCTCCGCAAACAGGGCTTCGGAGGCAAAATCCCTGACATCGTAGTTCAGGGAATTGGCAAAGTTTTCGATAAAGGAACCGCAGCCCGAGGAGCAGGCCTCGTTGAGCTGGACGGAATCCACCGTACCGTTTTTGATCTTGATGCATTTCATATCCTGTCCGCCGATGTCCAGGATGCAATCCACATCCGGAGAGAAGAAAGCGGCAGCATAATAATGGGCAACCGTCTCCACCTCGCCCTCATCCAGCAGAAAGGCGGCTTTCATCAGAGCTTCGCCGTAGCCGGTGGAGCAGGAGTGACGGATGGTCACGCCATCGGGGAGCTGGTTGTAAATATCATCTATTGCGGAAATGGCGGTCTTTAAGGGACTGCCGTTGTTGCCTGAATAAAAGGAATATAAAAGTGATCCATCCTCCGCAATCAGCGCGATCTTGGTGGTGGTGGAACCGGCGTCAATGCCCAGATAGGCATTTCCCTTATATTTCTGCAGATCTTTGGTACGTACATGATGTGCGGTATGACGGGTCTTAAACAGCTCATATTCCGTTTTTGTTGAAAACAGCGGAGAGAGGCGCTCCACCTCGAAGGCGATCTTTATCTCCTCCTGCAGCCTGTCCAGCATTTCGCTAAGGGATCTTGCCTTGTCGGGATCGGCATTCAGAGCCGAACCGATGGCAGCAAACAGATGGGAATTCTCCGGTATGATGGTGTGCTCCTCATCCAGCTTCAGCGTGCGGATAAAGGCTTCCCTCAGCTCTGATAAAAAGTGGAGAGGGCCGCCGAGGAATGCTACATGGCCGCGGATGGGCCTGCCGCAGGCCAGACCGGAAATAGTCTGGTTGACCACCGCCTGAAAAATGGAAGCGGACAGATCCTCTTTGGTGGCGCCGTCATTGATCAGCGGCTGTATATCGGTTTTGGCAAATACGCCGCAACGGGCCGCAATGGTATAAAGAGACTGATAGCTTTTGGCATATTCGTTCAGTCCCGGCGCATCGGTTTGAAGCAGAGCGGCCATCTGGTCTATAAAGGATCCGGTACCGCCGGCGCAGATGCCGTTCATACGCTGTTCCACGTTGCCGCCCTCGAAATAGATGATCTTGGCATCTTCGCCCCCCAGCTCAATGGCAACATCCGTCAGGGGTGCAGCTTGCTTCAGGGCCGTGGATACGGCAATGACCTCCTGGGTAAAGGGAACCTCCAGATAGTTAGCAAGTGCTAATCCTCCGGAACCGGTGATCATGGGAGAGATCTGCATCCGACCGTGCTGTCTGTAAGCTTCGGAAAAGAGATCGCGCAGCGTCTCCCTGATATTGGCAAAATGCCGCCTGTAATCAGAAAAAATAATCGTATCATTCTGGTCCAGGATCGCAATCTTGACGGTAGTGGAACCGATATCGATACCGACCCTGTATATCTGATCTTCTGTTTTACTCATGAAACTCAACCTCTGTTCTGCTATCCGGGCAACACTTTTGTGAAGTGCTGCCGATCCTGTCTGAATACACAGATTATTGTATGCACCGCCCATGGGAACAACAATATTTAGTGTATTTCATTACCGGCGGGGCGTGTAACAACTAGCTATTATAATATAATAAGAAAAAAAATTCAATTCCCTGTTGCGGGGGAGTTATAAAAAAAACATAAAAAACGGCTGACTTGTAAATTTCGGCGGGAGAGTGTATACTAGGAAATTACGAAACCACGGAAATCAACGAAGTAGAGGAATTATTTTATGAACTGGCTTTCAAAACTGGAACGAAAATACGGGAAGTATGCGATCCCGAATATCACGTTGTATTTGATCATCTGTTATGCCTTTGGGTATGTGATCAAGATCGTGAACGAACCTTTTCTGAATTATCTGACACTGAATCCGTACAAGATCTTTCACGGACAGATCTGGCGTATCCTGACATGGGTCATTATCCCGCCATCCGATGTCAGCATCTTTACCCTAGTCATGCTGTATTTTTATTTTTCCATCGGAACCACGCTGGAGAGGACATGGGGGACCTTTAGGTATAATGTTTATCTGGTGGGCGGTATGCTGTTGACCGTAATCGGCGCGATCCTGTTTTATCTGGTCTGCCAGCTGCCCGGCATATCCACTTCCATTCTGACGGAGGCTATTTCCTACGGACAGAGTGGTGTGAATACCATAGAGATGGTCTGGGATGTGATCGCGGAGAGCTTTTCCACTTATTATGTGTGTATGTCCATTATCCTGGCTTTTGCGGCCACTTTTCCCAATGTGCAGGTTCTGCTGATGTTCATCCTTCCCATCAAGATCAAGGTGCTGGGGATCATTTATGCCATCATGCTGGGGGTGGATTTTCTGCAGACTCTCGTTACGGCGTTTCGCGGGGACAATGCACTTTATACGGCAATCTATGCGGGACAGGCTACGGCGATGCTGTTTTCCATGCTGGCCTTTATCCTGTTCTTTGTCACCACCCGTTCTTCCTTCCGCAGTCCGGTGCAGATCAAGCGGCAGAAGGAATATGCAAGACAGGTTCGTCCCAATGCAGAGCGTATATCCAAGCATAAATGTGCAATCTGCGGCAGGACCGAGAAACAGTTTCCGGATCTGGAATTTCGCTTTTGCAGCAAATGCAGCGGCAATTATGAATACTGTCAGGATCATATTTATACACACAGACATATTGAATGATATCAGGGTCAAAAGTTAGGGCTCGCTATTAAGGGAAATACAGGAGAGAAAAATGACACGAAGAGATCTGCTGGAACTGAAAAGAAGACTGAAAAAAGAAGAATGTACCATCACGCGGATGAGCGGCTGCTATGTCAGCGGCAACAAGGAAAAGGTAGTCACTTTTTCGGAGATGTTTTTAAATCTTCCGGATGAAGAGTTTTTCAAATATCTGGAGATTGCCAAAAAAGCCCTGTCCGGCAGTCTGGGTAACAACCAGCTGCAGCTGTATTTTAAAAGAGAAGAGGAAGAAAGCGGCGGCAAGCAGCAGTTTTTCTCGGGTCTTAACAAAAGCGGTCTGACGGATGAAGGTCTGCTGGGGACATTTTATGATCTGGTGATCGAGAATTATGAGTATGCAGGTAATTTTCTGATCCTCCTGTTTCACGATGTCTATGATGTGATGGACAGGACGACGGACAGAATGAAGACCGGAGAGTCCTCAGAGGTATATGAATACATGATCTGCGCCATTTGTCCCGTGACGCTGTCCAAGCCGGGACTGGGCTATATCGAAGAAGAGAACAAGATTGGTCTGCGGCTGCGGGACTGGGTGGTGGCACCGCCCGAGAACGGTTTTGTCTTTCCGGCATTCTCTGACAGAAGCAGTGATATCCATTCCCTTTCTTATTATACGAAAAATGCCAAAGATCCGAAAGAGAGTTTTATGGAGAATTGCCTGGGAGTTACGGCCAGACGCACCGGTACCCAGCAAAAAAAGGCATTTGAAAATGTGATCAAAAAGGCCGTGATGGGAACGGATCAGGAGGAGAACAGTCAGGAGATCTATCTGGCTCTGCAGGAGAGCATCTGCGACAAGGTACAGGCCAGAGAGGCATCCGGATCCGATGCGCCCATTGAGATGGATCAAAAGCTGTTTGCCGGCATGATGGAGGAGTGCGAGATTGATGAGTACCTGGCTCCCCGTCTGGCCAGGGCTTATGAAGAGGAATTCGGAGATGCGCTGCCCGATGCGGATGTGATTCTGGACACCAAGGCACTTGCAAAAGAGCAGCCCAAAAAGATCCAGAAGGAGCTGATCGGCGAGGTACAGCAGCTGAAGGAAACCCTGAGCCGTGTGAAAAAGGCGGCAGGTCCGGAATTGGTGGATCCCGAAACGGGAGAGCTGATCCTGCCGGATGAGGCGCCTGCGGCATACGAAGATGCCGGCAGCGATGATCTGTCGGATCCAAAGACGGCCGTAAGCGGGGAACCTGACAGAGAGCTGACCGAAAGAGCACTGCTGTGTGATATCTTCCTTCGGGTGAAACCGGAAAAAGCCGGCAGTATCCGGACAGAGAACATAAACGGAGTGAGTTGTATCGTGATTCCGGTTGAAGAGGGAGACGATATTGATATCAACGGACTCAAGTCATTGCCGTGATTGTCTGAGAAAAGCAGATGATCACGGCTTTTCTTTGGTTCACTCTTGCGCCTGTGTGAGACCTGTTAACGTTTCCTATTGCAGAACAAATATGATATACTACTGGATAGGTGCAAAGTTCAGCGAGTTTAACTTAGCAGGCACTAATTAGGGAGGAAAAGACCATGCAGAAACTTACAATTTCGAATTTGGGTCCGGTTTCAGATTGCTCAATTGAAATCATAGATTTTATGGTGTTTACCGGTTCACAGGCATCCGGTAAAAGTACCATTGCAAAGAGCATTTTCTATTTTAATCATTTGAAAGATGT
>CAJOOZ010000064.1 GCA_905236705.1 uncultured Lachnospiraceae bacterium | reverse complement strand
GCGGGATTGATCCTGTTGACGATCGGACAGTGGTATTGAATGATCTGTTTAATGTTCCCCCACATCAGGCCGCTGAAAAACGAGCATATCATCGAAAAGACCAGGGGAATGACCATGAGAAGCTTCTCTTCCTTCAGGATCGAGCCCATAAGAGTGCCGAAGGAAATCCCTGCCGCGCTGCCAACACTGCATAAAAGCACCAGAGAGGATATGGGAAGACCAAGGTCTATCTTCAGAATGTATTGGATGTACAAAGCCAGGATGATGTTTGATACCAGCTGCAGCAGAAAGCCTGCAAGGATCCCTGCCGCTATGCTTGTAAATTTCGGGGTGGGAGCACATTCCACCCTCTTACCCTGCTCGGACATATTGGCACAGATCCCCTCAAGGGTGTGGGTGCTGATCCATGAGCTGAACAGAGATGCCATCGCAAGCAGGGCAAAGAAATACTGCAGATACTGGCTGGTATCGCTCCCAAAGCTGTGTTCCGTGGCAATGGCATAATTTTCGCTTAACGCCTCCATGGCATCCTTTATCTTTTCGGGATGATCCTCTGCGATCTTGGTCACCACATTCGCATAATTATTGTACTGCCGGACAATCTCATTTAAGATAGTGGCGGAAAAACCGTTGGTGGGAACAATCGTCTCGATTCCGTCCTCGGTTTCAAGGAAAAACCCCTCTATCCTGCCCTCGTTCATGGCCTGAATGGCATCGTCTTTTTCAGAATATTCAGAAAGCGCTATGATGGCAGCACCATCATTACTTTCTTTTGATATCTCCTCCAAAACCGTATCAAATCCTGCGGATTCTTTGGCCTCTTTGACATATCCCGTTTCAATCGTCTTAAGGTTCTCCGGTGCGTCTTTGATGAAATTGCCAAAGCCCAGGGCAAAAGCGGTGGCCAGTACCAGGGGGAAGGCGAAATTCCAGCCCACAAGCCAGTACTTTCGGGAGAGCTCTTTTAATTTGTAAATGAAAATTCTGAGAAACATCAGTCCCTAAGCTCCTTTCCGGTAATCTCCAAAAATACGTCGTTCAGGGTCGGCTGCTGTGTGGTAACATGGCCGAAGGGAACGTTTTGGTCACTGAGGAAATTTAATACATGAACCAGATTGTGCTCCCCGCCGTCGCATTTGATGATCACGTCATCGCCGTCCTCTTTGACCTTGTAAACATGGTTGATCTCCCTAAGTCCGTCAAGGATCCTCGGCGGCTTGTCCGGAAGCCCGATACGGATCGTCTCCCGATTGACCAGAGAGGACTTGAGCTGCGCCGAGGTTCCGCTTGCCACGTTTTTGCCGTGATCCATAATGATCACCCTCGTACACAGCTCCTCCACTTCCTCCATATAGTGGGAGGTATAGATGATGGTGGCGCCATTTTTGTTCATTTTTTTGATCCCCTCCAGTATGGAATTTCGGCTTTGGGGGTCCACGGCCACAGTAGGCTCGTCAAAAATGATCAGCTTTGGTTTGTGGGCAATGCCGCAGGCGATGTTTAACCTTCGAAGCAGACCGCCGGAGAGCTTTTTGGGCTTGTATTTTCTGTATTCAGCAAGTCCCGTAAACTCCAAGGCTTCTTCGACGTATTCCTTTCTGGTTTTTTTGTCCCTGATATACAGACCGCAGAAGAAATCCACGTTTTCATACACATTTAAGGTATCGATCACGGCGACATTCTGCATCACCACGCCGATCCGGGATTTGATATCGTATGCATCGGGGCTCATTTCCCTGCCAAAAATGCGGATCGTCCCTTTATCAAATGTCAGAAGAGACAAAAGACAATTGATGGTGGTTGTCTTGCCGGAGCCGTTCGGACCGAGCAGTCCGAGTATCTCTCCCTCTCCGATCTCTAATGAAAAATGATCCACGGCCACCTTTTCTCCATACCGCTTGACCAGATTGTCGATAGACACTACACTTTCACTCATTTCAATTCTCCTTATTTCGAGTCCTTATTTCGAGCTGTTAATTTGTTTTCTATGTTTAGCATAGCAAAAAATAAATAAATGTGTAGTGAACCATGTCATGAGATGATGTGACATTTGTAACAAAACAAGGCAAACGCGTTCTGCGCTTGCCTTGACATGGTTACTTTGGCCATTAAAATCGCCAAAGTATATGATATTCAGCCAAAAATGAACAGCCTGCTCTTACACTTTCTCCACGGAAATGGTCACGGTCTCATCGTTGACCTTCCATTCCTTTTCATTGGCAAAGGAGGTCTCCCTTACGATCTCATCCGCTAACAGCTTTTCCGTCATCATATCTTTGTTTTTCTCCACGATGGTGGCGATACGGTCATTGCCCGTGATGCCGATGCGAATATGATCCATCACCTCAAAGCCGGAATCCTTGCGCATGTTCTGGACCTTGCTGATAAATTCCGCAGCATATCCTTCTTCGATCAGCTCCTCGGTCAGATTGGTATCAAGGATCACCGTCATGCCATTGTCGGATTTGGAGACAAAATTGCCCTTCTGGGTAGTCTCGATGAGCAGATCCTCTCTGGCGATGGAAACAGGGGTGCCATCCACTTCAAATTCCAGCTCTTTTCCTTCGTCCAGTCTCGCCATGGCCTCGCTGCCGTCCATCTCTTCGAGATATTTTCTGATGGCGCCGATCTGTTTGCCGTATTTAGGACCCAGTGTCTTAAGGAGCGGCTTGAAGGAATAGCCCATGAAGGCTCCCGTATCCGTGGCAAAGGTCACTTTTTTCACATTCAGCTCACCTGCCAGGATATCCGCAAAGAAATCCGGCAGCTCTTTGTCTGCGTTGTAATACAGCTCTGCGACAGGCTGGCGGTTCTTGATCCTGGCTTCCTCTCTGGCAGCATGGCCGATGGTCACAAGACGCCTGAGCTCATCCATATTGCTTTCCAATTCATGATCGATCCGGCTCTCATCCGCCACGGGGAAATCGCACAGATGCACGCTCTCGGGTGCGGACTGATCAACGGAGCATACCAGATTGCGATAAATGTCCTCCGCCATGAAGGGGATCATGGGCGCTGCACATTTGGCAATGGTCACAAGAGCCGTATACAGCGTCATATAGGCATTGATCTTGTCCTGCTCCATGCCCTTGGCCCAGAAACGCTCGCGGGTGGATCTGACATACCAGTTGGACAGCTCGTCCACAAAGTCATCCAGCGCTCTGGCAGCTTCGGGGATCCTGTAATTGTCCAGATTGCTGTCCACCTCGCTGATCACGGAGTTCAGACGGGACAAAATCCACTGATCCATCACCGGAAGCCTGTCATAATCCAGGGTATATTTTGTGGCATCAAAGCCATCGATATTGGCATACAGAACAAAGAAAGCATAGGTGTTCCACAGAGTACCCATGAACTTTCTCTGGCCCTCCTGTACCGCTTTGCCGTGGAAACGGTTGGGCAGCCAGGGAGCGGAGTTGATGTAAAAATACCAGCGGATGGCATCGGCGCCGTAGGTGGCCAGAGCCTCAAAGGGATCCACCGCATTGCCTTTGCTCTTGGACATCTTCTGTCCGTTTTCATCCAGCACCAGTCCCAGCACGATGACATTCTCGTAAGGAGACTTGTTAAAAAGAAGGGTGGACTCGGCCATCAGGGAATAAAACCAGCCTCTGGTCTGATCTACAGCCTCGGAAATAAAGGCTGCAGGGAACTGCTGCTCGAACAATTCCTTATTTTCAAAGGGATAATGATGCTGCGCAAAGGGCATGGCACCGGAATCAAACCAGCAGTCGATCACCTCGGGCACCCGCTTCATGGGTTTCCCGCAGGCCGGACAGGGAATGGTCACCTCATCGATATAGGGACGGTGCAGCTCGATTCCGGCGGCATCTGCCCTGCCGCTCCTTTCGGCCAGCTCGGCTCTGCTGCCGATACAGTCCATTTCGCCGCACTCGTCGCACACCCAGATATTCAGCGGCGTTCCCCAGTAGCGGTTTCTGGAAATGCCCCAGTCCTGGATATTCTCCAGCCAGTTGCCAAACCTGCCCTCTCCGATAGAAGGGGGAATCCAGTTAACGGTCTTGTTATTTCTGACCAGATCATCACGCACCTCGGTCATCTTGATGAACCAGGATTCGCGGGCGTAATAGATCAGGGGCGTATCACATCTCCAGCAAAACGGATAATCATGCTCAAATTTGGGCGCATCAAAAAGTCTGCCGTCCGCATCCAGATCCGTCAGGATCTTAGGGTCCGCATCCTTGACAAACATTCCCGCATAATCGGTAGCCTCCGTCAGTTCTCCCTTTTCGTTTACAAACTGCACCAGAGGCAGATCATAATTGCGTCCCACTCTGGCATCATCCTCACCAAAGGCAGGCGCGATATGAACGATACCGGTACCGTCTGTCAGCGTTACATAGGTATCGCAGGTCACGAAATGCGCTTTTTTGTGCTGTTTTTCGGCTTCCTTTCCGGCGCAAGCAAAGAGCGGTTCATACTCCTTGTACTCCAGGTCTTTTCCGGTATAGGTTTCCATCACCTCATAGGCCTTTTGACCGTCGCCTTCTGCCAGTTTGCCCAGCACGCTGTCCAGCAGTGCCTCGGCCATGATATAGGTATAGCCGTCCGTGGCCCTGACTCTGGCATAGGTCTCATTGGGATTCACGCACAAAGCCACGTTGGAGGGCAGTGTCCAGGGCGTTGTGGTCCATGCCAGAAAATATGCATCTTCACCCTTGATCCTGAAACGGACGGTTGCGGAGCGTTCCTTGACCGCCTTGTAGCCCTGTGCCACCTCATGCGAGGACAGGGGTGTACCGCAGCGCGGGCAGTAAGGTACGATCTTAAAACCTTTGTACAACAGTTTCTTGTTCCAGATCTCCTTTAAAGCCCACCATTCGGACTCGATAAAATCATCGTGATAGGTCACGTAAGGGTCGTCCATATCAGCCCAGAAACCGACTGTCCTGGAGAAATCCTCCCACATGCCCTTGTATTCCCAAACGCTTTCTTTACACTTTTGGATAAAAGGATCCAGTCCGTACTCTTCGATCTGTTCCTTGCCGTCGATGCCAAGCTGTTTTTCCACTCCCAGCTCTACCGGCAGTCCGTGGGTATCCCATCCTGCCTTGCGGGGTACGTAATATCCCTTCATCGTCCGGTATCTCGGGATCATATCCTTGATAACGCGGGTCAGCACATGACCGATATGGGGCTTGCCGTTAGCAGTGGGCGGTCCGTCATAAAAGGTATAGGTAGGACCCTCCTTACGGTTTTCCATACTTTTTTCAAAGATCCTGTTGTCTGACCAGAACTTTTCAGTCTCCTTTTCGCGCTGAACAAAATTCAGATCCTTTTCCACCTTGCGGTACATACTACAATATCCTCCTGTTTAATTATTAAAATTCGCAGACGGTTCCAATACCCGCCCTCTTTGCTGCTTCTCTTCCGGTTTCTGCACGAATCCGGCCTGATCCCTCTGCAGGGGATTAAAAGTCTTTCTCACGATACCTGTCAGTTCCTTTTCCATATCCTTTACCAGAAAACTGATACAGGACTTCGGTGTGATATCCTTATAACCCGCTTTTTGCAGGATTCTGGTAAACTCCGGTGACTCCGCAATCCTGCCGGCCATCTCCATCAGATTCTTTTCATTGGGTTTGGCCATGAATTTGACGGTATAGGGCATGTTCTCTGGTCTGGTCTCTTTGGCCTCTTCCTTGATGATCTCGTGAATGATAAGACTTGCCAGTATTGTTCTTGCCTGCGTCTCCTCCTTTTTTTCAAAAGGACGGTTCTCACTGATCCGATCCAGCATCATCTGTGTCTCGATCAGCACATAATCGGCGCTGTATTCCACGGCTTTGCCTTTGCTCTCGGCCATCCTGCGGATCCTGGCAGGCTTGGACCAGGCCTTCTCCTCATCCTCCACCATCAGCTTCAGCTCACGGATGCCGGAAGGCTGTTTGCCCTTGATCTTTTCATATATGTACCATTTCTCGACCTTTTCCCGAAGTTCGCTGTTGCGCTGGAGAATCTCATCGATTTTGAGCTGCTTTTCCACATAGAAGGTGACCTCTTTCATTGCCGCATAGCCCTGCAGAGTGCCGCTCTCATCCTCACCCTTTTCATTCAGGAGCGTACCGTCGGCCAGCCCCTTTTGCAGCCTGTCATTGAGAGTCTCGACAAAACCGCCAAGCCGCCTGAAGGCCGCCTTTTCCTCATCGATCATCTCTTTGGTATAGCCTGTGTCCCGATAGGTTCCCAGACCTCTCTGCCTGAATACGGCCAGGGCTTTCCGGCTCTTTTCCCGAACATCCAAAAGCTCATCCAGCACCTTGTCAAAGATCTTCAGATCCTTTTCGTTGTTCTCGAACAGATATCTGCGCTTTAAAAGCCTGTCAATGGCATCTTCGAAACCGTTGCTCTCCTCCAGTCTCCTTGCAAAAAGCTGCTCGTCCCTCTGTGGATCTCCCGTGGATTTGATGCCGGCATTTTCCAGTTCCGTCTCCATCATACGCTTGTAATCCAGATTGGTCTCGATATCCATATGTTTGAGCTTGGTGGAATAATGCTTTTGTTTGAATTCCGGATTCTCCAGGATCTCCTTCACCTGTTCGCGACTGACATGGATAAAGGTCAACTGGGAAAAGAGGCCGTCCACAATCGCTTCCCGATCCGTCCGATCCGTTTCCGGTTTTTTCTGCTCCTTGAGCCCCTCACCAAACCCTGACAGAAACGTATCCCGATTCTCTTCACTCCACAGCCTGCCAAAAACATAGACAGCCTTCATGCGCTCTGCGTATGCCCGCTCCTTTTTCTTCTTTTCCTCTTCCAGATCCTCACGCTCCAGCTCGGCTATGGCGTCGTCCCGCTGACCGGTCACGTAACGGATCTGCCTGTTGATGCTCTCCAGCATCTGACGGAGCTTCTCGTCCTCTTTTTGTTTCAGCTCTTCCTCAAGTCTGCCCTTCCTGGCGCCATACTCCTCAAGCATCTGATTGAGCCCCTTGATCTTGGACTCCAGATTGGCGATCTTTTCTTTTGCAATTTGCCCCATGCTATAGCCCTCATCTTATGTTGCCAAAGTCAAAACCCGCTATCCAAAGCATTCTGCACTACGCTTTGCGGGCGACCCCGAACAGAGACATTATAACACAATTATGAAAAAATAAACAACACCGTATCCTGATCAAAGATCATAACCCCCTGGCCGCTGCCGCTGACTTTGCCGCTGTCTGTGCCTTATATTCCGCATTCAGCTTTTCCATGGCAGGCTGGGTGATCCTGATCAGCTTTTCCACCGTGCCAAGGCGGGCCTTTCCCATACCTGTGACGGGAGAAAAGAAAGTACCCTGGCGTCCCTCATAGTATTTCAGGGCGGCTTTGTTCAGCATATACAGATCCACTCCGTTGCCACCTTTCGCAATAAAGGTTTCCAGTCGCGTTGTCAGATTCTTCATTAAATCACTGGGCTCTTTCCCTTTATTGAATTCTTCAAGACCTTTTTTCAGATTCTCGATCTCCTTTAAGGTATCATCATCAATGGGGTTTTTATCCTGAAGGAAGCTGTGGTAATTACCATATTCATCCTTGTTTTTTTCAAACTTTTTGTCCGTCATTTTATCAGCCCTGATCTTATCATTGATCCTGGCCTTTACCTTGGCTTTATAGGAATCATAGACTTTGTTCACGGTCATACCCTCTTCTGCCATGGTTTCCTTAAAGAGTGGATCGTCAAGGATCTGCTTTCTCATGATTTTGATCCTTTTTTCAAGATCCTGATCGGAATACACGGTCTTTTCTATGTCTTTCTGACCGGTCTTCATATTAAATTCATATTCCGTACTTTTGGCCATCCCGTTATAAAAGTATGCCTTTGCTCCTTTTGACAGAATGGTCTGACAAACGATTGTATCCACGGCTTCTTTCGTATAGCGGGGAGGATAGACCATCTCATCGCCGCATCTGCTCCCGATACCCTCCATTTCGCCTTTTACAAGCTGCTCCACCCGGTCCTGCGAGGAATAATCACCGACACTGGTGACGATCGAAGACCACATTTTTGTCGATTGCTCCATCTGTGTTTTAAACGCTTCATACTTTTGAACAAACTCTTCATCCTTAAAATCACGGCCTGTGCCTTTGCCAATTGTCACGCAGTAGTCGCGGACCAGTCGTCTGAAATAGGGATCCTTTTCAAGCTCTTTGGCTCTCCCGGTGACCTCTGTCTCAAATAAGTCTTTCGATTTCTGTTCGGCGGAAGGCAATTTGAACGTATTTAAAACATACATCTTTGCCACGTTACCGTAATCAAACTGATTCTCATAGGAATCCAGTCCAAAAAGAGGCTCCATATTCCGGTTGAAATAGCCTTTGTCGTTGATCTTTTTCCTGATGTCGTCTTTCAGGGTCTCGATCAGATCCTTCCCGCCACCCGTTAAACCATTTAATTCGCTTTCCTTCATAGGACTGCCCTCCTTTTTTTGGGTTGATCCGGTTTGCAATCAACCGTTTCTCCTTAATCCTGTTACTGACAAAACTGTCTATAGATAATACAGCAGAAAAAGGAGATCGGTTTCATCAAATAATGAGCAATGTGTTCTAAAAAACAGCGCCGGTATCTGTTTTATACCGGCGCCGTCAAAATAATCCAGGCAAGTAAATTGCTTACGTTATTTCGCTACAGTTCCTAAGTTAGAACTTGCCTGCTGCCGCAGCTTCTTCGATAGAAACCGCAACGGAAACGGTCATACCTACCATCGGGTTGTTGCCGGCACCGATCAGACCCATCATCTCAACATGAGCCGGAACGGAAGAAGAGCCTGCAAACTGAGCATCGGAATGCATTCTGCCCATGGTATCTGTCATACCGTAGGAAGCAGGGCCAGCTGCCATATTGTCGGGATGCAGTGTACGTCCGGTACCGCCGCCGGAAGCAACGGAGAAGTATTTCTTGCCTGCATCGGTACGCTCTTTTTTGTAGGTTCCCGCAACCGGATGCTGGAAGCGTGTGGGGTTGGTGGAGTTACCGGTAATGGATACGTCCACATTTTCTTTCCACATGATGGCTACGCCTTCCTGTACATCATTGGCACCGTAGCAGTTCACCAGCGCACGGGGACTCTGGGGATCTTTGGAATAGCACTTGCGGGATACTTCCTTGAGTTCTCCCGTGAAATAATCATACTCGGTCTCCACATGGGTAAAACCGTTTACCCTGGAGATGATCTGTGCTGCGTCCTTGCCAAGACCGTTCAGGATCACGCGAAGCGGTTTCTTACGAACCTTGTTGGCCTTTTCCGCAATACCGATCGCACCCTCTGCTGCGGCAAAGGACTCATGACCTGCCAGAAATGCAAAGCATTCGGTATCCTCTTCCAGCAGCATCTTGCCCAGATTGCCGTGACCCAGACCCACCTTGCGGCGGTCAGCAACGGAACCGGGGATACAGAATGCCTGAAGTCCCTCACCGATGGCTGCTGCTGCCTCGGATGCCTTGCGACAGTTTTTCTTGATGGCGATGGCAGCACCTACGGTATAAGCCCATTTTGCATTCTCAAAACAGATCGGCTGAATACCCTCTACCATATGGTAAACATCCAGACCTGCATCCTTTGTGATCTTTTCTGCCTCATCGATCGAACCGATCCCATACTCGGACAGCTTCTCAAGGATCTGTTTTTCTCTTCTTTCATATGATTCAAATTTAGCCATTGTTTTTTCCTTTCTGCATTTGTATTATTTACCGTGGTCCCTATGTCACTCTTTCCTCGGATCGATCAGTTTCACTGCATCGGCCACACGACCATACTGACCGGAAGCCTTCTCCACAGCGGTAACTGCATCATCACCGGCCTTGATGAAATCCATCATCTTGCCGAAATTGATGAATTTATATCCGATGATCTCATCATCCTCATCCAGTGCCAGCTGGGTAATATAGCCATCGGTCAACTCCAGATATCTGGGACCCTTTTCCAGTGTTCCATAGGTGGTACCAACCATGGAACGGGTACCCTTGCCCAGATCTTCAAGACCTGCGCCGATCTGAAGTCCGTCCTCGGAAAATGCACTCTGGGTACGACCGTATACAATCTGCAGGAAAAGCTCTCTCATGGCTGTGTTAATGGCATCGCATACCAGGTCCGTATTCAGCGCCTCAAGGATCGTAAGTCCGGGCAGGATCTCGGATGCCATAGCAGCCGAATGTGTCATACCGGAGCATCCGATCGTCTCGATCAGAGCCTCCTGAATGATACCGTCCTTTACATTCAGAGACAGCTTGCAGCAGCCCTGCTGAGGGGCACACCAGCCGATCCCGTGTGTGTAGCCGGAAATATCCTTTACCTCTTTGGCCTTGACCCACTTCGCCTCCTCGGGAATAGGAGCCGCACCATGATGGGCGCCCTGATGAACCGGACACATTGCCTTTACTTCAGTTGAATAAATCATGTAGTAGACCTCCTTTAAAATATAGATTTTAACAATCTGTCTGATACAAAATTATACCTGTTACTCTCTGTTTTTACAAGCCTTTTCCTAACTCCGGTTTCGGTTTAGAGGGCTTTTTCTTTGCTTTTACAATAATTTCCTTCCTGTCTTCAGATAGGTCAACTATTTTTATCACAGCGTCTTTCTGCTCCTGCAAACTCTTTGCTTTATACATCTGTTTCACGGTATTTTGCATTTTTTCTTTCTCTTTATGGATGAGTATTGCGGATTTCACTCTTTTCAGGATCTCATCAGGTTTTTTCTCGCTCAGGTTTTCCTTTTTCAACAGATCCTCAACGCTTTTTTTGATATCCTCTTTGGTTTCCTCCGTAGCCTTTTTCACATAGTCCGAAATATCCTTCTCCAACGAATCGGGTCTGGTTTTCTGTTTCATTGTTTCCAGATGCTCATCGATCGTTTTCCCCTGATCTATAGCAGGATTCCTTATTTCTTTTTTCAGCTCATCGCAGCGCATCAGGCTCAGAATGACAGTACAGAAATCGTCCGCTGTAGATTCCGCATCAATTTTATCATCGACCATGGATTTCATGTATTGATTGATCTCTTCCTCGATTTCTTTCGCCTTCTGCTTATACTCAACCTGCATCTCTTGATCTGAAAAAACGTGATTCAGCACCACATCATACGCCCGGATCTTTTCATCTTTATTCATTTCCTTATTCTCATCAATCACATTTTTCGGATCCTTCGCCTTCTCTTCATTATATCTTTCCTCAAAACTTTCCGAAATATTCTGCTCTCCCTTCATTCTCATCAGATTGCTCGTTACCGTCGTCTGTCTGTTACAAAATGCCGTGATCTTATCAGCATAATCAAGACGCCATTTTCTCTGGGCCGAGGGTATAAAATGGAACCATTGTCCTCTCTTTTCATGAGCATAGTGATCCGATGCATTCTTAAGAGCCTCCAGTTTCTGTTTGATCTCATCGTCACTAAACTCGCGAAAAGCTTCCCTGCTTGCACCAAATTCTGCCAGAGCTGTTTGGATCGCCTTGTATTCCGGACTGTTCTTGGCATCCGGATCTGCTTTGTAATCATCCCTCAGGCATTTATTGTAATCCTTCCGGAAAGCCTCGATCTGATCGTAAATAGCTTCATAGATCGTGTCTGTATTTCTGGGGGGGATATTCTCCTTGTCCTGATACATCTTATCATATACAGCCCTCATCTTACTGTTTGTGTTCTGTACGATACGATTCAGACGCCCTGCCTTGCCACGGTAATATTCCAGGTCCCGGTTCAATATCTCCTTTTTCTCCAAAAGACCGATGTAATTTTTAAAAGAAGCTTCCGACTGCGAGGCCTTAATCGTTTCCTCGGCTTTTTTCTTTTCCTTTTTGACTTTCGCAAGCTTCTCCTCAAGCATCTTTATCTTTTCTGTATTTCCGCTTCCCAGCGACTCTAAAAGTTTCTTATAGCCGGGGAATATATCTTTTTTATTCTTCGGGATCAGCTTCCCGTCAGGCTTGCTGCTCTCCAGATATTTTACAAAATTCCCGTATTCGCCCGCTTTCGTTATTTCCGGATATTCGTTCAGCACCATCACGGCAGCCTGAATCTTCTTATGTTTTTCTATGGATTCCTCTGCATCTATTTTCGTGTGCTTTTCCTTCCTTGTGGCGTTATCGAGGATTTCTTTTTGATTGGTAGTTGCTTGCTTCTGAGCAAGGGCAATTACGTCTTTGAGCAGCTGCTCATCCTTAAATCCTTCGCTTAACAGTTTATTCTGATACTCTCCGCGGTGAGTCGTAATCTTGCTAACCTTCTCTGCCAGCTGCTGTATCTTCTCCTTATTATCTCCTGCCTTGACCAGCTCTTTCTGAAGAGATATAAGCTGCCTGTCATCGAATTGAATACTGATCAGCAGGCCTTTGAGTGTATTTTCCGCAGACTTATGCCTGGCCAGCTCGGCATTTTTCGAAACCGTTTCCAGCACATCCTTCATATATTGATCCACATCTCCCTGATAGGGCGGCAGCAGACCTCTTTTGCCCTCTTCGAGGAACGTATCCACTTCAGTTGTTGTTTTTCCGGCCAGCCCGAACTCTGCCGAAACGGCGTCGTATGTCTTCTCTATTGCCTGAAAACCTTCACTTGTAAGCTTTTTATCTTTGATCATAGTTCCGACCATAAACAGCATCATCGTATTATCCTGGCCGAAAACCAACTGATACTGCTCAATATTTGACTTAAACTGACGCCATTTGTTTTCCTCCTGATACCATTTATACTCACTCTGATACAGATCCATCAGCTTTTGCTTTTTTTCCGGCGAGACATTGTACTGTTTCATAAGCTCATCGATCCTTTGATCGACATTCGCCTGTGCCCGGACCGTCTTTAAATTTGTCTGCGCCTTTACATGGGCCTCCTGATCTTCCTTTGCCCTGATCAGAAAGTTTTTATCGGGGGATTTCACTGCTTCGTCGTATGCATCCAGAACAACCTTGATTGCATTTTTAACTGCATCCTCTCTATTTCTTGCTTCACGCACTCTTTCCGGCCGTTTGGCCGCTTCTTTTTCCTGCTCCAGCTCACTTTCCAGTCGTCTGATCTGTGCATCCAGCCCCTCCAGGGTCTTGTTGGCTTCTAATTCCCTTAAAAGTGCATTCTGACAATTTCTTTCCGCCTCCAGGATGTCAGTTTCGATTTTCTCCGCCTGCGCATAAACTCCGGCTACGTCAGTCTCCGTTTCTTTCAAAGACATATGCTCCGTGCCATAGATCACATAAAAAGTTTTTGCCTCGTCTCTTTTGATCTTCCCCCACTCCGACCTTACAGGCTCCGCAATGTCCCTATTGTATTCTCTTCTGTTTGCATTATTTTCAAGAACCCTGATGGCTCTGTAAGCATCTGCTGCCGCTTTTATCATCGGAATGGCAGAACGAACCGGAGAATCACTCGCTTCGTACTCCTGGAAATTGTCACTTACCAAAAAAGTATCCAATGCCTCATCAAGCTTTTCTATGCTTATATTCTGGTTCTCTTCCTGGTTCTCTCCCGCATTCAGATGACCCAGATACTGCAGACTTTTGAATACATTCTCCTTCTTCAGTTCATCCAGTCCCAGAAAAACATTCCAGTCATTCTTCTCAATGATCTGGTCTATCTGCGTATCTGTATCCTGCTGCATGCTGTCCACGATCTCTTTCAGCCTGCCATTCTGTGTGAATGCCTGCATCAGAATTCTGGCTGCTGCGACCTTTTTCTGCTTTTCCTCATCACCCTGATTATTCTCGTTATCATTCACATACCTTTCCAGATAATTTATGATATCCGGAAAACGATTCGTATTCATTCCCTTAAAGGATGCTGCAATATTTTTGTAAACCAATGCTTCCTCTATTTTCAATTGTGCCGGCATATTCTGTACCTCCTGTAAAATTTAACTTTTATCCCAGTGAAAACGTTGATCTGTTCAATTCTTCATTTCCACGACCCTGTTTCATCCCCGGGAGACTTTGCCGTTGTCCGAACTCTTTGGTCTGTTTCAGGAATTCAATTTTTCCATCTTCCTCAACTTCTGCTACATTTTTTTTCTCCCGATCTTTCATATATCTGTCATATTTGTCTCCCAGCCTGAACTTGCTATTTCCCAGGGCTTCGATCTGAGAGTCGCAATATTCCCTGATGGAAGTTGCAAAGTAAATCCGATAGGTTCGCTGGTTGGTGGACAGGCTTTCAAACCGGAACATCTCATTATTCTGTGCATTCTTTGCAACCAGGTAATCGTTGCAGGCTTTACTTATCTGTTTCAGACTCTCTACGATCTCATCAGGCTTCATGCTCTGTACCTGCTGTGGATCTCTGAGCTTTTCAAGGCCTGTCTTGATCGCTCTGTATTCATCACTGTCCGAAGAAAGCATATGGACCCATGATCTGGACTTGCCGTAATCCCGCAGATAATCGCGAATCGTTTGATTCAGCAGCTTCAATGTTTCCGAGTCACCCTTTTGACTGGCGTTCCTCCATTTGTCCAGGGTTGAAGAACGTTTCTGTACATATTGGTTGTGATACCGCACGAGGTTGGTAAGCTGATTCTTTTTTTCCTGTATTTTGAACAGCTTATCGCCGCTTTTCCTCTTCTTTTCCTGTGCATTTTTAAGATCTCTTTTATAAGCCTCCTCACTGGTCTTATCCATCTTCTCTTTCTCGGCCTGGCTCTTCGAGCTTAGTTCCTTCTTCTTGTCTCCAAGCATTTTCAAGCTGCCTTCGTATTCAGCGATCCGACTCTTTTCCGACTCGGCACAATCAGTGAATTTAAAGGTTTTCTTAACATCTGCCTGATAGATCTCGTCTTTCAACCGGTTAAAAGTATCCTGATCGATCATACCTTTTTCGAGCTTTTCCTGAAGCTCATGATAGGTGCGGTGGGTTTCCATGTAAGTGGTTCTCCAGATCTTATCTATTTGTTCATCCAGTTCTTCGCAGGTGCGCTTCTCCATACAATACTTCATATAGGCGTTATCGACTTTTTGGTTATCTTCCTCCGGAGATTTCTGTTCCTGTTCATATTTTTGACTGATGATCTGGTCGATTGACTCTGTATCGGGGAGAGATTTTTCATAACGGTTGCTCATCTCTCTCGACAGGTTTTCGTTCTCTTTTTTGATGCTGAGCACAACCGTTTGAACCAGGTTCTCTTTATTTTTTATATTTTCATAGTCTGCCTCGAGATTTTTGACAGAGCTGCGCAGCGATTTGATCCTCTCGCCGGTCTGATAACCTTCATTCTCTTTCAGATTATTCAGTGCCTTATCATACTCTGTCTGCGCTTTATCGCACAGGCGATTCAACACCTGGATATAGCTTCTCGCCTTATCATCCATCTTCAGATATTTTTCGACGTCCTTCGCGGGAAAAGACTTCCGGATCTGAGCCATCAGTTCTTCTGCTTTTTTCTTGACCTCCTTATGATCTTCTTTAAGATCCGGTATTATCATTCCCTTAAACGGAAACAGGATCACTGCCACAAAACCGTTCTTCGTTAAGTATTCCTTCAGCTCCTTCGAAAGCTCCAGGGTCTTTTTCCAGTAAAACTCCTCACGTTTCAGTTTGTAATACTCTTTTGCTTTAGTGACGTATACTTTTTCATCCTTTGCACGAAGTTCACCGGCCTTTTTTCTCTTTTTTACCAGATCATCGATTAACTGATTCGTGACATCCTTATTTATTCTGTCTTCCTCTTGTTTTTGTTTTAATGCTTCATATTCTTTTTTACACTGATCCTTCCGCGCACGGGTTATCTTCAGTTCATCCATCAACTCGGCGCATTTCTTGCGTCTTTTCTCAATCTCCTCGATCATCTGGTTACATTGCGTTATCTTATCCTTTATCTCCTTCTCCTCTGACTGACAGGTTTTTATCTGCTCATTGAATCCGTTATACTTTCCTTGCGCATCCAGATACAATCTCTGATACCTGTCTTTTCCATCATTTTGGAGTGATTCCAGATCTGATTGACACTTGTCATCCTCAGTCCTGGCGCGACGAATCTCTTCTTCAGTCGGCCACTCATCCATCTTTTCCTTGTATTGATTATATACGGTCACAGCCTGACTATGATATTTCTTCTCGGCTTCTCTCATTTCCTTTATACTCTCTTCCGTTTCATCCACATCCACCGTTTCGGTCACGGCCATAAACTCCCCATACAGGCTGGACAGCCGACATATTACCGGCACTACATTCTGGGACATTTGCGAGTTTTTATCATGGATTTCATCATATCCTCCTGCCTTCTCCAGCACAGTGTTCAGAACATTGTAAGACTGGCTGTATCTCACGAGGAAGTCCTTTACTTTATTCAGATGTTCACGTACTTGCTCTGAATCTCTGCGAAGGTTCGCCGACCACATTTTAAGATTCTGCATTTCAACGATCAGATTTCCCGCCCTATTTTGCCCGTATCCGGTGGGTCCGTCAAATAAATCTTTCAAAGTGTTCAGGGCTTCTTTCTTCTCCTGGTCGGTAGTGCTGTTTATCAACTGATCGATATATGCACGGTTGACCTGACTCTTTTGCTGCATTTCGTCCTGTACAATGCCAAGAAGCTGTATGATACTGTCTATTTGTTCATTTGTAATTGCCATTTCTTTTCCCTCCGTTTTTTCAAGATATCCGCATCATTTCATACTCTTTTGATGCCACCTGCAAAATTCCCGCTTTGTAACTTCTATACAGAATAGGGGATTTTTTTAAAATCGGTTGCATTTTTATATATATTTCCTTGTATTTTACAACAGAAAAGGGTAAACCTCAACCGTAAGCAGGCTGTCATTTCTTGCATTCTCCTTTAAAATGCACTACAATGTGTACATACTGATTTTGAAGGAGTACAAATGTCCGAATCCTTTTCTCAAAAAACAGAAACCGACCGCCTGTTGATCACAACCGCACGGGAAAAATACGCCCTGCGTCTGGCGGAATACTATGACAAGAACCGCACCTGGTTTGACCCCTTTGAGGTACCCAAAAAGGAATCCTACTATACGGCCGAATACCAGCTCTCCTCCATGCAGTTTGAGATCGCTGAAATACAGAAGCGCCATGCCATGTATTATTATGTGTTTTTAAAGTCAGATCCCGGCAGGATCATCGGAACCATCAGCTATTCCCGAATCCGTCCCCTGCCCTACCAAAGCACGATCTTCGGCTATGATTTTGACCACGATATCTGGGGCAACGGTTATGCCACAGAGGCCTGTATGGCCACCAATCGTCTGCTCTTTGACGAATTTGACATCCACCGCATTGAAGCCAGGGTTTCCGTGGACAATACCCGCTCCATCAGGATGCTGGAACGGATGGAATTTGTCTACGAGGGCAGGGAATTTGAAAGTGTCTACATTCAGGGCGCCTTCAGGGATCACCTGCGCTATGCCCTGCTGCGGCATGATACCTGATGCCCCCGCAGGCCGGAGTAATTTGCCGTTATAAACGCACAAACTCCCCGCATCTGCAAATATGCAGACCGGAGAGTTTCTTATTTTGCTCTTACATGACTCTGCCCTGCGGTTTCTTTGGCGCTGCCTGCTTTGGCGCATCCGCAGCCGGAGCATTGGTTTTTTCGGAAGCCTTCATCATGGAATCGGACAGGTTTGGCATGATCTCATTCAAAGCCGTTCCGGACAGGATCTTGTCCGCAAGCCCCGGGTCCGATACGTACTTTTCACCGGCAGGCCCTTTCAGACGACCCTCCACCGAGTTTTTCATGTTTTGCAGCTCCTTTGGTCTTTCGGTCACTGCCCTTACGATGATATCGCCCACCTCTGACACGGCTGCTTCCAGTACCAGAAGCTCGGCCAGGTATTTTTTGACATCTTCCGAACCAAAGAACGCCTCCGAAGCCTGCCCGGGTGTCTTGCCCTGTATGAGAGGCTCCTTCAGATCATCCAGACGATCCTGCATCCTGCTTCTGTTTCCTTCCATCCGGCTTGTGATCTCCGCCTCGCGCTTCATCTGTCTGACAGTCTTATCCACAAGACTCTTTGGTGCCGCGATGAGCTGACCCTGATCCTTCATATCGACCAGCTTCTCACTGATGGCAATATCGAGCCTGGCATCCGCAGGCGGTAAATCTATTAAATTTTCCTCTAATATTGCACTTCCCATTTTCTCTTACCCGTTTTCTTTCTAAATGTCGTTCTACCTATAATACCCTGCATTTCCTGTTATGGTTGCAGAAATAAAGGTTTTTTCAATCCTCTTTCAGACCCTGAATCCCGACGCCTGCCGCTGTCATGAACAGTTTGGCGCCAACCCAGATCACGGAGGGAACGGAGAGCATGAAATTCAGATCATAAGGGAAAAACGGTATCATTTCCATAAAATAGCCGACCAGGGCAAATCCTCCGATGGCTGCCGTCAGCAGTACGATGACCGGTCTGAGGGAGCCCGCCGCAAACCTGGCAATGATATAAGCTACGACCACACCCAGTATGCTGGTCAGGATCGTGGGCAGAAACTCCGGCACTACGGCGTCCTTAAAAGCCATATTCAGGACAGCTCCCGCAATGGGGGCGGCCAGAGCATACTTGGCAAAATAATAAGCCGCAAAAAAGACACCCCATTTGATCACCGTGGTGGAGATCACTGCAAGGACGATTCCTGCAATCGCCTGCGCCATCAGCTTCTGTTCATCCGTCACCGGCACATTTAAAAACTCCAGCACCCTGTGCATAAGCTGGTATCCTATGGCAAAACCCATCAGCAAAAGAGCCAGACGATACAGTTTGTAGCCCTCAAAGCAAATGAGAAGTGCCATGATCAGCAGCACGCCATACATCAGCATTCCCTCGAACTTAAGCTGGGCAAATTGACTGATCAGTGAACTGACTGTTGCATTGACCTCATTTTGAACTGCTCCCGTTTCTTCCATTTTGTGTCCTGCCTTTGTTACTTCAGTGTTTTAACTACTGTCAGTATGTTTTTCCCGTCCTCATAGGAATAGACAACATCATCCATATTTTCTCTCACCAGGAAAATCCCCAAACCTCCGGTGCGCTCCATCAGAGCCTCTTCGGAGGTATCCGCCTTTTCCCTGTCCAGCGGATCAAAGGGTTTGCCGCTGTCCAGAAACTGAATGACCACCCGCAGGGGATCCTGCTCAACACTGCAGCGGATCTTGGCTTTCCCGATCTCAGGGTTGTAGGCATAGCTGGCAATATTGGTAAAGATCTCTTCAATGGCCAGCTCCAGCTGGAACAGGATCTTGGGAGAAACCTGGTATTTCTCCAGCTCACAGCGTATAAAATCCTGCACTCTGTCCTGCTCTTTCAAGTCGGCATCAACATCTAATTCTTTCATATCCCTGTCCTCTTTTTTCAGACTCCCTGTGATCGAAGCTATACCTGTCGACAGCTCCTTACTGTATGGTCAGGATTCCGGCAAAGCCGGTCATTTCAAAAACTTCCTGGATCATATCATTCACATTGGTCAGGATCAGCTCTCCGCCTTTTTTCTTCATGGCTACGTGTGCCTTTTTCAGAATACGGAGTCCCGCACTGGACAGGTAATCAAGCTGTTCCATATTCAGGATCAGCGTCCCGTACCGGTCCGTCATCTGCATCACGATATCCTCTGTCTCGGGAGCCGTTACGGAATCCAGTCTGCCGATCAGAAGCAATTCCCCCGTTTCTCCTTTATCTACCAGTTTGATATCCATCTTGGTGTCCTCCTATTGTAAGTGATAGTAATTACGAAATTATTCGGTTCCCGTTGCGCCGGCTGATTCAACGGCTAAAGCGCTGTTACCGCTGACGGTGCTCTCCAAAGGTTCCGGCTGTACCGTCACGGTATATACGCACTTGATCTCGGGATTCTCCCTGGCCTCAAAGGTGACGTAGTAAACCTGATTCGTTCCGTTGCCGCCGGCATCCGCATAATTTCTCGGTGGAGTAAACAGATATTCCCTGTTATTGCTGCCGGACAGCTTGCTGGACGTCATCATATTCGTATAATCCAGCGTTTCCCTGGTTTCGCCGACTTTTCTCTCCACCATCACATCATAATCCGAAATGGATCCGATGAGTACCGGCCTGAACCGGATCGTCACGTTGGAATCTACCGCAAAGTTGCCTTCGCCGTCAGTAATGGTCCGTGTCTCATTGGCATTGACTGCCCTGTTCTCCCAGAATGCCGTTACCGACATGGTCAGGTTCTGGAAATTAATACGCTTGGGCTCACCTTCCCGTACTCTTTCCTGGATGCTTCTGGACTTCTTGTCACCGTCATCACCCAGCTGCGCGGTTATGGAATCCAGCGACCAGCCCGCCAAGGTTGTTCTGTCGGCGCCGGTAGGCGTATACGGCTCCAAATCAATATATTGCAGTTCATTAATGCCTTTGGTCAGCAAACGGATCTCCTGTGTCTCACCGGTCAGGAAAGAGTGCTGGTTTCTGTTGGTAATAAAGCTGCTGATATCCAGATAATCCGGATCCGTCTCGGTTGACACACCGCTGACGGTCTCATACCCTATTGCCATCCTGACGGGATTGGTAGTACCCGATTCAACCGCTGCCTCCGCAGGGCTGGTGACAAAGGTAACATACAAAGGCTTGACTACATCTGCCTCATTCAAAGAGGCTGTCAGCGTCGTAGGTGTGGTAGCCAGCACCAGTTCATCCGTAAAGCTGGATCTGTTGATCAGCACACCTTCTTCATCTTTCAGGCTGGATCTTGCATAATTGTCCACGCAGGCCAGTTTGAGCGTAGCATTCAGATCACCCTGCTTTGCGATCTTCAGACCTTTGACTTCCTTGACATACGGTGTATCAAATGTCAAATCTATCATCATACCGGCCTGAATACGTGTATATTCCTGATCCGTGATATAGATATAAGGCGTATCCAGTTCTTTTTCGGTAGGATCAACACTGCTGGTATATCTCAGAGCCACTGCGATATCCGTCTTTTCCGCGATCAGCTTGGTTTCCTTATCGGTTCCCGTGTCATCCGAAAGCTGCAGATATACTTTCTGCTGATTGTACATACCCTCCGGATTCTCACTCTGCATGGTCAGATCCGCACCCATGGAAGCCATCTTGTTATAGCCGTCTTTTTGCCAGGTATTGATCACGGTACCGCTTCTTACCTGCTGGATCACGGCATAATCAATATAGGCGTTCAGATCCGAGCCCTGATTGCTGCTGATACAATAGAGATTATCCAGGGTGGATATCTGTTTTGCCGACAGTCCGTTCAGATAGAAATAGGATCTGTCGCCTCCGCCGGTGCCCTCATGCTTGTTCATCAGCGTCTGCGCACTGGTCAGCTGCTGACCCATCACATTCGTATAAGTTGCCCTGGTATACAGGTCATAATTGGCAATGGGCATGGAGGTTGTTGTCGGATAGATATAAATATTCAGGCTGTCCTGCTGGGAAACGGGCTCTCTGGAGAAGATCGCCAGCCAGAGACTTCCCTCATTTCTGGGAGCGATCTCATTGGCCAGAAGTCCGATCTTGATCTTCTGATCCTGCCCTTTTGCAAAGGTGTTGCCCAGTTTTGCCGTCTCATTGGTCTCTACGGAATTACTCGTCACGTAAGTAGTCATGCCGGAGCGGATATATTCATCCTTGCCGGAGAGCTGCAGTGAACCCTGTTCCTCTACGGTACTGAAGCTGATGGAAGATACATTCATCTCCGAAGTATCGCCTCTGCTCTGTCCTGTCAGAGTGACCATATACAGGCTCTTGCAGTCTCTCAGGGAGATCAGGAACCGATCCGTATGACCGCCTCTGAACATCAGACTCGGAGAGGAAACCGCCGGCTGTCTGGTCACGGTCCTGCCCGTTGAATCCGTATCCGCATCATGCTGTACGACCTTGTTGCAATAGGCATACATGGCATCTACGATATCAAAAGTCGCCTTGTCGGGTGTACCGTCTTTTTTGATATAGTCCACCGTCATCTTCATCTCTCCGTAGAACTGGGAGGTGGCTTCTTTATAATCCTCAATGGACAGACAGCAGAGCAGATTGATCTCATTGGTATAAGCGGTGATCGGCAGGTCAATGGCGATATCGTCTATCATACGACCCTTGTTTTCCTCATCCGTGACGTGCTTTTGCGCATCATCCATATAACCCGTAACTCCGATCCAGCCATTGTTGGGGATCGCGCTCTGTTCTACGATAAATGTCTCATTATAGGAATTGCCGGAGGTACGTACCACACTGATCTCATCGACCTTGAGCTTATCATCCACCACGCTGTCCTCCTGAACCTGCTCGGGAATAATGCGGACAGCTGTGACATTACCGTAATCCTTGTTGGTCCGGATGGTAAAGGTTTCGATATTGCCGGTTCTGAACCGGTCACCCTCGAGCTGCTGATTGGCAAGCACTACCGCTGAGGAGCCGTTTTCAAAGAGCAGCTGGAAATAAAAGTTGTTTTCGGAACCGCAGTCACCGTTGCCGGAGGTATCGACAGCCTGATCCGATACCGCTACTTTCACAAGATAATTCTCTCTCGTCTTATCAAAACCGAAATTCTGCAGGCAGTCTTCATAGGTCATATCATACCCAAGCTGTGCATACTGCTCTTCTTCCACATCCGTTACACCCTTGGTCTTGAAATCCCAGGAGATTTCTTCGCCGCTCTGTACCAGAAGGGAATCCGGCAGATAACTGTAGGCGTTGTCTTCGGCATCTGTATTTTTGGCAGACGCACCCGACTCATCTTCCGCCGTCTTGCCCTGGATATTCAGAATATTGATACCTTTAAATTCTCTGTAAAACTGAACTTCACTCGAATACTGTATGTTTACATTGGTCGCCGTAACCTTCTTCCATTCGGCCTTGATGGGCGTCAGACTGTCCAGCGCCCAGATCTGCAAGCCGTCGGTCTGCCATTCATCGGAACCTGATTCGAGCCTATAGGCTGCATTGGTAAACTGATCCACATTGGGCGCAGTTACCACATAATACAGTGTATTATTGGGACTCATACCTACCATGTAGCCAAAATCGCCCTCCTGGGTATTGTCCGAATACCAGTAGCCGTAATAATTCAAAGCCTCATCCTTGAGAGAATACCATTTTGTGGTCTGGTGATATCCTGAGGTATCCGTATACGAAAGCTGCATCTGTACATCCGCCACCGTACCGGCACGCGGTGTTTTATCGGTATGTACACCCACCAGATATTTTTTGTCCTTCCATCCGGCAGCTGCCAGATCAGACTCCTTTGCGGGCTTGGATAACTGAAATGTGGTTTCTTCTCCTGCCACTACCTCGATACCGTACTCCGTATCCGCTCTCTGATACAGGATAGGAAGTCCGTTGAAATCGTAAGATAAAAATGCATTTTCATTTGTTACGGTATTATTCACCTCTTCATCCGTCGTATGGTAAACAGCAAAGGCGGAAATAGCCACGTTGTCATCCGTACTGCTTACCTCCCTGCTCTGTTTGATCGCTGACAGCGCATCTGATCTGGTCATGCCTATCTTGCTCAGCACAGTCTGATTGCCCGTGACCAGAGATATGCTGGTAAAGGAAGCCAGTCCGGGTATCGTACCCTCGAAATAGAGACTCTGACCGGCCTGAGCAATACCCGCGATCTCCGCCTTGTCTACACCGTGATCCGATGCCCATTTGAGCGAATTCGTAATCACGGGAAGAGAGATCAGATGCGGTTTGCCCACAATATCGGTATAATTGATATTCAGGGACATATCCTCGATATACTCGCCGCCCTTCAGGGTCCCCCTGCTCCGATAGGCTTCACACTCAAGACCCGCCAAAGGCTGGTCGGCAAAATCTATCCTGAATCCGTAATTGTCATTTTGGCCGGGGCTGAAATCGGCTGCATCTCCAAAGTCACCGGTCTTCAGCGTAGTATAAGGGTTATCTCTAACGGTCTCTTTTCCATTTGCATCCTTAACTTTAAGACCGCCAAAGTTCTTGATCTCATCCAGCGTCCAGGTAAAAGTATAGAATCCACCCTCCTTGTCGCTGTTGGTAAATATCACGTTTGCCAACAGCTTACCGGTGAAGTTGGCATAATACTCCCTGGAAAAACCGCCTACCATGGCGATACCCTGTACACGGCTGACCTCATAGATCTTCAGACCCTGACAGGTCCATTCATTGACGCCGCCCTTCTCGTATCTGGTGAAAAATTCCACATTCGTGATCTTATCAATATGCTCCTTGGTATGGAACACCACCTGGTCATTGCTGTTGGCAGACAGAGGTGTCAGCGTAGTGCTGCCCACGGGATCATGATTCACAACATCCGTAAAACTCATATATTCGCGGTTGCTCGCTGCCGCATCCACGCCGGTCTGATTGGCAAAACTGTTAAACTCCTCCATACCTTCGGCAAAATCACCTGCCTTGGGAAATACATAGGTAGACCGCGCTTCTCCGTCTGATTCATAAGAAATAATGAAAAAAGAAATATTCCCGCCCTTCTGCACACCTGTGGTCAGATCCAGCACATATGTGTTGTCGTCGGCATAGGCTCCGTTAAGTCGGATGTCCTCCTGTCTCGCTTTTTCTGCTTCCTGTTTTGCTTCTTCCTCTTCCTGTTTTGCTTCTTCCTCTTCCTGTTTCTTTTTTTCCTCTTCCT
>CAJOOZ010000063.1 GCA_905236705.1 uncultured Lachnospiraceae bacterium | reverse complement strand
CTGATCAATGATGAGCTGCAGGCTGATATGTATAAAAAGGATATCGAGCCCAATCTGGAAGAGGGCAATATGCTGATGTTCGCACATGGCTTCAACATTCATTTCGGATGCATCAAGCCCCCTGCAAATATCGACATCGCTATGATCGCTCCCAAGGCACCGGGTCATACCGTGCGCAGCGAGTATCAGGCAGGCAAAGGTACTCCTTGTCTGATCGCCGTTGAGCAGGACGCTACCGGCAAGGCATGGGATATCGCAAGAGCATACGGACTGGCTATCGGCGGCGCAAGAGCCGGTCTTCTGGAGACCAATTTCCGTACCGAGACGGAGACTGACCTTTTTGGTGAGCAGGCTGTACTGTGCGGCGGTGTCTGTGCACTGATGCAGGCAGGTTTCGAAACCCTGACCGAAGCAGGCTATGATCCCAGAAATGCATATTTTGAGTGCATCCATGAGATGAAGCTGATCGTTGATCTGATCTATCAGTCCGGTTTTGAAGGTATGCGTTACTCCATCTCCAATACCGCTGAGTATGGCGATTACATCACAGGCCCCAAGATCATTACCGAAGATACCAAGAAGGCAATGAAGAAGATCCTGTCCGATATTCAGGACGGTTCTTTTGCAAAAGAGTTCCTGCTGGATATGTCTCCCGCAGGTCGTCAGGTTCACTTCAAGGCAATGCGCAAGAAAGCCGCAGAGCATCCCGCAGAGCAGATCGGCAAGGAAGTCCGCAAGCTCTACAGCTGGAACAATGAGGATGAAAAGTTGATAAACAACTAAGCGATCAAAACAGAGCAAAGCGTAATTTGGGCATAAAAAGCACCGGCATGCTTGCATAGCCGGTGCTTTTTATGCCCAAATTCGTTTGGCGAAGCCAAACGGTTGAGCAAACGAAAAGCGCCGAAGGCGCGGGTTTGCGAAAAGCTTTGCGGAAAGCGCCGAAGGCGCGATTTTGCGAATGAGTGTTGCGAAAGCGAAGCCAAACGGTTGAGCAAACGAAAAGCGCCGAAGGCGCGGGTTTGCGAAAAGCTTTGCGGAAAGCGCCGAAGGCGAATTATATTTATCTTGTCATCCGAATGCCGTTATGCTACTATGATTATGGTTTCACCGGCACGGCCGGTACAGCAGAGCGGTTCCGCTCTGGAAATCCAGATCATTCGTAAAAAATATAAAAGGTGACGTTTATCGGACAGTAACTATGTTATTTTTATCTTGAAGAAAAAATAACATCATTTTGTGTTGACAAAATCGAACATTTGTTTTATATTAAACATATCGAACGGATGTTCAGTAAGGAGAGGCAAATCATGAATACTGAAAAACAAAAAGCATTAGAGGCGGCGCTGACACAGATTGAGCGTCAGTATGGCAAGGGCTCTGTTATGAAGCTGGGAGACAATGTGGCTCAAATGAATGTAGAGACATTTCCCACGGGTTCCCTCAGTCTGGATCTGGCATTGGGACTGGGCGGTATTCCCAAGGGGCGTATCATAGAGATTTACGGTCCTGAATCCAGCGGTAAGACGACCGTTACCCTGCACATGATAGCAGAGGTTCAAAAGAGAGGCGGAATCGCAGGTTTTATCGATGCAGAGCATGCGCTTGATCCCTCCTATGCCAAAAATATCGGCGTGGATATCGATAATCTGTATATTTCCCAGCCGGACAGCGGTGAACAGGCTCTGGAGATCACGGAGACCATGGTGCGTTCCGGTGCTATCGATATCATTGTTGTTGACTCGGTGGCGGCTCTGACGCCCAAAGCTGAGATTGACGGAGATATGGGTGATTCCCATGTTGGTCTGCAGGCCCGTCTGATGTCACAGGCTCTCAGAAAACTGACCGCAGTTATCAGCAAGTCAAATTGTACCGTAATCTTTATCAACCAGCTTCGCGAGAAGGTGGGTGTCATGTTTGGCAATCCGGAGACGACTACGGGCGGCCGCGCTCTGAAGTTTTATTCTTCCGTTCGTCTTGATGTGCGCAGAATCGAGCAGCTTAAATCCAGTGGCGAAGCCATCGGTAACAGAACCAGGGTGAAGGTGGTGAAAAACAAGATTGCGCCGCCGTTCAAGGAGGCTGAGTTTGATATCATGTTCGGTGAAGGGATTTCCAAAGAGGGCGATATCCTGGATTTGGCCGCCGAGAATGATATTATAAATAAGAGCGGAGCCTGGTATGCCTATGAAGGAAATAAGATCGGCCAGGGACGCGAAAATGCCAAACAATATCTCAAGGACAATCCGCAGATCTGTGCCGATGTGGAGCGTAAAGTGCGGGAACTGTTTGGACTGCATGCTGATGAAGCTGCGGTGGATGGCCAGGATGCGGATGAAGAAAAAGGGAAAAAGGGCAATGCCGGTTCCGCGGCCGCAGCGGCATCCAAGGAAGATTGATGACGGGTTTTGCGTATGACAGTGACCAGGATAGAGCCGTATCATGCCAAACAGGTTAAGGTCTATTTGGACGGAGAGTTCGCTTTTGTCCTGTATAAAGGAGAACTTTCACGTTATCATATAGCAGACGGCGCAGAAATTGACAGCGCAACCTACAGGATGCTGACCGAGGAGATTCTGGTCAAACGCGTCAGACTTCGGGCTATGAATCTGCTGACAAAGAGACCCTACACCGAGCAGGGCCTTCGAAAAAAGCTGAGGGAAGGCATGTATCCGAAGTGGCTGGAGGATAATGCTGTTGAGTATGTCAAAAGCTATGGCTATATCAATGATGAGACCTATGCCATGGATTATGCCATGTCCATGTCGGGACGTTATTCCCTGAGAATGATCCGGCAGAAGATGCGGGAAAAGGGAATCAGTGAAGAGATGATGGAAAGTTGCCTTGCCGATATGGAAGAGGAATTGCTGAAAGGCGACGAGGAGCTTCTGCATACGCTGATCATGAAGAAAACTGCGGGAAAGGGAGTACCGGATGATCCGTCATCCAGGGCCAAACTCATGCGATTTCTTGCCGGAAAGGGATTTTCATCCGATATGATCCAAAGAGCGATCAGAAGCGAAAAGCAGGCTGAAAGTGAAACGTGACAAGCGGAACTAAACACTTGACATAACTTGGTTTTTTGTTTAATATAGTAGTGTTGTATATATTGTGAATAGGGATGTTTTATATGTTTCCGTTCATTATATTTGTACAATGAAAACTGAATAAGGAGGTTATCCTGTAATGCCACCAGTTGCAATTACTGTGATTGCTGTGATCGTGGCTCTTGTGATAGCTGTTCCGGTTACTGCCAGGATCGCTACCGACAAGCTTCGTAAAGAAACGGAAGCCAAGATCGGTAATGCGGATGAGAAGGCGAGATCCATCATTGATGAAGCGATCAAGACCGCTGAAGCCAAAAAGCGGGAAGAGATGCTTGAGATCAAAGAGGAATCCATCAAGGCCAAAAATGATCTGGACAAAGAGATCAAGGAACGCCGTGGTGAGATCGCCAGATCCGAACGCAGGATCCAGCAGAAGGAAGAGAACATCGATAAAAAGACCGATGCGATCGAACGTAAGGAACAGAGTCTTGCGGCAAGAGAAGAAGATCTGGCAAAGCAGAAAAAGGAAGTTGCAAGTCTGAACGAGCAAAGATTACAGGAACTCGAACGAATCTCAGGTTTGACCTCTGAACAGGCAAAAGAGCATTTGCTGAAAATTGTTGAAGAAGATGTAAAACACGAAACTGCTGTCATGATCAAGGAGATGGAGAGCAGAGCCAAGGAGGAAGCAGACAAAAAAGCCAAGGAGATCGTGATTGGCGCTATCCAGAGATGCGCTGCGGATCATGTATCCGAGACTACTGTTTCCGTTGTTCAGCTTCCGTCTGATGAGATGAAAGGACGCATCATAGGACGTGAGGGACGTAATATCCGTACCCTTGAGACTATGACGGGTGTAGATCTGATTATTGATGATACCCCTGAAGCTGTCGTCTTATCCAGTTTCGATCCCGTCAGACGGGAAGTGGCGAGAATCGCCCTTGAAAAGCTGATCGTTGACGGACGCATTCACCCCGCCAAGATTGAAGAGACGGTGGAGAAGGCACAGAGAGAAGTGGAAGCAATGATGAAGGAGGAGGGAGAGAATGCGACGCTGGAAGTTGGCGTGCATGGCATTCATCCGGAACTCGTCAAATTGCTTGGCCGTATGAAATTTAGGACCAGTTTTGGTCAGAATGCACTTAAGCATTCCATCGAGGTAGCACACCTTTCGGGGCTGATCGCAGCGGAGATGGGATTGGATGTTCGTATGGCGAAACGTGCAGGTCTCCTGCATGATATCGGCAAGGCGATCGATCAGGACAGAGAAGGTTCTCATGTTCAGCTCGGAGCTGAGCTTTGCAGAAAGTATAAGGAGAATCCCATCGTGATCAATGCGGTGGAGTCTCATCACGGCGACGTGGAAGCTACATCCCTGGTAGCCTGTATCGTACAGGCGGCAGATACGATCTCGGCAGCAAGACCGGGAGCACGCAGGGAGACGCTTGAAACTTATACGACAAGATTAACCCAGTTAGAAGAAATAACCAACAATTTCAAAGGCGTAGACAAATCTTTTGCAATTCAGGCAGGCAGAGAGGTTCGCGTTATGGTAGTTCCGGAAAAGGTGACGGACGCCGATATGGTTCTGATGGCGAGAGATATTGCAAAGCAGATAGAAGCGGAAATGCAATATCCCGGTCAGATTAAGGTCAATGTCATCCGCGAATCACGCGTAACAGATTATGCAAAGTAAGTTACAAAACGGCAATGATGCCCCTTGTGAGGATTCTCACAGGGGGTTTTTCATGGACACGGATTTTTTTTTGTAGTATAATGTGTAACGATATCAGGGTCAAAAGTCCGAAACCACTTCGTGCTTGCACGAAAGTGGCTGAGAGACTTTATGACCCGCCCTGCATCGAGCACGAAGTG
>CAJOOZ010000062.1 GCA_905236705.1 uncultured Lachnospiraceae bacterium | reverse complement strand
GGCAAGAGTCCCTCCGGCAGAAAGGTGGGGATCATCACCTCCTCCACCTCTTATCAGTATGTAAAAGAGGCCTTTGGCGGTGCTGTTTCCGTTTTGAAGCTGGGTATGGTCAATCCGCTGCCCGAAAAGCTGATCCGCGATTTTGCAAGGGAAAACGAAGTCCTGATCGTGGTTGAGGAGCTGGATCCCATTATAGAGAACCACTGCAAGTCACTGGGGCTGGTGGTACACGGCAAGGATCTGCTGCCTGTCTGCGGCGAGTTTTCACAGAATCTGGTCAAGGAGTGTCTGGATGGTATCATTTACGGCAGGGACGTGGAAAAGGAGAATCTGCTCTCAATAGAGGATCAGATCCCCATGCGGCCGCCCGTGATGTGTGCAGGCTGTCCCCACAGAGGTCTGTTCTATACCCTGAACAAAAATAAATGTACGGTTCTGGGTGATATCGGATGCTATACCCTGGGAGCAGTGGCGCCATTGTCCGCCATGGATATGACGCTTTGTATGGGAGCGTCCGTCAGTGCCATACACGGCTTTAATATAGCCGGAGACGGCGAAAACGAAAAGAAGACCGTGGCAGTGATCGGTGATTCCACCTTCATGCACTCCGGTATGACCGGGCTGGCCAATATTGCTTATAATCAGTCGGATTCCACAGTGATCATTCTGGACAACTCCATCACAGGTATGACGGGTCATCAGCAGAATCCCACCACGGGATACAATATCAAGGGTGATCCGGCCGGCAGGATCGATCTGGAGGCGCTCTGCCGTTCCATGAGCTTTGAAAGAGTGAGGGTGGTAGACCCCTATGATCTGAAGGCCTGTGACGAGGTCATCAAGGAAGAACTGTCAGTCAGTGCGCCGTCGGTGATCATATCCAGAAGACCCTGTGCACTGCTGAAATATGTCAAACACAAACCGCCGGTATGTGTCAATACGGACAAATGTATCGGCTGTAAATCCTGTATGAGAATCGGCTGTCCTGCCATTTCGATGAGAGACAGCAAGGCGCATATCGATGAGACGCTCTGCGTCGGCTGCGGTGTCTGCGGTCAGCTTTGTCCTGCAGGGGCATTTGAGAGCACCGGAAAGGAGGAAGCCTGCTAATGGAGACTAAAAATGTAATGATCGTCGGCGTCGGCGGACAGGGTTCGCTGCTGGCCAGCAAGCTTCTGGGAAGACTTCTGCTGGATGCGGGCTATGATGTAAAGGTATCAGAGGTTCACGGCATGTCGCAAAGGGGTGGCAGTGTTGTGACCTATGTAAGATACGGGGATCGCGTTTTTTCCCCGGTGATCGACAGGGGCGAGGCGGATGTGATCGTCTCCTTTGAGCTGTTGGAGGCGGCCAGGTGGCTGTCCTATCTGAAAAAGGACGGACAGATCGTGACCAATATCCAGCAGGTTGACCCTATGCCGGTGATCACCGGTGCCATGGAATATCCCGAGGGTCTTGTAGAGAAAATGAAGGCGGCGGGAGCCAAAGTGGATGCGCTGGATTGTCTGGCCCTGGCACAGCAGGCCGGATCTGCTAAAGCCGTCAACATCGTGCTGATGGGGCGTCTTTCCCATTACTTTGATCTGCCGGATGAAGCGTGGCAGACGGCGATGGAAAAGATCGTGCCGGCCAAATTTCTCGAGATGAACAGGCGGGCCTTTGAACTGGGTAAAAATGCGTAATAGGGGAAAACGCAGCAGCAAAAACGAATCTGATGAAGGAGGGAACTACAGTGGAACGGTATTATCAACCGGAGATCGAATGTGCCTCAAGAGACGAGATCGTGGCCATTCAGAACAAAAAACTCACAGAGCAGGTAAAGCATGTCTGGGATAACGTGCCTTACTATCGCAAAAAAATGGAAGAAAAAGGGGTCAGCCCGGAGGATATCAGATCCATCGACGATCTGCACAAGCTTCCTTTTTTATCCAAGGCTGATCTGAGGGATGCCTATCCTTACGGACTGGTGGGTGTGCCCCTGAAGGACTGCGTCAGGATCCAGTCCACATCAGGTACCACCGGCAAGAGGGTAGTGGCATTTTATACCCGTGAAGATATAGATCTATGGGAAGACTGCTGCGCCAGAGCCATCGTGGCAGCGGGCGGTACGGATGAGGATGTGTGCCAGGTATCCTACGGCTACGGTCTGTTTACCGGCGGCCCGGGGCTGAACGGAGGCAGTCACAAGGTGGGCTGTCTGACGGTGCCTACATCTTCCGGCAATACGGAGCGTCAGATCATGTTTATCCGCGATCTGTCCACCACGATCCTGTGCTGTACTCCAAGCTATGCGGCTTACCTTGGGGAGAGCATGAAGGAAATGGGACTCGGCCCCGATGAGATTCCTTTAAAGGCGGGCATCTTCGGCGCTGAGGCATGGAGTGAGGAAATGAGGCAGGATATCCAGAAAACGCTGGGTATCAAGGCTTACGATATCTACGGACTGACAGAGCTTTCGGGTCCGGGCGTGTCCTTTGAATGCAGCGAGCAGACGGGTATGCATGTCAATGAGGATCATTTTATTCCGGAGATCATCAATCCCGATACCGGCGAGGTACTGCCGGACGGAACCTGGGGTGAGCTGGTATTTACCGCCATTGACAAAAAAGCCTTTCCCATGATGCGCTACCGCACCAGGGATATCTGCAGACTGAGCCGTGAAAAATGCGCCTGCGGCAGAACCCATGTCAAGATGGAAAAGCCCCGGGGAAGATCCGATGATATGCTGATCATCCGCGGCGTCAATGTGTTCCCGTCCCAGATCGAGACGGTTCTTCTGGAGCATGGCTATCAGGCCAATTATCAGATCATTGTAGGACGCGTTAACAACACCGATACGCTGGATGTTCATGTGGAGATGACGCCGGAGATGTTTACCGATAACGTGGCAGAGATCACAAACCGCCAGAATGAGCTTGTGGCGGGGCTGAAATCCATGCTGGGCATCAAGGCCAAGGTAACGCTGGTGGCGCCCAAGAGTATCACCAGAAGCGAAGGCAAGGCGGTCCGTGTCATAGATAACCGCAAGATCTGAAGGGAGGACTGAATATGAGTGTAAAACAGATTTCTATCTTTCTGGAAAATAAGCCGGGAAAAATGTGCGAGATGACAAACGTTCTGGCGGACAACAAGATCAATATGCGCGGTCTGTCCCTGGCTGAAACGGATGGTTTCGGGATCGTTCGGGTGATCGTGGATGATGTCTATGAAGCCACCACCGTTCTCAAGGACGCCGGCTATGTGAACAAGCTCACCAGTGTCGTGATCGTGGAAATTCCCGATGTGCCCGGCGGACTGAATCAGGTGCTAAAGGTATTTGATACCGCACAGATCAATCTGGAGTATATGTATGCACTCTCGGCAGAAACCGCCAGCGACCAGGCTTATATGGTGATCCGCGTCAGCGATCATAAGGCGGCCGAAGCGGCGCTTACCAAGGCCGGTATCAGGGTGGTCACACAGGAGGAAATAGCAGCGCTGTGATTGATTTATGTTTGACCAGTATTATGATGGGGGCAGGTCTGGCGATGGATGCTTTTTCCGTATCCCTGGCTAACGGACTCGGCAATCCGTATATGAAAAAGAGAGGGTGTCTGCGCATTGCAGGCGCCTTTTCGCTGTTTCAGTTTTTGATGCCCATGATCGGCTGGATCTGCGTGCACACCATCATCACCCTGTTTGCCTTTTTGCGCCCCGCGATACCGTGGGTCGGCTTTGCGCTTCTGATGGTGATCGGCGGCAAGATGCTGGCAGACGGCATCCGTTGGGAATGGCAAAAAGGAAAGCAATCGGAGACGGAGGCCCCGGCTTATACCGAAGCAGGCAGGGAAGTGGGAACGGGGCTTCTTTTGCTGCAGGCCGTGGCAACCTCCATTGATGCGCTGACAGTGGGCTTTACCTCTTCAGACTATACTTTGTCGCAGGCTTTTCTGTCATCCCTGATCATTGCGGCGGTGACCCTGATCATCTGTCTGTTCGGGATCGCTCTGGGCAAAAAGATCGGGACGAAAATGACCGGCGGTGCGCAGATCATGGGCGGTGTGATCCTCATTCTGATCGGAATACGGGTTGTGACAGGATAG
>CAJOOZ010000061.1 GCA_905236705.1 uncultured Lachnospiraceae bacterium | reverse complement strand
GAGCAATGACTTTTTGGCGTATATTTGATACAATGATTGTAATATAATAAAGGAGAGCACCGTGAACATACAACAGGCCAAGGATTATATAAAGGATTCCATCAGATTATATCTGAAAAAAGATGAGCTGGGAGAGTATCGTATTCCCCTGCCTTCTCAGCGCCCTATTTTCCTGTTGGGGGCGCCCGGCATCGGCAAGACGGCTATTATGGAACAGATCGCATCAGAGCTGGGGATCGCCCTGGTCAGCTATTCGATGACGCACCACACCCGCCAGTCTGCGTTGGGGCTGCCTTTCATAGTGGAAAAACAGTATGGCGGCGAAGTCTTTTCCGTATCGGAATACACCATGAGTGAGATTATCGCTTCGGTATACGAGACAATGGAGATAAGCGGTATCAGGGAAGGAATCCTGTTTCTGGATGAGATCAACTGCGTTTCGGAGACGCTTTCGCCTTCCATGCTGCAGTTTTTGCAATACAAGACCTTTGGAAGACATCGGGTACCGGAGGGCTGGATTATAGTAACGGCAGGTAATCCGCCGCAGTATAACCGTTCAGTCAGGGAATTTGATGTTGTGACGCTGGAAAGGCTCAAGATTCTGGAGGTTGAGGAGGATTATGAAACATGGAAGAGGTATGCCGGAGAGAGAGGCATACATCCGGCTATTCTGAGCTTTTTGGAATTGAAAAAAGAGTTCTTTTATCATATCGAAACCACAGTCAAGGGGCGGCTTTATGTCACGGCGCGCGGCTGGGAGGATCTCTCTCGGATTCTGTGGCTCTATGAGGAAGAAGGTCTGAAAGCAGATGAGACGCTGGTGGGACAGTATATCCGCAGTGATCAGATTGTGAAGGAGTTTGCTGCTTATTATGATCTCTATCAAAAGTATAAAAAGGATTATCATCTGGAAGATATCCTCCGCGGAGAGGCGACAGAACAGATGCGTCTGGATGCGGGCAGGGCTCCTTTCGATGAGCGACTGGCACTGACCGGTATGCTGGTTGACCGCTCTCTGGCGGATATGCAGGAGTGCATGGCTGTTGCGGATTATCTGATGGGTCTGGCGGCTGTCCTAAAGCCGTTGAAGGAGGAGACGGACCGGCTTCCAAATGCACTGGAGGAGGCTTCGCGGCAGATTGCGGAGAACAGTCGGAAATTGGGTGCGGCAGGCGCGCTTTCCGAGGCGGATAACAGAAAATTCAAACGTCAGATCAGATTTTTGGAAAATGCGAGAAAAGAAGTCCTGACTTCAAAGCAGGACGGTGCGCAGTTTGACCTGATCAAGGATATTTTTGACAGGGAAACCGCCGGTATGAAGGTAAAAGTGGAGGCAGTCCGCAGGCAGACGGAAGCTGTGTTTGACTTTGTTGCAGGGGCGTTTGAGAACGGAAATGAGATGCTGATCCTGGTGACGGAGCTGACGGTGCATACGGCTGCGGCCAGATTTATTGCGTCCTTTGGCTGTCCGTCCTATACGAAATACAATGAGCAGCTGATGCTGAGCCGGCGTAGTGGACAGATTGCGTCCAGGATCGCAGAGCTGGAACTATAGTGAAAGACAAATATAATTTGACTTTTACTATAAAGCCTCCGGAGCAGCCCGGATTGAGGTAGGAGATAGAATGTTTGGAACGGATACGGATTGAGATAAATGATGGAACATATGGATCAGACACAGATTGAGATACAGATGTTGTCCGGACGGCTCATGTTTGCCATCCGGCAGGAAGGCGCTGTTCTTCTCGGCTACGAAGGCAAAGATATGCAGATCGAAGTGCCGGAGAGGATAGAGCTGCCATCCGCAGAGAGGACGGTGGAGGTTACCGAGATTGCGCCCAAGGCTTTTTTTAACAGTCGGACGGTTTCGCGCATTGCGCTGCCACCTACGGTCCGCAGGGTGGGAGATTGGGCTTTTTCCCACTGCCCCATGCTAAAACAGGTGGTGATGTGGGAAGGCAAATGCGAGCTTGGACGGGGGCTTTTTGAGGAAGACCACAGTCTGAGATATATGATATTGAGAAGCACCGCCGCGAAAGCAGAGAATGATGACGCAAAAATGGATGAAAAAAGCTATGGCGCTCTGCTGGCAGCAGCGGCGACTACTCTGGAGGCCCCTTACCTGGTCAGCACCATGAGGGAAAATGAATCTGAGTGGCTGAAGCTCTGGGATCAGAGACTGTCGGCTATCCTGGATCTGGATGATATGGAAGGATTCACCGAGCTGGTGCTCTGCGGAGAAGAAGATTATGGAAGCAGAGAGAATGATCCGAAGGAATTTCTGCAAAAGAAACGATGGAGAAAGGTGCGACTGTGTTTTCTCAGATTACTACATGATGAAAAGTTAGCAGATGCTAACAAAACCAGACTGCAGGATTATCTGAGAGCGCATACCAAGGGCTGCGAGAGTGAGGAAACATGGTTGTTTTTAAAAAAAGAAAGGGCTGAAGATATGGCATATCTTCAGTTGTTTACCGAGCTGGGCTGTGTAGACGGGAATAATATTGATGACTGTATCAGTGATCTGAGCGGCCGGCAGCCGCAGATGCGTGCGTATCTTTTGAAATGGCAGCAGGAGTTTCTTCCCGAACGGGACTTTTTTTCTGCGCTATCGCTGTAGGGATGAAAAAGGAGCTAAAGACAAATGGAGACAAAATCGAAATCCTATAAAGAGAGCGTGCTGGGGCAGCTTGAGCCGGCAGCGGTCTTTTCTTTTTTTGAAGAGATCTGTCATATACCCCACGGCTCCGGAAATACGGAAAGGATCAGCAGCTATTGTGAGAGCTTTGCAAAAGACAGAGGACTGGAATGCCGCAGGGACGAAATCGGTAACGTGATCATCCGCAAGGACGGAGCTGTGGGCTATGAGGACAGAGAACCGGTGATCCTGCAGGGCCATATGGATATGGTCTGCGTGGCTGAAGAGGGTTATGAGATTGACTTTGAAAAGGAGGGTTTGAAGCTCAGGGTGGATGGCGATATTATATCGGCCGAGGGAACCAGTCTGGGAGGTGACGACGGAATTGCGGTTGCAATGGCGCTAGCGCTGCTGGACAGTGAGATGATCCCTCATCCTCCGCTGGAGGTTGTTCTGACTGTGGATGAAGAAGTGGGGATGCTGGGTGCGGCAGCGATCGACCTCAGCGATCTGAAAGGCAGACGACTTCTGAACCTGGATTCGGAAGATGAGGGCTATCTGCTGGTTAGTTGCGCCGGAGGCGCTACGGTGACAGCATCGCTTCCCATTCATCCGGACGCAGACAGTAAGCCGGTGCTAACAGGTATATTGCAGGTGGCCGGATTGAGGGGAGGCCACTCCGGTGTGGAGATCGACAAGGGTAGAGCCAATGCCTGCATGCTGCTGGGAAGGGCGCTGGAGCATCTGGAGATGACAGCCAAACAAGCGGGGTATCGGATTCTGCTGGGAGCTTTGCACGGCGGCGGCAAGGATAATGCGATTCCGGATCAGGCTCAGGCAGAGTTTATCGTCAGTATGGCGCAGGAGGGTGACGATGCGGCGTTTGATCTTATCGGTCATGATGCAGCTTCGAAAGAAAGAGAGGACAGCCTAAGGGAGCGTTTAAACCGGACGGTAGAAGAATGCAGACGGATTTTCAGATCGGAATATGCCAAAACCGAACCCGATATGGAAGTGAAGCTGACTCTGAAAGAAGCAAAGGGAGAACAGGGAAAGGATATAAAAGGCGGGGCTGTTGCGGACGCATCCTGCTCCGGAAAAATGATCTCCATGCTTCGCCTTTTGCCGAACGGAATCCAGAAGATGAGCCAGGATATTCCGGGGCTGGTGCAGACTTCACTGAATCTGGGAATATTGGAAACAGTGGAGGAAAGGCTCGATGCTTCTTTTTCGGTTCGTTCTTCTCTGGCATCCGAAAAGGAAGAAATGATACTGAGGATCAGACGTTTGATGTATGAGCTTGGAGGTAGTGTGAGCGTTGCAGGTGATTATCCGGCCTGGGAATACAAACAGGATTCACCGCTTCGGGATCTGATGCGCAAAGTGTTTATTGCGCAGTATGGCAAAGAGCCTGTGATGCAGTCGATCCATGCCGGTGTGGAGTGTGGTCTGTTCGCCGCCAAATTGCCGCAGATGGACGGGGTTTCTTTTGGACCGGATATGAAGGATATCCATTCCCCCAAGGAGACCATGGATGTGGCAAGCGTGAAACGCACCTGGGAGTACTTACTTGCAGTGCTGAAAGAAATGTAGGAAGGGTTGTATATATCTCAGACAGAGATGACCCCCGCCTCTAAGCAAAGCGTAGGCGGGGGAAGGAAACTTGTCTCAGGCGGGGTTCAATCTCCGTCTGAGATATACGCTCCGCGAGGATGCGCAGGGATTT
>CAJOOZ010000060.1 GCA_905236705.1 uncultured Lachnospiraceae bacterium | reverse complement strand
TTTCTGGCATCACTCAGGTATATCTCATGATGCAGTCTTTTATCGGAAATATCAAGAACATACCCCTGCTGTTCCATGAACTCATGCATAGTAGTAACCGTATTAGGCTCATCATCATAAGCGCCTATATGCATGCACTGAATACATAAGCCTTCCTCAACTGTCAGAAAATCCACTTTTGAAAAATCCTGCTTTTTCTTCTTAGTGGCTGTATCAACCGCCCATCTGAAATCATCCTTTGTCACAAAATCCGGAAGACGAATTACAGAAATCCAGCAAAAATTCTCTTTGTGGCCATAATCTATACCGTCCTGGCCATCCATCCACCAGAAGCCTTCCAACGGCGGAACCACATAATCAAAGTATCCATCTATCTGATGGTCACCTTTCTTACTCATCTTAATAGTAAAAGCAATCCCATACAGCAGTCCGATGGCAGCTTTGTATTCACCATCTTCATCGTTTGGATCGCCTTTGCCGCGAACCGCAATATAATTCATCTTAGGAACCAAGATGATTGCCGGCTTATCTTTTGGCATGTAAAATTCTTTGTATTCTTTCTTAAAGTCAAATGCCACCCTACTTACCCCCTGAGCCGTTTTACTCTCTCGTCCACATTTTTCATAAACTCTTCTTCTGACATACTCGGATCTCTCGTTCCAAGAATCAGATCGCACGGCAGTTTATCGCACTCCCCACAGGAGTGAAAACCATTCCGGATCCGGCAACAATAATATATAGGGCACTCCTTTCCTTCCGGTGCGTGAAACACCTTACCACATACGGCATTACATCCCTTACACATTTCCCCGTAGCAATAACATGCACTGCAGTTCGAACCGCAGCAGCTGATCATTTCGTCAAGATCACTCATCTCCCAATATCTCCTTTTGCTTTTTCTTACTGAAGCTTCCTATCACTATTTGATATGCTTTATCAAGTAGGTCCTTCAAGATGTCATCAGGTACCTCTCCATCAGCCTTTACCGAATTCCAATGCTGTTTATTCATGTAATAGCCGGGGATTATGTCCTCGTACTGCTTACGCCAGAAATCCCCCTCCAACGGCTCCAATTTCAGAGTTATGTAATAAGGCTTGTCATTATCATCCAGGCATATTGCGGCAAACATCTTTCCGCCGATCTGGTAGCGTATCCAGTTCCAGTCCTTCTGAAAGTCCTTGGTCACACCAGGCATTTTCAGCAAATAATCATCAATCCATTCGTATTTCATGACATCAGTCTCTCCGTTTTCTTAACCAATATGGCTGTGTTCAAAACTCCTTATCCACAGTCTTACAATCGTTGAATTTTGCAAAACCGCACAGTGCTTTTTCCAATGCGGAATCCAATTCTTTTGTCTGTCGGATTCCTGGCTCCCACCATAAACCTTTTACATGAAGGGCGCCTCTATTACGATCCGGAACTGCCTCAATGCGGCCGACAAATCGATCTCCATATACAATCGGTAATGTATAATAACCGTACTTTCTCTTAGCCGCAGGTGTATAAATCTCCCAGGAATACTTAAAATCCCACAAAGCTAATATTAACGCCTTATCCCATAATAGAGGATCAAGCGGCGCCATAAATGACATCCTTGGTTTCAGATCCGCACTTCCGTTAAGGATGTCCTTCATGGGAGATTCATCTTCTGTGCGATAGTAAAAATGTGTCTTTATCCCCTCTACCATAACAGATTTGATCTTACCAGTAGCTGACAGTTCGGAGAGCACTTTTTTCCTTAAATCAGCTTTCATATCAATCCCCAGAAAAGCCGGGCTGCTCTTATCCCACAAAAGCCCAACTGCTCCGATTCTGCGCAGAACTCGCCATGTGATCAGACTAAGCTCGTCACTGCACGGATTATCTGCTTTCAATATCGCATTAGGAATGTATCTCTCAGCCAGATCATAATACTTACGGCTTCCGTTTTTATGATGAATGATCAGCTCGCCCTCGGTATATAACTGTTCCAGAACCGATCTTGCTGCCGGAGACTTTTTATGCCAGTTACCGCTCCAATGCATTGAAGAATGCCAATATATCTCACCTTCGATTGGCAATGTATCGCTGCATACCGGACCATTCTCCCTGATATATGCTACAGCCTCCTCCTTTAATTCATGCAATCCCTCAAAAGTTTCTCCCATCTTCTTGCTGCGTTCCCTGAAAGGAGCAAAATACGGCCAGTCCTCTACGGACCATATGGATAATTCCTTATCTACATAGTCTACAAGTTTACGGTCCTCGTACAGGAGTTCTCGCAGCATTGATTTCGAAAAGCCTTTGACTCTGGACTGTAGTGTCAATTCGGCATTCTTGCCGCAGACATCAACCGGATCAAACTGAATGCATCCTGCCTGACGCACATAGTCATAGGCACCTGCCTTGCCCGCAAAACGGTATGAGCCAATCAATCCCTGCTTTGCCAATATAAACTGCCTGGCCTGTTGTTTTGTAATGGTTAGCATATTCCCAACCCCTTATCCGCAGTATGCAACCGCATCAACCTGAAATTGCAGGCCGTCTTTGCCGCCCACATGTGCAAACTCGGTCTG
>CAJOOZ010000059.1 GCA_905236705.1 uncultured Lachnospiraceae bacterium | reverse complement strand
GGAGTATGGACAGAAGACTAAAATATACCGAAAACTCGAAAAAGCAGGTTCTGGTTGTCGATGATGAGAGTGTGAACAGACAGCTGCTCGGCTATATTGTCGGCAATGAATATGATGTGATCTATGCCGAAGACGGTGTGGATGCGCTGGAAAAGATCCAGCTCAATCAGGAAACGCTGAACATGATCCTGCTGGATCTGCTGATGCCCAGAATGGACGGTTTTGAGCTTCTGGAGATTCTCAAGAGCAATGAGTCTTTGAAACATATCCCCGTGATCGTGCTGACGGCCGACAAATCCGCCGAGGTGAAGGCACTCAGGATGGGAGCGGCCGATTTTATTACCAAGCCTTATGACATGCCGGAGGTCATTCTGACCAGGATCGCCCGCATCATTGAACTGGCTGAGGACCGGATGATCATCAAGGCAACCGAGAGAGATGAACTGACGGGACTTTATACCAGGGATTATTTTATCGAATACTGTCAGGAACTGGATCAGTTCTACCCTGAATGGGAAATGGATGCCATCGCCGTGGATATCGGTCATTTCCATCTGATCAACGAATTATACGGTCGTTCCTACGGGGATGAGGTTCTAAGGCTCCTGGCGGATACTTTCAGAGAGATCCTTTCCAGCATTGCTGACGGTTATGTATGCCGCTATGAAGCGGACAAGTTTTACATATACTGCACCCATCTGGATGATCACCGGAAAATGCTGGATCGCATTGAACAGGCTCTTGCGGATTTTACGCAGAATCAGCAGAGGTTCCGCATCCGTTTCGGTGTATATCCCAATGTGGAGCGGGGCGTGGAGATGGCGCAGCGTTTCGGAAGGGCCAGGCTGGCCTGCAATAGCATCCGCAACAATTTCATGGAGAACATTGCCTATTATGACATGGAGATCCATGAAAATTCCATTTACGAGGAGCGCCTGATCAATGACATTCACGATGCCCTTGCCAACAGGGATCTGGTGGTTTATTATCAGCCTAAATACAATGTAACGGGTGATTTGCCCGTACTCACCAGTTCAGAGGCGCTGATCCGTTGGCGTCATCCCGAGCTGGGAATGATCTCACCCGGTGCATTTATCCCGCTGTTTGAGAAAAACGGTCTGATCCAGCTGCTCGATCATTATGTATGGGATGAGGCAGCGTCGCAGATACGCAGGTGGAAAGATGAGCTGGGCAAAAGTGTGCCGGTATCCGTTAATGTATCGAGAATGGATCTGTATGATCCGGAGCTTGAGAATAAGCTGCTGAAGCTGATCGCGGATTACGACATCACTCCGCAGGATTTTCTGCTGGAGATCACCGAGTCTGCATATGCCGAGGACACCGGGCAGCTGATCGAAGTCGTAGACCGGCTCAGAGCAGACGGTTTCAAGGTGGAGATGGATGATTTCGGCTCCGGCTATTCCTCTCTGAATATGCTGACGACGCTTCCGATCGACGTACTCAAGATGGATATGAAGTTTGTCAGACATGTGCACAAGGATGCCAAGAGCAAACGGATGATCGAGCTTGTGATCGATATTGCCGATTATCTGTCCGTGCCTGTTGTTGCCGAGGGAGTAGAAGAGGAAGAGCAGGTTTCGATCCTGAAAAATGCCGGATGCCAGATCATTCAGGGCTATTATTTTTCAGTACCGCTTCCGCCGGAGGATTTTACGGAGCTTCTGAGTGGGGAACGATGAAGGAGGAATGTTATGTTAACCATAGCTGCACTTCAGGAATTTGGAGCCAACACGTCGGAAGGCGTGGAGAGATGTTTCGGAAATGAGGAGTTTTATCTGAAACTGGTCAGAACCGTTCCGGCAGAGGAGAAGTTCGATCTGCTGGCCGGAGCGCTTCAAAAGGGTGATCTGGACGAGGCGTTTGAACATGCGCATGCGCTGAAGGGCGTTTTGACCAATCTGTCGCTGAGCCCTTTGGCAGAACCGGCAGTAGAGATCACGGAATTGCTCAGAGCGAGAAAACAGCTGGATTACAGTCAGCTGGTAGGACAGCTTCTGGAGAAAAGAGATGAGCTAAAAACACTGTGCGAATAAACGCAGGTTTTTGGGATAGAGAATTTATAAGGAGAGGTATGTAAAAATGAGTGAGAATCAAACAAAGTCCGGAGGATGGCGCACGAATAAATGGATTCGCGCAGCCATTCCGGCATTGCTGCTGCATTTCAGCATCGGTACCGTTTACTGTTGGTCCATTTTTTCCCAGGAAATAGCCGATTATATCGGATATTCCAAGGGGGCGACCGAATGGGCTTTTTCTTTTGCCATATTCTTTCTGGGTATGTCTGCTGCATTTCTGGGTAATATCGTTGAAAAAGACATCCACAAATCTTCCCTGATCGCAACGATCTGTTTTGCGGCGGGAATGTTTTTGACGGGTGTATTCATCATGTATGGCGGCAATCATAAGGGCAGTCCGTTGGCATTGATCGGAATCTATATCAGCTACGGTTTCATCATGGGAATCGGTCTGGGAACCGGCTATCTGTCACCGGTAAAGACGCTGATGCTGTGGTTTGAGGACAGGAAAGGCCTGGCGACTGGTCTGGCCGTTGCCGGATTCGGCGGAGCCAAGGCGATCGCATCTCCCATCATGCAGGCAATGCTTGAAAATCTGGGCGAGGGCGGCATCTACAAGATGTTCATGATACTGGCCGGCGTTTATTGCGTGATGATGTTCGTGGGACATCTTCTTCTGGCCAAGCCCGCCGGCTGGCATGAACCGCAGAATGATGCGGAAAAGCCCAAGATCATGGAAGTACTGAAGGTAAGACCCCTCAGCAATTATATCGGTATCTGGGTGATGTTCTACATCAATATCACCTGCGGTCTGGCACTGATCTCCCAGGAAAAAATGATCGTAAAGTGTATCGGACTGGCAGCTTCCGCAGGTATTATCTCCACAATTTCCGCAATTTTCAATGCAGGCGGACGTCTTGGATTTTCAGCCTGGGCCGATACCATGAAGGACAGAAATACCATTTACAAGATGATTTTTATCCTGTCCATCGCGTTTACGGTTCTTGTGATGATCACAGGCGGTATCAAAAACGGTGAAGGAAACGGACTTCTGATCTTTTTGGTACTGGCGCTTATCTTTATTGTAAATGCCGGCTACGGCGGCGGCTTTTCCAACGTACCCACGCTTTTGTCCGACCATTACGGTATGGGAAGTATTTCGGCGATCCACGGGATCACGCTTTCTGCCTGGGCCTTTGCAGGTCTGACCGGTAATCAGGTGGCCAACCTGATCGTGACCAGAACGAATCAGTGGCTCTATGACGTTGGTCAGGGCAACGAGCATGTTTATGTAGGACTGGAACAGGTGAAAGAAATGGGTCTTGATCCGGCAGGTCTGCAAAAGATAAGTCCGGTCGGTTATCAGAATGTTCTGTTCTTTACACTGACGCTGTATATCATAGCGCTTGTGCTTTGCCTTGTATTGGTAAAGCCCACGGATAAAGCAAAAAAAGCCTGATCTGTCAGGCGGGGTTTTGGCTGCGGCAAAACGGCCGCAGCCGTTTTTATTCCCGCGAGCAATGAGGAAAATGATCATGCCTGCATGAATCATTTGACGAATGCCGCGAGGGGCAAAAGGTCTGATGAAAGACGAGACAAGATTCGATAAGATTGTTACAATTTCATATGCTGTTCTGGCGATCTGTGTAGTCGCGTTCTTGGTTTACATAACTACGTGCGAAGGCGTTCGGGAGAGTGCATACAGCCCGGGAGTCGTGACCCGCTTTTATCAGGGGTTAGAGCCCGAGCTCATTTATGATGAAACGGCGCCCTGCGGTATCGTCAAGGAATACCGTATCGAACTGGAAGAGGGCGTCGGCGAAAAAGATTATTTCTGTATGTATACGGTTCACAGCCTTGTGGATGTATATGTGGATCAGGAAAAGCTGTATCAGCTCAGGGTGGATGATCATAACAGGTTCATACATACCCCCGGCTGTGTCTGGGTAATGGTACCTTTGCGCGTCAAAGATGCCCGCAAGACCTTGTCGGTCGTTGTCACACCTGTTTATGAGAGCGCCGCCCGGAGGCGTGAAAGCTTTTATATAGGTTCAAGACTGGATGTCTACAAGAGCCAGCTCAGAGAGGATCTGCCTACCCTGCTCTTATGTTTTCTGATCATAATCTGCGGTCTTAGTCTGTTTGTGGTCAATTTCAGACGTTATTGGAAAAAAGGCTCAGATGCGGCCAGTTATTATCTGGGGCTGTTTACTTTTTTGATCGGGATCTGGAAGGTGACGGACTGCCACTTTGCCCCGCTGATCTTTCACAACAGCTGTGTTGCGCTTTCCACCATATCTATCGCAACCCTCTCTATCAGTGTGTTTCCGCTGATCAATTATATGAGAATTCAGATCGGTCATAAGGTATCTCCGATTCTGGAGATCGGGTCCGTGGTGACGATTCTTTCCGGTATGGCCTGCCTGATCCTGCAGCTTGGCAACGTGAAGGAGTACAGGGAAAGCCTTATCATTTCCCATGTGGGAGTGGTTTGCGGTATCCTGACTGTGATGATTGCCGGAATTCTCGCATGGATCAGAGAACGCAGCAATCCCAGAGTGAGGATGTCATCTGTCTTCCTGATCCTTTGTGTCCTGGGGGCAACGGCAGACCTGGTGAGCTTTTATATCAAAGGCAGCTCTGCCAGCATCATATTTATGGTGCTCTCCTTTTTACTCTATATCCTGTTTGTGGGTATCAGCAAAAATCAGGAGCTTGTACAAAGAGCCAACAGGGACCTTTTTACGGGTCTTTACAATAAAAGCCGATGCAATGAATTGTTGGAACGCACCACAGGCGTCGACAGCAAGGCTGCCTTTATCATGATCGATTTAAACGACCTGAAGCAGACCAACGATACGCTGGGGCATGAGGCTGGAGATGAGATGATCGTATCTTTTGTGAATATTCTGCAGGCGGAGGCTCTGCCCGGCGCATTTCTGGGGCGGTACGGCGGAGATGAATTTATTGCTTTCATGAAAAAAGCGGATAAAAAACAAGTCATGGATATGATCAGCCGGATCCAGATCGGGGCGATGAATCACAATGCAGCCGGTAAGAGCCCGGAGATCAGCTATTCACTGGGAGTGGCATTTGCGGATGAGATCGAGCAGCCTACGGTGACGGCGCTGTTTGAGATGGCGGATGAGAGAATGTATGTGGAAAAGAAAAAGTATCATGAGCTGCATGATCGCAGGGGAAAAGGGAGGAGATCACGCTCATAATGAAACGAAAAATTCTGAAAAGCAAAGTTTATCTGTATCTTACCGAGTTCTTTGCCGGTATGAGTGTTATGGCGGTGGAACTGGGAGCCAGCAGGCTTCTGGCTCCATATTTTTCTTCATCGCAGATCGTCTGGACGATCATAATCGGAACGATCATGATTGCCATGGCATTGGGAAACCTCTTTGGCGGAAAATGGGCAGATCAGAATCCGGATCCCGACAGGCTCTACGCACGTATCATTCTGGCAGCCTGCTGGATTGCACTGATACCGGTTGTGGGCAAATATATCATTTTGGCGGTCTCGGGGCTTCTGATCTTCACGATCAACAGCCATTATCTGGTGGTGGCAGCTTTTGCAGCCTGCATGCTGGTCTTTGTATTTCCGCTGTTTCTGTTGGGCACCGTCACACCATCCCTCGTGAAATTTACCGTGGAGTCCCTGGATGAAGGGGGCAGAGTTGTCGGCAGACTGAATGCAGCCAATACCATCGGAAGTATTCTGGGTACATTTCTGCCTACCTTTGTCACAATACCTGCGGTTGGAACCAGTATTTCGTTTCTGCTGTTTTCCGGTATCCTGCTTTTGCTGGCAGTCGCCTATTTTTGCAGCGGCCGCAAGGAAGACGACAGGAAGGAAGAGCAGGAAAAATCCGCCAAATCCATGACTGCGGATCGGGCGGCCAAAGTGCGGGTTATAATAGGCATTATTATTTTCGTCATTGCCTGTATCCTGGGTCACAAAAGCTCCTTTGCTTTCTGGGAGGACGATCTGACCTATGAAGGTGAATCGGTTTATAATTATCTGCAGGTCTATGAGGATGATAAAAAGGCGGTTCTCTCCACAAACGTTCTGTTCGGCGTTCAGTCTGTCTATCGGAAGGAAAAGAGTCTGACGGGAATGTATTATGATTATGCCATGGCTGCGCCGATGATGGCAGGAGCGGGAGAAAAGCCTCTGGATGTACTGATCCTGGGCATGGGGACAGGAACCTTTGCGACGCAGTGCGGGCGTTATTTTAATGATATAAATGTAGAGGGTGTTGAGATCGATGAAAAGATCACGGATCTGGCGCATACCTACTTTGCCCTGCCCGATGAGACCAAAGTGACAACCTACGACGGACGGGCATTTCTGGCTGTAAGTGATCAAAAATACGATGTGATCATGGTGGATGCCTATCAGGATATCACCATACCCTTTCAAATGTCCTCGGTGGAGTTTTTTACCATGGTCAGAGACCATCTGAATGAAGGTGGCGTCATGGTGGTCAATATGAATATGAGAGGCCAGAAAGAAGGAAATATTAATCAATATCTGGCAGATACGATCTCACAGGTCTTTGACAGTGTTTATACCGTTGATGTAACGGGGTCCACCAACAGGGAGCTGTTTGCGGTCATGGGCGCTGATGCGGCTGATATGCTGGCGTCTTCCCTGGAAACAGCCAAAGATGCCACGGCAGCGGATCAGGGAGGCCATAAAGAAATGCCGGAGGATCTGCTTAGGATGATGGAGTATGTCAGCGAAGGGATGACAGAGTATCAGGCCACGGATCTGATCTTTACGGATGACAAGGCACCGGTGGAACTGCTGGGCATGCAGGTGATAGACGATCTGATCCGTGATGAGGTGGAATATTACAAGGAGATTTACCGCGAAGAAGGTCTGGATGGGCTGCTTAAAACACTATGATATAGTGTTTTATTTTTTTTGAAATATTTCTATCATAAAATGACATGAATTACAATATCTTGTGCTTTCATATAAACAAACAACAACATATAAAATGATCACATGATATCAGCGTCAAAAGTCCGAGCCCGCTTCGAGCCCTGCATCATAACATGAGAAATGAAAAAGAGCACTGATTACACAGAATTAAAAATTTGAAGCTATGAAATGGTGCTGAAATTAAAACAAGAATTAATTTATAAGCATTATTGCGCACCTGAAATTGAAAATTAGACGATGTTTACATAGATGTTTACATAATATAATTATCGTTAACGAATTAATAGATAATAATAGAAAAGAAACAGCCGAAACACAGCCGGCGGTAAAAAGAACACACGTAATCAAAAGAAAGGTAAAGGAATGGGAATGATGAAGGAGAAAACGAAGAATAACATATCAAATTGTGACACCTGCTCCAACTATATCTATGATGAGGACTACGAGTGTTACACGTGTCAGGAGAATCTGGATGAGGACGAAATGGCGCGCTTTCTGGCAGACCAATTCAAAGATTGCCCCTATTATTCATACGATAATGAGTACGCAGTGGTGCGTCATCAGATGTAAATCCGAAAAAACCGTTTCGCCGCAGGTGAGAGGATAAATTGCAAAAATATAGATTTCGGACCGGCGTTTGGAGCGTTTTGCAGGAAAATCCGCCAAAGTTATCCACATTCCTGCCAAAACACATCGATTTCACGTGATTTTTAACGACTTTAGTCAATAAGGCATAATAGAGAAACGGGCGTGATTGAAAGAGCGGGAGAGAAGGGAATAAATATCAGGTGAAAGAAAAATCGCATGTCATAAAACGCTTGATACATAACAATGCGTAATAACATGCGATATAAATAACGGTACAATACATTTCGGGTGTTTGTGACGTGTTATATTTTAAATAAATATCAGCCGATATCGTTTACCTGCCGTTTCAAAGAGCATCCATTGGCTTGTCCGGGGTGTTTTTTTGTGGATTTAGTCTTTCCTGACGATGATCACCTGCGTTGCAGTAGTATAAGGATCGGTGAAATCAATTTCTTTCAGACGTTCTTCGGTAACTGTCATAGCGGCTACGCCGATATCGGCTTGGCCGGACTGTACGGCGTCGATGATGGAATCAAATGCCATATCCTCGATTTGGAGTTCATAACCCAGTTCATCACAGACGGCCTGTGCGATATCCACGTCAATACCGACGATCAGGGAATTCTGATAATATTCATAAGGAGCGAAATAGGCGTTGGTCGCCATTGTCAGTGTGCCGTTGGGACGTTCAGTGTTTTCGGGAGAGGTGTAGGAATGTTTTTCCTCTGTATCTTCTCCTATGTAATTGGAAATGATGCTATCCAGTGTTCCGGAGTCTTTCAGTTCAGCCAGAACATTGTTGATCTTTTCCTTCAATTCACTGTTATCCTTGCTGATGGCGATGGCATAATCCTCGTGTTCAAAGGGATCCTTAAGTATCGTCAGGTCATCATTTTTGGCTACATAGGACTTGGCCGGATCTTCGTCAATGATTACGCAGTCCACTATGCCCTGCTTCAGAGCCTGGATGGCATCGCTGGCTTTGTTGAAGCGCTCCACGGTGCTGGCGGGCGTCTTTTCATCCTCTGGATTCTCATAGTCGCTGGCATAGCTGTCGCCGGTGGTATCAAGCTGGACACCGATCACCTTGCCGGGCAGATCCTCTTTCGAATGCACTTTGTTTTCAAGCTTGTTGCCACAGCCTGCAGTGCTCATGACCAATGCTGCCGTCAGCGTCAGAGAGGCGATCTTTTTTATTTTTCGCATATACTTTTCCTCCGTTTTTTTCCTCCGTTTGAAAGAGCGGACATGGTATCGTCCGACGTTTATTTATGAAGGGTATGTGCAATTTTTCATACCTGATTTATGGTATGAACAATTGCCTCCAACATTATTTGAAGTATAACAGAATGGATATGTGAATACAATTAAAAGTCCGTTTTTTTGCCAAATCGCGATCAGACCATTGACAAAAGGGCAAAAACAATTTAAGATATCTTTCGTATGACTGTCTTGGTCTCGTCCGTGTCCGGAGCAAGACAGCTGAGCGAAACAGACAGTGCCCATATCGAAGGGCTAAGGCAGGAGGTGTAAGCGTGGCAAACATTAAATCCGCTAAGAAAAGAGTTCTTGTTACCAGAACCAAGACAGAGCGTAATAAAGCAATCCGCTCCGGCGTTAAGACCGAGATTAAGAAGGTGTACGCAGCGATTGAAGGCGGTGACAAGCAGGCTGCTGAGGACGCACTCAGAAGTGCGACCAAGAAGATGTCTATGGCAGGTTCCAAGGGCATTTATCACAAGAATACGGTAGCACGCAAGGTGTCCCGTATGGCTGCGGCCGTTAATAAGATGGCGTAATCGTTACCAAAGAGAGTCATCACTCTTTGAAGACGTTTGCAAGCTGTGAATTTGATTATCCCGTTGCGATGCTGCGCAACGGGATTTTACGTGAGAGAAAACATGAATACAGGGGAACAAGCAAAAAAGAATACTTGGCTGCCTATTGCCGGGCTGCAGATCGGATTGTTTATCCTGTCCTGGGGCGGGATCTGTTCCAAACTGGCGGGAAGAGAAGAATTTTTATCCTTCCGTTTTTTCCTGTTCTACGGATTGCTGATACTGATTCTGTTTGTATATGCCATCATCTGGCAGCAGGTTTTGAAGAGCATATCTCTTACAGTGGCCTATGCATGTAAGGGAGTAGGGATCTTTTACGGTCTGCTGTGGGGAGCGCTTATTTTTGGTGAAAAGATCCGTCCCAATATGATCGTTGGAGCCTTGCTGGTACTGACCGGTACGATCTTTTTCCTGCTGGATGGCGCATCCAAAGCCCGGGGGACGGAGAAAACGAAAACGGAGAAAGCAGAAACGGAGAAAGCAGAAACGGAGAAGGCAGAAACGGAGAAAGCAGAAACGGGGAAAACGAAAACGGAGAAAGCAGAAACGGGGAAAACGGAAACGGAGAAAACAGAAACGGAGAAAACGATAGATGACGCAGAGCGCCCCGGTGAGGACCGGGGGAAAGGAGAGCGGGAATGAGTGAGCTGGCAATTTATATCCTGATCTATCTTGCCTCTGTACTGGTAGCCTCCATTTCTCAGATCATCCTGAAAAAAAGCGCCGGTATACAGTACAAAAGC
>CAJOOZ010000058.1 GCA_905236705.1 uncultured Lachnospiraceae bacterium | reverse complement strand
CTGTTAAGCTCTGCATATTTCTCATCTCCGATAAAGATACCCTCGAAGAATCCGTATCTAAGCGGAGACCATGCCTGGATCGCGCAGTCGTTATCCGCACAGTACTCCATGATACCGCCATCCCGCATCACTGCCGCATCCTGCTGCATATTTACATGCAGCATTGCATCAAATGCGGGCGAAAAAGCAGCCGATAACTGGATCTGGTTTGCCGTCAGCCTGTATTTGGTCGCTTTTTGCAGACGGGCCATCATCACGGGATTCTGGTTGCTGACCCCGAAATTTCTGACCTTGCCTGTCTTGTGCAGGATACGGAAGGCATCCGCGATCTCATCCGGCTCCATCAGAACATCCGGCCGATGCAAAAGCAGGCAGTCCAGATAATCGGTCTGCAACCGTTTCAGGCTGGCATCCACCGCCTCCAGAATATGTTCTCCCGAAAAATCAAACCATTTGACACCATCCTCATTGCGGATACCGCATTTAGACTGCAGAAACACCCTCTCTCTCAGCCCGGGATTGTTTGCAAAGGCCTGTCCGATCCTGATTTCCGAATCACCGTCTTCGTAGCAGTCCGCCGTATCCCAGAAATTGATCCCTTCATCCAGGGAGGCTTTCAAAAGCTCATCAGCCTCTGCCTGGGAAAGTGACGAAATGTTCATGGTGCCCAGGATGACCTGTGACACCTTATCATTTTCCTGTCCGAATTCTATATACCTCATAGCTGCCTCCTCCCAGGATCTGTTACAAAATTGTTCAGTTAATTCTGCTACAGCTCCTTACTCGTCTATATCCCCACTGCATCTGGCATATGCAAAGCAACGCTGCCTGATGCCCTCTGCAAGCTCATCCGCAAGCTCCTCCGGCAGAAGTCTCCACTGCCAGTTGATCCCCCCCAGTGTGGAGGGCATATTCATTCGCGCACTGTTGTCCAGCCCCAGATAATCCTGCATGGGTATGATCGCCGTATCCGCAATGCTCGCAAGCGCCGCACGGATGACGCGATCCGGAAACTCCCGTCCGGTTTTCATTCCCAGGTAGCTTCTGGCAAATGCCTTTTCCCTGCGACCCGCACGCTTGTAATATCCCGCTGCGGTATCATTATCATGGGTTCCCGTATAGACTACGCAGTTTCTCTCATAATTGTGAGGCAGATACTCGCTGTCCCCGCTTGGATCAAAACCGAACAGCAGTACCTTCATATTCGGAAAACCGCTTTTTTTCACCATTCGCTCCACGGACCTGGTCATAAAGCCAAGATCCTCAGCGATGACATTCAGTTCTCCCAGGGAAGCGCTGATGGCATCGAACAGCTTCAGTCCCGGTCCCTTCTCCCACTTGCCGTGTTCGGCGGTGGGGTCTTGGTACGGGATGGCATAATATTCGTCAAAGCCCCTGAAATGGTCGATCCTGACGCAGTCATACAGCATAAAACAATGCCGCATACGACTGATCCACCAGGCATATCCTGTCCGTTTGTGATACTCCCAGTTATACAGCGGATTACCCCAAAGCTGACCCGTTTTGGAAAAATAGTCGGGAGGGCACCCTGCCACCGCGGTGGGAAACCTGTTTTCATCCAGCCTGAACAGCTCGGGATCTCCCCAGACATCTGCGGAATCCGCCGCCACATAGATCGGTATGTCTCCGATGATCCGGATCCCGTTCTGATTGGCGTATTCCTTCAGCTTTTGCCACTGCCCGAAAAATGTATATTGCAGAAATTCGTAAAATCCACACTCCCATGCCAGCCTGCGTTTGGCCTCGGCTATGGCGTTCCGTTTGCCGAGCCTGAGATCCTCCTCCCACTCCGTAAAGGGTGCGCCTTTGTTTTCATCCTTGAGCGCCATAAAAAGCACATACTCCGGCAGCCATTCCTCATGCTCCTCACAGAAGTTTCTGTATTCCTTTTCCCTGTTCCTGCCTTTTTTCAAAAAGTTAGCATAGGCTTTCTTTAGAAGAGGATATCTGTACTCATACTGCAGGGCATAATCTACATACCTCTCGTCCTTTGCCGTTTGCCGCGCCGTGGCCAGAGGGCTCTTTTTGAGGTCTGAATCCCTCAGATACCCTTCTGCGGCAAGCTGCCCCAAATCGATAAAATAAGGGTTGCCTGCAAAGGTGGAAAAGGACTGGTAGGGAGAATCCCCGAAACTGGTAGGACCTACCGGCAAAATCTGCCAGTAGGTCTGTCCTGCTTTTTTCAGAAAATCCACGAACTCATAGGCTTCTTTTCCCAGCGTGCCGATCCCGTATGGAGAAGGCAGCGCTGTGACGGGAAGAAGAATGCCCGCCGCCCGTTGTCGTTTTTTCATAAATAAAATCCTTTTTGGTCGCAGGCAATGTGCTGCCTGTATGTTTTCGGTCTACAGTTTCCAAATGTCACGGTTGTATTCGGCAATGGTCCTGTCGGATGAGAAAAATCCCGCCATTGCGATATTGACCAGCATCTTCCGTTTCCAGCTGTCTCTGTCCTCGTAGTCCGCAAGAGCCTGATCCTTGACTTTGATATACTCCTCCAGATCCAGCAGCGTCATAAACCAGTCTTTCTCCAGCAGCTCCTGATAAAGCCTGGTCAGATTTTCCTTATCTCCGATGGCCAGCAGAGGCTTGCTGATAATAAAGTCCACCGCCTCTTTGATCACATCACTCCTGTCATAGAAGTCCTTTGACACATAATCTCCTTTGGCATAGTGGTCAATGACTTCTTCGGATTTACGGCCAAAGATATAGATATTGTCATCTCCCACCAGTTCATGGATCTCTACATTGGCGCCGTCACTGGTGCCCAGTGTCACGGCTCCGTTCAGCATGAACTTCATATTGCCGGTTCCGCTGGCTTCCTTGGAGGCCAGTGAGATCTGCTCGGAGATATCACAGGCGGGAATCAGTTTTTCGGCATAGGTGACGTTATAGTTCTCGACCATCACAACCTTCATGTGCTCATTCACATCGGGGTCATTGTTAACAAGCTCGCTGAGGCAGAGCAGCAGATGAATGATATCCTGTGCGATCACATAAGCCGGCGCCGCCTTGGCACCAAAGATAAAGGTGATGGGTCTGACAGGCTTTTTGCCGCCCTTGATCTCCAGATATTTATGGATGATATACAATGCGTTCATCTGCTGACGCTTGTATTCATGAAGCCGTTTGATCTGGATATCGAAAATGGAATCCGGGTCGACCTGTACGTTTTCATGTTCCTTCAAAAAGTTAGCAAGCGCTAACTTATTGCGGTGCTTAATCTCATCCAGAGCATCCAGAAATCCTGTATCATTCTTAAAATCCAAAAGCTTTTTCAGCTCATCCGCATCCCTGGCAAATCCCATGCCGATCCTGTCCGTGATCAGATCCGTCAACGGCCTGTTACAGGAGATCAGCCATCTGCGGAAGGTGATGCCGTTGGTCTTGTTGTTGAATTTTTCCGGATAGATCCTGTAAAATTGATGAAGCTCGGTATTTTTCAGGATCTCGGTATGGATCGCTGCCACACCGTTTACGGAAAAGCCGTAATGGATATCGATATGGGCCATATGAACCCTGTTGTCCTTGTCAATAATATAAACGCTCTCATCATCGAACCTGTCACGCACCCTCCGATCCAGTTCTTTGATATAAGGCACCAGCTGGGGCACGACTTTTTCCAGATAAGCCAAAGGCCATTTTTCAAGAGCTTCCGCCAGAATGGTGTGGTTGGTATAAGCGCAGGTTTTGCTCACCACTTCAATGGCCTCATCCATGGTAAAGGCCTTTTCTTCAACCAGGATACGGATCAGCTCCGGAATGATCAGAGTGGGATGGGTGTCATTGATCTGGATCGTTGCATGATCGTACATATGCCTGAGATCGTTCTTTTGCTCCCTGAGCTCCTTGAGGATGAACTGGGCGCCGGAAGATACCATAAAATACTGCTGGTAAATCCGAAGCAGATTGCCCGCTTCATCGGAGTCATCGGGATAAAGGAACAGGGTCAGGTTTTTTTCGATCTCTTCCTTGTCAAAATCAATACTGCCGCTTCCTACAATGGACTCATCCACTGTCTCGATATCGAACAGATGCAGCTGATTAATCCCGCTCTTGTAGCCTGCCACATCGAGATCATATAAACGACTGTTGACTTTTCTGTCACCGAACTGTATCTCAAAAACGGTATCCGTCTTTTTCAGCCAGCTCTCCGGCTCGATCCATTCATTTTTCTCGGTACACTGTTTATGATCTTTGAACACCTGTTTAAAGAGGCCGAAATGATAATTCAGACCAATGCCGTCTCCCGGCAGACCCAGGGTTGCAATGGAATCCAGAAAACAGGCCGCCAGCCTCCCCAGGCCTCCGTTTCCCAGCGACGGCTCCGGCTCATATTCTTCGATCGCAGACAGACTCTTGCCGTGTTTTTCAAAGATATCCGCCAGCTTGTCATAAATCCCCAGATTGATCAGATTGTTGGACAGGAGCTTTCCGATCAGAAATTCCGCAGAGATATAATAGATTTTTTTGGGACCTTCATTGGGTTCGGTCGCATCCATCATGGCTTTGGTAAGCTGCAGCAGAGCATAGTACAGTTCTCCGTCACTGCACTCTTCAATGCTCTTGTCATATTTGGCTCTGATCAGTGCGCTAAACTGATCCTCCAGCTTCAGCTCCAGGATCTCTCTTTGCAAAGTCATCTTTTCATCATCTCCTAATCTGTATAAGCATCCAGATATGCCATCGTCTTTTCGATCACTTCATCGATCTCCTCATCCGTCGGAGCCTCTACCATGATCCTGATCAGTGGCTCTGTGCCGCTCTTTCGAAGCAGCAGTCTTCCCCTGCCCGACAACTGCCTGTTCACCTCTTCGGCAAAGGCTTTGGTCTTGGGATTTTCCATGATCTCATCCTTTTTGGCAGACCTGACATTCACCAGCTTCTGGGGCAGGATCTTCAAATCTCCCACCATGGCAGAAGCAAGGCATTTGGAAGAAACCAGTATCTCAGCCACCAGAAGTGCTGTCAGAATACCGTCTCCCGTATTGGCATATTTTTTCACGATGATGTGACCGGACTGCTCGCCGCCTATGGACAGCGATTTTTCGTCCAGTGCCTGGGCGATATATTTGTCACCCACATCCGTGATCTCAGCTCCGATCCCTTTGTCGGAAAGAGCATTTTTCAGTCCAAGATTGCTCATCACCGTGACTGCTATGGCATCGTTTCTGAGCATACCCCGTCTCTTGAATTCATTTGCCAGAATATACATGATACCGTCGCCGTCGACCACTTCTCCCTTTTCATCCACCATCAGGCATCTGTCGGCATCTCCGTCAAAGGCAAAACCGATATCCAGCTGCTCCGCTCTGACCAGCTTGCAGAGTTCCCCGATATGTGTGGAACCGCAGTCTACGTTGATATTCCTGCCGTCCGGTCTGTCGCTGATGGCATAGACATCCGCTCCGAGCATCTGGAATACATTTTTGGCTATGCTGTGGGCTGCGCCGTTTGCGCAGTCAAGACCGATCTTGTATCCTCTGAAGGACTCGGCCGGAATGGAAGAAAGATATCCCATATATTTATTGCGGCCTGCGATATAATCCTTGCAGACACCCACCTCGGTCACATCACCGATGGCAATCTCGCCGTCGATATACCGTTCAACCTCATATAAGATCTCATCTCCCAGCTTGTTGCCCACCGCATCAAACACCTTGATCCCGTTGTCGTAATAGGGATTGTGACTGGCAGTGATCATAATGCCAAAATCAAACCTGTCCACCTTGGTGATATAGGAAACACTGGGGGATGTGGTCACATGCATCAGATAGGCGTCCCCGCCGACACTGGTCACGCCTGCGGCAATGGCATATTCATACATATAGCTGGACTGACGGGTGTCCTTACCGATGACACAACTGGCAGGCTTTCCCTTTTTTTCGGAAAAATACCAGCCCAAAAACTGTCCGATCTTCAGGGCATGTTCTACCCGCAGATCCTTGTTCACTCTGCCCCTGAATCCGTCCGTTCCAAAATACTTAAGCTTCATCTTTTTATCCTCTTACATCAAAAATATGGTAGTGACTGTAAACAGACACTACCATATTATAGTTTAAATTGCCTCAGTTTTCAATCATTTTTACAGCTTATCTTCACGCCTGGCCCTTCTCCAGTGCAAGGGTTCTGGTGGTCAGATCGCAAACCTCGGCCGGACCAAAGTACTGGATCGCACCGGGATAGGTAAAGGAAGTCTCAACCGCCCATTTCTCCCTGTTGGCCTCGAAGAACTTGAAGGGCTTGCCATCCAGCTCAACCAGAGCCTTACGGATAACCGGCTTATCCTCGCCGTTACGTCTCTCCATGTTCATCATTTTGGTGATGGGCATACCACCGGCTACCCACTCTTCTGCAGGTTTGCTCAGATTGGACACCTTGGAAAGATATCCCGTATAACCGTACTGGATCAGCATAAATGCGTTATAGCCCAGAGAGTAGCAGTAATCCGCATCGAAGTTGGACGGGAATGCGCATCTGCCTTCATAACCGAAGAAGTGATGCTGGGCAGCAAACTTGCCCTTGTATGTGCCTGCTGCCTTTCTGGCTGCAAGTTTTTCTTTTACCATCTCGGAAAACAGCTTCTCGGACTCGATCAGAGATACCTGCACATTGCCGTGAGGATCTCTCTCCAGGAAGAGCTGCTGCTGTACAAACTGGGGCAGGATATCAAATACCGCAAAAGCCTCTGCCGTCAGACCCGCCTTGATAAATTCATATTTTGCATTCCAATCGGGAAGGGCATTAAACTTCTCTGTCTTCTCTCCTGCCAGAAGCTCGTTGATCTCGGCGATCAGCATTGAAAATTCCGGAACAAACTCCACGATTCCTTCGGGGATAATGGCAACACCGAAGTTGTCACCGTTTGCAGCTCTCTTTTCAACGGAATCCGCAATATAATCGGCGATAGCGGAAAGAGACATCTTTTTGGCTGCAACCTCTTCACCGATCAGGCAGATGTTGGGCTGTGTTTCAAGGGCGCACTCAAGTGCCACATGAGAAGCGCTGCGGCCCATAACCTTGATGAAATGCCAGTACTTTTTGGCGGAATTGGAATCTCTCTCGATATTGCCAATGAGCTCGGAATATGTCTTGGTAGCGGTATCGAAACCAAAGGATGCCTCGATATCCTCATTTTTCAGATCACCGTCAATGGTCTTGGGACAACCGATAACCTGAACGCCGGTATTGTTGGCAGCCATATACTCGGCCAGCACGGCTGCATTGGTATTGGAGTCGTCACCGCCGATGATCACGATTGCGGTCAATCCGTGCTTTTTGGCTACTTCCGTCACGATCTTGAACTGCTGCTCTGTCTCTAATTTGGTACGACCGCTGCCAATGATATCAAAGCCGCCGGTATTTCTGTATGCGTCGATGAAAGCATCATCAAATTCCACAAAGTCATCCTCGATCAGTCCGCTGGGGCCGCCCTTGAAACCAAGCAGCACGTTGTTTTTGTCCGTTGCCTTGATGGCATCATACAGACCGCAGATAACATTGTGTCCGCCGGGTGCCTGTCCGCCTGAAAGGATCACGCCGACTACCTGTTTTTTGGCCTCAGAAGTATTGGTACCCTTCTGGAAGGTAATCTCATTCTTGCCGTATGTGTTGGGGAAAAGTGCCTTGATCTTGTCCTGATCGGCCACGCTCTGGGTAGGCGCGCCGTCCTTGACACAGATCTCGGCAATGCCGCCGCGCAGCATTCCCGGAAGCTTGGGCTGATATTCATATCTGGTTTTCTGAAGCGGTGAAAGATTCATTTCGATTCTCCTTTTTTGTTGTTTTTTCCTTTTGTTTCTGGGGTTTTCCGTCCGCAGCCCTATCGATGGTTCTGCGAACAAAAATGATTATATCATAATTTACAGTTGTGAACAAAGGCTTTTTTTATTATAATGAATAGACATCGGAATTGATTTACAAAGCAGCATTTTTAGAAAAGGGAGGAGATAACCGAATGCACTCCAGAAAAAAAACGATATCCAAAGGAATTTCTCTTTGCCTGGCACTGATCCTGACGTTGTCCGGCAGTTTCTCTGCGGTCACGACCTACGCTTCCGTTACGGATGAGGCCGGGGGAAACACTGCAAATGCAGACGCCTTCGTTGCAGAAGGAGCTCTCACGGACGCACAAAAGAGCGGCGATGACACTGCAAAGAAAGCCGCTGCGGATGAGACGGTGCAAAATGATGAGTCCCAGAATGACGGGTCCCAGAATGATGAGCAGCCGGATGACAGCGATGCTCCTCGGCAGAATCCCGAAAATGACGGTAAGGCGCCCGGGCCGGCAGAGCTTTCCTCAACGGATCCTTTCGGATCGGATGAGGAGCTTGATATCCAGACCGTATCCGGTGATTCGATTGATACATCCGCCACCTACACCCTGCATTTTTATGACGAGAACACGGAAATCCTGAATCCCGTCAGCGGCACAGGCGGCGACCAGTTTCTGAACATTCTGGCTCCCCTCGGCAGCGGCTATGTCAATCCCATCCGCCGCGGATACCGCGTCAACAAATGGAGCGTCTATGAGATTCATGGCGCGGAGAGAACTCTGGTCAAGACCAGGACTGCCTCACAACTGTTTAAGAGCACCAGGGTCATGGTATGTGACTACGCCATCGTAGCTGCCTGGAAGGAAAACCCCGTCACCTACAATATCAATTACAACTTTAACGGCGGCAGCTTTGAAGATATTCCCTACGCCAAAACTTTTACGGTCGAAAGTGACAGCATCACGCTTGAGGAGCCTGTCAGGGCAGGGTATATCTTTGGCGGCTGGTACAAAGATGCGGCACTCACTACAGCCATCACTTCCATTCCTCACGGTACCTATGTCGATACCCCCATGGACGGAAGCGACGTCACCACGTTCCAGCTCTACGCCAAATGGATCGATGCCAAAGCCCAGACCGTCAAACTGAACAAAGTAAGCTATGCACAGAAAGGCACTGTCAAGCTGAGTTTTGATACGGTTGATAAAGCCGTCTGCTACGAAGTGGCATTTTCCACGGACAAAAATTTCCCTGCCAAAAAAACGGCTACCGCCACCGTCAAAAAAGCCGGAAGCTTTACCGTTTCCAATCTGCTGAAAAAGACATACTACGTTCGCGTCAGAGCCAAAACGCGAGATTCCGCCGGCGATCTGACCGACGGAAACTGGTCAGCGGTAAAAAGCGTTGTTGTTGCAGACGGCGTCAAGGAAGTCAAAGCCAAGCTGGGAAGGATCACGCTGAAAAAAGTCGAGATCAAAAACGGCGAACTTCACGTAACCGCCAAGGCTCCCAACCGTTTAAAGAGCAGCGACGCATCCTACTACCTCGTGACAGTCGATCCCGCCACGAACAAGATCCTGAAAAAGATTTCCGCCTTTCCCAAGGCCAAATCACTTGAGACCTATGTTCCTCTGTATGGCAGCAAAGGAACAAACCTGATCCAGGGTAAATTTGCGATCGCCATCAAGAGCGGTTCCAAATATAAGAGAATGTCAAAAGCAGCCTTTATCTCCAACCCTCAGGCTGCCGCCGGCTATACCGCCGCGCACCCCAACCCGGCTTCCAAAAAGGGCTTACAGGATTCGTCGGATGATCTGAACATCAAACATATTTTTTACAACATCATGGTCGACGATCTGATCGATTTTGGCAAAAATGAACAGAACAAATATGTCTATAACGGTACAGCCTATTATTTTAACAAAGCCCTGATCAGCCAGTATGGCGGCTGTTTCTCCGCAAACAACAAAAAGGGCATCGTCACCACTGCGCAGTTTATGCTGCGTTACCCCAACGGGAACACCTATCTGGTCATGAAGGGGGCGCGCAGCGGCGGGCATCTGTACTATGCCATGAACGGAACCCAGAAAAAAGCCAGGGAAACCTATGAGGCTCTTTTCAACATGCTCGGCGAAGCCTGGGGCAATTCCAGCTGTCACCTGGACAACTGGATCATCGGTAATGAGGTAAACATTTATACCGCGTGGTATTATGCCGGCAACAATTCCCGCGCCTCCATCATGAAGACCTACGCCGACATGTACAAGATCGTATATTACGGTGTGGTGAGCCATTCCAAAAACTCCAGAGTCTACATCTGCACGGATCACACCTGGACCGACCGCAGCGGCGACTGGGGCGCAAAACCCTTTATGACCTTATTTGACAAAGAGATCAAAAAACGCAATAAAAAGATCCAGTGGAACCTGGCCTATCACGCATATCCGGCAATTCTGACCAATGCACGGACATGGCAGGACGCTCATACTACCAACAGCGAAGATTCGGAGTTTGTCACTCCCAAAAACCTGCAGATTCTGACAAATTATGTCAAAAAGAAGTACGGTACCAAGACCAGGATCATTCTGTCCGAACAGGGTCTTACCGCCACCGGCGGAGAGGATGTGCAGGCAGCCGCTCTGCTCTACACCTATTATAAGGCGCAGTTCAACAGCCAGATAGACGCAGTGATCTTCCGTGCGCTGAATGATGCACCGGGCGAGGTCGATCAGGGGCTTGCCTTCGGACTGACAGGGCGCAAGGCATATAATGTCTTCAAATACATGGACACCCCTCAATCCGTGTCCATTGCCAAGCCCTATCTGAATACCATAGGCGCTTCAAGCTGGAAAAAGATCATACCGGGCTATAAAGCCTCCAAATTCAAATCCATGTAATGATATTACAACAAAAAGACGGCAGGCACAGCCTGCCGCCTTTTTATTCACAAATCTTTCTACTATTCTTCTGTGCTCTTTTCTTTTTGCTCCAGTTTGTCATCCAGCCTTTCAAGCTGCTTTCTGGCGAAGTCCCTTCCGCCCACACCGAAGGCAACTCCAAAGGCAACAGCCAGAGCCGCAACAATCAGCAGAAAAGCCTGGGTAACGATCTGCTCCGCAATCCCCAGCTGACTGAGGATCATAAACACGGCAACGGTGATGATCGTCACGCGGGTGATCAGGGCAAAGCCCACAAGGCCGCACTTTTTCAGTGCATTCTCAGCCGCATCCGCGCCGATCACGGCAGCCAGCAGGATCACCAGCGCCGCCAGCACATTTGGCATGTACCGGATCACGGTGGAGCCGATCTGCGTCATAACCGTCAGGTGCAATATGCTAAGACCCTCCACTATGAAAAAGATGATCACGATCGCCTTCACCGCTTCGGACACGATGGTGGACAACACAAAACCTCTGCTCTTTTCGCCCAGAAGCTTTTGCAGCTTCAGATCCAGCCCGCTGGAGCTCAGGATCTGCTTGAGGATATTGGATGCAAGTTTGCCGAGTACGATACCGAGCAATATGATCAGCGTAGCCACTGCCACATTGGGAATGAAGGTAAAAATAGTATGCAGCATGGAAATAGCCGGCGTCGAGATTGCCTCGATCCCAAGAACCTGCAATGAGACAATGATGATCGGGATCAGGATCAGGACATAAACGATGTAGGCGGCGGTTGTGGAAAGCCTGCCCTCTTCCGTCGTTTTCAGACCTGCCTTTTCCTGCAGACGATCCACACCAAGCTTGACAAACACCGGTGCAAGCAGCTGTCTGACCAGCTTGGCCACCAGATTACCGACCAGCAATACGATCACGGCCCCTACCAGACTGGGTACATAGCCCCAGACTCTGGTCATCAGATTCAGAATGGGGTCTGCAACCTGGCTGACGCCCAGATAAGAAAAGATTCCCGGTACAAACAAAAGGAATACCAGCAGATACACCAGCTTGCCGATATACTTTCTCGTCGTGCCCTTTTCCTGCTGATTGGACTCCTCCGATTTTTCGATCCATGCGCCAAGTCTGGTCTTGTCCATGAGTTTCAGGATAATGCTTTTGCTGATCCCTGCCACGATATAAGCCAGGATCAAAAGCAGAACCGCTCTGCAAACGCCCACCAAATCCTGTGATAATCCGCTCAAAACAGTCATGTCTCTGCCTCTCTTTCACTCAGAATTTATATCTGTATCCGCCTTTGTCCGCAGATGTCCAGTAATAATCAATCGCAGACCTGCTTCCGTTCTTTTTCGTCACCACATAAACATACCATTTCTTTTTCTTGCTGATCTTGGTCTTTCCAACCTTTTTGATCGTCAGAGAGGTTTTACTTTTTCCTACGGATTTCACTTTCACATAGCCTTTTTTGGGTTTGGAGGATACATAGACATCATATCCGCCGGCCCCCTTGACCTTGGACCATTTGATCTTCAGCTTACCGCCGCTTTTCACAACGGACTTTACGACAGTCTGTTCAAACAGATCCACGCTCTTCCAGTCTGTCTCATACCTTTTTCCGCTGTAGGTCATATAGGCTCTGACACTGAAGGTATATGTCGTGTTTGCTGTCAGGTCGTTAAAATCCAGGGAAGCCCTGGAGGCGTCAGTACCTGTCAGTTTGCCTTCCGCCACGATCTTGCCGCCGTTTGTTTTCAGCCTGTACTCATAGCCATCAGCCGCACCAAGAGGATACCAGCTGACGCTGGCAAAATTCAGGTCCTGGCGATAGCTGTCCACCTTTACATCTCCCATGCTGTCGATCAGGGTTATGAGATTATGTCCCTCGGCAGATGTCGTCACCGCCTGATTGTCCGCACTGATGGCCGTGACCCTGACACTGTAATTGCCGCCGCTGCGCAGATTATCAAGCGTAATATAAGGATCAGTGACTCTGGCCTTATATTGCCATGTCTGCTGTGAAGCCGGCAGGGAATGATCCATCAGTTCCACGATAAAAGCCCCTGCGCCTTCCGCCCACCAATTCACTCTGATACTGTTTTTGGATGCTTCGATCTGAGTCGGTTTTGTCGAAAATTTCAGGTTGACGGCCGCCTGCGTCCTGATGCCAAACACACCGACCGACAACAAAGCCAGCAGCACCCATACCGAAACTGTAAATCTGCGTAACACTTTCATCCTATCATCCTCCGTTCTTTTGATGTTGGGGTCAAAACCCGATATCCGGATTGTTCCTCTCTCCGACTTCCGACCCCGATATCATCTTATCACGGTTATTCAGGTAAGAAAATGCTTGACATGGTTTGATTCTTATAATATAATCTTATGTGCGTTGTGGTTCGGATTCGAGAGATAACGGGGTGTGGCTCAGTTTGGCTAGAGCACCTGGTTTGGGACCAGGGGGTCGCAGGTTCGAATCCTGTCACCCCGATGCATCATATGCGGGTGTAGTTCAGTGGTAGAACACCAGCCTTCCAAGCTGGATATGTGGGTTCGATTCCCATCACCCGCTCTTGGCTGATAGCCTGGATAGTCTCAATTTACCTGCATGTATAAATGCATGTGTCCGTAGCTCAGCTGGATAGAGCAACGGCCTTCTAAGCCGTGGGTCGGGGGTTCGAATCCCTTCGGGCACGCTATTTTTAGCCTTTAAAAAACGTCGCAAAGCCGCATGAATGCTAACTAAAACGAAAGGAGAGTGAGAGCTTCTCAAATGCGGCGAAAAGAAAGGTAACCCTTTTGGGTAATCCTGACGTCATAGGTGTTTTGTAAAATCTGTAGTTAGGGATGAAGGAGCACGATTTTGTGCTCTTTTTTTGGTG
>CAJOOZ010000057.1 GCA_905236705.1 uncultured Lachnospiraceae bacterium | reverse complement strand
TGCGGCAAAGGCAAGGCACAGCACCGGAACAAGCAGAATCCGTATCCGCTTTTCTCCAGAGTTCTTATTCGGTTTTTCATTCCCCCGTACTTTTGATTTTACATGCCCCATATGTTCCGACGCTTAAAAAGAATACTCTGATTGTAAAACGTTCAAGCAGCCCTTCTTGTAATACTAACAATATCAGATGATCTCGTCCGTTGTTCCGTCCTTTTTAATGATCTCGATCCTGCATCCGAAACCGAGTGTTGCGATCGTAGCCGCGATAAATGCCCAGGGAGCTGCGGCAAGCCCTACAATGCCGCCGATGATGCCGAGGTTTACGGGAAGCGACAGAACTATCTCGCCGTCCTTACTTATCTGTACCTTGTCGACATTACCTTCCTTGACCTTTGCTTTGATCTTGTCGACAGTCTCTTTTACCCTGTCATCCGATTTTTCTTCCGGTGTTATGAGCTTTACGGCCTCATCAACATCGCCTTCCGCCTTAAGCAGAGCTTCTTTTGCCTTCGAATAGTCCGCGCCTGTAAGCTCCATTACCTTTTCTACTGCTTCCAATGTAATCTGCATGATTTTTCCTCCTTTAATCTGTTATTTCCTATGCTGTTCATGTTGCAAACCCTACGACCCCCGCTATAAGGATCAGCGGAAGTGCTGCCGCCGCCAACCCTGCGATTATCATAACCGGCACAATAATGGGGAAGAATATAAGGAACATCACAATCTTGAAGATTCCCCAGCCGACCTTGAATGCCACTCCAAGGAGTTTGAAAAACACCATGATAAACAATATGAAACAAATAGCTTCCAACATCTGCGCCACCTCCTGTCTTCGTAAAGACTATATCGCGTCTTTCTTAACAGGTCTTTTAGAAATCATTAAAATCTCATTAATCCTTATATCTGTCTACGATCATATTGCAGGTAACGATGGACACTGATTTCAGTGAAATATAATATATAATAGAAGGAATTTTTCAAAAATCACACCGAAAAATGCCTTCAAACCCAGTAAAATCAATGGTTTTAGCTCATTTTCGTAATTAAATTCCTGTAAAAATCCACACACCCCGGCAGGCAATTGTATTCTATGTTCTCGTTTAACCCGTGCATTCCTGCCATTTGCTCGGGTCCGTATATTACCGGTGCAAATCGCAATACACAGTCACAGATCTCCTGATAGCATTTGGCATCCGTAGCCCCGGTCATTACGTACGGGCTGACCGGCAGATCCCCGAAGGTTTCCTTGATGATCCGCTCAAAAAATCTGAATCCTTCGCCGTTAATATCGGCAGACTCGGAATAATCGCTCGCACGTATTATATCAAGCTCCAGGTCATGTTTTCCGGCGATTTTACGTACAATATCAAGACTTTCTTCCATGCCCTGATGGGGGATGAATCTCATATTGGCGCCAAGGGTTGCTTCCTGCGGGAGAACATTATATGCGTCAGAGCCTTTCTGCATGGTAAATGCAATGGTCGTCTGGATCATCGCCCCTGCCTGTGCCGAGATCGAAGGCAGAACCTTTAACAGAATTGGTCTAAAAAGCCATATATTTGAAAAGACAAGCTTTATGGGAAAGCTTGCGTATGGCGCCAGCTTTTCAAACATTGCCTGCACTTCCGGGGGCATTTTTCTCTTAAACGGCTTCTTTGTTTCGATCTCATTTACAAAGGCTGCCAGCCTTGCAATGGGCGAACCTGCCTTTGGCGCCGAAGCGTGCCCTCCGTTTGATCTGGCGGTAAGCTTAATGTCCGCCTTTCCTTTTTCGAAAACACCCACCATGGCAAAATTCCCGGGAATGCCGCCTACGGGCTCCGTTATTATCCCGCCGCCTTCATCGCACACAAGATAAGGCGTAACTCCCCGTCTTTTCATTTCTTCAACAAGCTTGGGGCATCCGTCTCCCGCCCACTCTTCGGTGCAGGAAGATGACAGATAAACATCCATGGGAGGAGTATATCCTTCGCTTAACAGCTCCTCTGCCGCCTGAAAGAATCCGAATACGGAACACTTGGTGTCGCTTGCGCCTCTTCCCCAGACTTTCCCGTCGGCAATGTCTCCGGAAAAAGGTTCATGGATCCACTCTCCTTCCGCAGGAACCACATCCTGATGGCTCATCAGGACCAACGGTCTTTCGCTGCTTTGTCCCTTCCAGTAAAATAGAAGGTTCCCGTCAATATCGGTTTTCTCAAGGCTGCTGTGCACAAGCGGGAAAAGCCTTTCCAGGACCTTGTGAAAGCCTTCGAACCTTTCCACGTCATGGACGCCATCGTGGGATGTGGTGTCATATTGGACCATTTCGGAAAGTATCCCGGCGTACCGGAGCGCTCTTTCGTCCGCCCCGGGGGCCTTGTAGTCCGAGACCTTACCCGGCGTCAGAAGAGTCTTGATAAGCGCAACAAGAAGAAGCACTGCCAGTATCCCTATGATCGCACCCAAAACAATAAGTAATCCCGTTATAATCTTCATTTCTCTGCCTTTTCTATCGTTCCGTTCTTCTTATAGATCATATATGCCAATGCTATGGTGATCGCTCCGCTTGGAAGTATCATTATGCTGGCCTGGCTGATCAGGGCAGGTACCAGGATAAACAAAACACTCATAATGATCAGCGGAGCCATGGCCAGCTTCAGATTTTTCCTGAAATACTGGTATGCCATTGCCCCGAATAATGCCGGTACCACGTTGGCAAAGGCAGGCTGCAATGTTTCGCTCTGAAGGATCGGCTGAAGCGGTGTCAGAAGAAGCACTCCAAGCGCCAGCACTACTATTGTGGTAAGGCTTGATGCGGCAATGGAAAGAGTCGAGATTATTTCATTCTCCGTTGTTCCCGACCTGGTCCCCGCCATTTCCTTGGCATTCATGGCACAGGGGATCTTCATGTTTATGAGGTTTCCGGTTATGAATGCCAGATATCCGCCTCCCGCTCCAAGCATAGGCGTGTAGACCAGAAACTCCACGACGCTTGATATTGTCCAAACGAGTCCGACTGAGATAAAGCCCTTTGCAACCGCTGACAGATCGGGCATTCCTCCGATGACTTTCCCGATCAGGAAAGGTGCTCCGACCAGAAGGAAAAGCGCTATGGCACTGGCAAGTCTTCCTATTATATGTGTGCCTTTGTTATATTTTTCAAGGTATTCGTTATTCATAACACGCCCCTCCTATATAAACACGGCGGCAAGCATCCCCACAAGCATACTGCCCGCGATGGAGAAGCTCTCAAGCCACACCATATGTTTTTTCTCTGCAAAATATGTGAAAACTGCCATTACCGCAGCCGAGATTACCGCCACTATTATGGGAGTCAGATCCCCTTTGAATGTAAAAAGCCCCTCCCCGGAGACGAAACCTCCGATGTAGCTTCCGATGTACGCGCTCACAAGGCCCATAAACATGGCGATCATGGCAGAGTCCCCGAATGACGGGGTCTTTTCCTTATCTGCTTCCTCTTTGTTCTTACCCTTGATTTTCTTCAGATAGGATTTGTTGAAAAAGAATGAGAGGATCATGCCCCAGGGAATACAGATGCTCATAAGGAGCGCGATCGTGGCAAACCCCACCGGGGTCATATTGGCCGCGCTAAGAGTGCCTACCCCTACCTGCTCGGCGGCTGCCTGTGCAACCTGGGTCTCATAGTGAAGGGCGCCTATAACGGACAGCCTTAACCACGGCCACGGCGTGCCAAGGCTTCCCGACAGGGCAATTACTCCGAGAAGAATGCCCACGCTTGGCAGGATCGTAAAGGTAACGCTTGAAGTAATGGTCCGCTTGAGCATTCCCTTATCCATCCCCGCGGCAATTCCCGCTCTGTAGGCTCTTATCAGGAATACCAGACATACTACGGCTACAAAGCCGATTATACCGCCGCATATGGCATACAATGCCGGCGAGTTCAAAGTCCTGATCATACTAACCTCCCACATTACATGTTTTTCTGTATTATACAACCATTTTCACAAAGGAAAAAGGGCACACCTTTCAGGGACATTTGCCATCTAAATCGATATATTGTATAATTCAGGTGCAATTATACCGCATTTTGTACAATTAGGAGGTTTTATTATGTGGTCGAGAAGTGAAGTAAAGCAAAAAGGAAAGTCCAATTTCAAAAAGAACTATTGGCGGGCAGTTCTTGTCGCGATCATCTACAATCTGTTCTTTGTGGCATCCACCACTGCAACAAGAAGCAGCAGCGGTGATCAGGATATGTCAGAGCTTTTTGGTTCTCCGGATGCAGTAAAGATTGCTTTAGCAATCCTTGCGGCGGCATCGGTTGTCCTGATCATTATCAAAATCATCGATATCTTCCTGTTGAATCCCCTGGAAGTAGGATGTAACGGCTTTTTCCTTTCAAACCAGGATGATAATGCAACCCTCGGCGAGCTGTTTTGCGCTTACAAGAACAATTACGGCAAAGCCGTCCTCGGGATCTTCCTGCGCGATCTTCTGATAGCAATAGGATTTGCATTATTTATCATTCCCGGAGTGATCCTGACATACTCATACAGGATGGTGCCGTACATTCTGGCTGAGGATCCCTCTGTCAGCGGCTCCGATGCTCTTAAGCAGTCAAGAATGATGATGAAGGGAATGAAATGGAAGTCATTCGTATATGATCTTTCATTTATACTTTGGGGTCTGTTGTCGCTGATCACCTGCGGATTAGTCGGTGTATTCTACGTTCTTCCGTATAAGCACAGCTCCGATGCAGCCCTGTATCAGGCTATAAAGAGCGAACGCTGATATCTGTACTATCAGAAGGGTGCGACGCTTTTTCTATAAAGTCAGCCGCACCCTTCATACCCTGACAGCTTCTGAAATCGTCACAGCATACGAATGAGGCGCCGGTGCGAGACTCTGAAGTTCTTTTGCCCATTCCACTATCTGATCCATGTCATTTCTCCCATGATACGCCGTTTGTCATATAGTCGGCATGACCCCGCCACCGCTTACCGGAATCTATGCTCCGGTCGTAAAGGAGGCAGGGTCAGATGCGAAAATCACCACCATATACGCTTGATGATCACAGATCGGTCGAGAACCTTTCGAGCACGCCCGAGGTGATGTCTTCGATGTTCTTCACCTCATTGAAAAATCTCTGGGAGGCTTCTGTCTGTCCCTCCTGTGATTTATCCTGTTCCGCAAGGTCATTGTTCATATTGCCTATATCTGTGACCAGTCTGGTCAATATCCCGAGTATGTTGTCGGAAGACTCCTTGGTTCCGGCAGCGAGCTTGCCCATCTCATTGGCAACAACGGCAAATCCCTTACCTACCTCACCGCTTCTGGCGGCTTCTATCGATGCATTGAGAGCGAGAATGTTGGTTTTATTGGATATGGCCTGTATGTCTTTGACGAATTTTTCCACCTCGGCTATATCACTCATGATCTCCGAAGCCGTGGATCTGATGTTCGCCGAACTCTCTTTGATCGTGTCATTATACTTGTTAATGGTATTCATTTCTTTCTGTACGTCGGAAATCACGCCAAGGAGCTTTTCCGAAGCTTCCTGCGTGTATGTCTCGTCTTCAAGGCTGATAGCTATTCCCATAGTTCCCACTATCTCACTGCCGTCCCTGATGGCGATTGTGATCGCCCTGAAGGCGAACCCGTAAACGGTAGGCGGACATACCTGTTCCAGCTTCTGGCCGGTGGTAAAACTGGTCCACATCGGATCATCATGATTGAGCTTATCTCCCACATGGATATCCGCTACCATCTTGTCCCCGCGCCAATATGCCAGGAATTCATAACCATCCGTGACACTCATCATGATATCCATGCCCAGAGCATCTTTTATCACAGGAACAATCTCAATATAATTCTTCAGTACCTCGTTCATTTGGTTTCTCCTTTCGAATCGCTGCTTTGCTGCCTGCCCCGCCTGTCCTGCATTTGGGGAATATCCGTATCAGAAACAATAATTTACCTGCTTATCGGCATCGTATGTATGCGGCTCCTTGCTCACAGCCTGATATCCGACCGCTATGGCGATCTCGAATTCCCAGCCATCCGGGATCCCGACCGCTTTGGAAAACTGCTCTTCCTTCTCTCCATGCATCGCATCATATATGCAGCCTATTATAAGATTCCCGAGTCCCATTTCCGTCGCTGCAAGCGCCATGTTTTCAACTGCTATTCCCGCATCCAGAAAGCTCCAGTTGAAATCTTTCTTCCCGCTGAGGATCACGACGATGGGCGCACCGTAATAAAAGTTCTGCTCCGCATTCGTGATGTTTCTTAACCGGTTCTTCTCATCCTCGATTTCCTTTAATACCGGGTTATCGCCTTTGAGGACGCTGAAATGGATCTCCTGCATGTTTGCGGCAGTAGGAGCCTTCAGCCCCGCTTCGATGATCTTCCCGATCTCCTCCCGGCCCGGCTCATCCGTTGTATAGCCTCTCGTCGAGCATCTCTTTGTGATCGCTTCCATAACCGTACCCATTATAAATGCCTCCTTCTTGATTTTTCTTCTATTATTATAACTGTTCCGGCCGATATTTTCACCCGTCTCTTTGTCACCATTTGCCCCTCCTCAGTCGACCCCTACAATAAAGGAAGTGCGGTTAAAGCTCATGGTGGTAAGATGACGCTTGGAACTCCCTAATTCAACCATATACAATGATACCACATAGGATGAAAATGACGTGATGGCCGCATCCTCCTCGGAAATATCAAAAAGCACTCCATTGTCCTTCTCGATTATCTGAACACCCTCCGGCCGTAAAATCACGGTGCACTCACTGAGAACCTCTTTGTCTGCATTCTTCTCAAATATCAGCATGTACAGTTCTTCTATCAACAGCGCAACGCGGCCTGTCGTCTTGGGGGCGATGCCTTTTTCTGTCAGCAGAGCCTCTACCTTCTGTTGCAATCCTATGATCCGGTCCGGCTCGATGGTCAGATCAAACATGAAGTTCTTATCATTAAGTGAGAGGGTCGAAAGCAGCAGCGGCGTATTCTCCCGTCCGAAACGCCCTGTCAGATACAGCAAAAGCAGCGCATAAGCGGCCGCCGAAGCCGCAGCCAGTCCGGCAAACATCCCGTTTTGCCCGAACGCGGCGCCCAGACCCACTGCCAGAAGCACGCCAAGCAGCATATCCCTGAACAGCCCCACCAATAGTCCCAGCATGATCTTTTCGATCACATTATAGTAGGAGGTCAGCAGATACAACAGGCTGACGAAAACGGAGCCGAGCGACAGGATGCGCACCCCCGTCACGGCATGCCCCAGCATCACCGGATCGGTAATGTCCAGTAACCTTGGAATCCACGGCGCACAGACGATCAGCGCCAGCATCACCACGATGCCCTCCGTAATGGCGACTTTGTATGCCCGGCGACAGATTGATTTTATGCCTTCGCCGGAGCTTTCCCCCAGATATACGCTCAGAATGGGGGTGATCGCCTCTCCGATGCCGTCGAAGATCATCTGCAATTCCCGGCAGAGCGTAACGACAGAGACCAGAAGCAGATACTGTGCCCCGAACCGGACGCTGACAAAGGCGTTGAGTACGGCGACCAGAATCGACAGAAACAGATATGTGCTGGCGTCGATGATACTGTAACGCACTACTTCCTTCACTAAATTCCGGGAAAAATACAGATTCAGGCGGAGGGAATTGCTCTTTTTCAGAAGATGGGTAAAGAGGATCACCATAGAGATCGCATTGAATAAAAAGGACGCCAGGCCAATGCCTCTGATCCCCATGATGCGGGCGAGAAGCACGGAAGCGATTATATTCCCGACACCCTGCACGATATTGGCAACGGTGGACAGGTTTTCGTCGCCGTCGCTGTATACCATCGAGTCAATCAGCATTGCCGGAGGGATCACCAGGATGGTAAAACGCATCCAGAACAGATAACCTCGCGCCTCATTCAGTACCGATTCCGGCGGGGCGCTGCTTCGAAGATACATATCGCCGAAAAATGTCGCAAGCAGAAACAGGGAAACGCCTACAGCGATGCTCATCAGCAAACCGAAGCCGAACGCCTGATCCGCTTTTGACTTATTGAATTTCCCCATTTCCGTAGAGTATATGATGGGGACGCCCAGGGAAAATATAGAGGCAAAGAACGCGGCCAGCGAATACAGCGGCGTCACAAGCGTGATGCCGGCGACGGCGTCTGAACCGATCATCGCGCCCGCGATGACCGAATCCGACATCAACAGCACAGAGACCACCATCATTGTCAGGGTTCCGCTCAGAAGCATAGAGTAGAACTTGTCGGACATGAGCGTCCTGTGCCTTATATTCTTACCATTCAGCCGCCTTGTAGCCATTTCCCCTGCACCGCCTGTTCTTTTCCCTTATTATAATACTATCACCCGTCCCAGAAAAGGTCATCGAGAGTCCTGCCAAGGACATGGCAGATCGAGATGCACAGGTTTATGGTGGGATTATAATCCCCTTTTTCTATCGCGCTGATGGTCTGTCGGGAAACCCCGACCTTCTTGGCGAGCTCGTCCTGGGACATGTCGAGACCCGCTCTGGCAGCTTTAAGCCGAAGATTCTTCATGCTCAGTCCTCCCCGCCTGCTTTTGCGTCAAACCCTTTCTTTACAAGAGCACATATGCCAATTACAGCCATCCAGATCAGAACGATCAGGTTAAGAAGAGGGAGTGAATTAAAGCCATCTTTGAAAAGTGACCCGTTTACGATAACACCGATAACGGGGATAAGATTTAAAGCTACGGCTATAACTATGATCGCGATATAGCGCTTGCGGTTGTTATTAAGTCCCCAGTATGTTTCGTTCCAGATGCTGTGAATGCACAGAACCGCAAAAGATATGAGTAATACTATAAAATGTACCAGATATCTGTCGATCCCTAACGAGATATCACCTATCTCGAGGATTGCAAGAACCACTTCCAGAAAAGCCAGAGTGTAGAAACTGTATTTGTATCCGCGACCCATAATGGATTCCTGTCTCTCGTCGTACTGTGTCTTAAACTTGTGATCCTTGTTGGCAAACTTGAGAAGCGCTACCGCAATTACAAGACCAACCATTAAACCTACTGCCATTCCAAATGATTCACCTGAGTTCATTATATTTCGCCTCGTAATAGATCAAAAAAAGCTTATTACTATAGTTATCTATCAGCTGATAATCATACAATAAACTCTCAATGGAATAATGTCAAGTATATTTTACATTTTTCATATCCGTTCCATGTCGAGCATGTCAAGGAGCCGCTCAAATGTGCCCGGTCAGTCTCTTAAATTCGAATGTTTCGATTTGTCACTTTTTGTGATTTTTTGCCGAATTATAGTTGACTTTATCCCTTCATCGGTTATAATAAATGCTATAGATTGTCACTTTTTCTTTTTTTTGCCGAATTATAGTTTTAACAAACACGAGGTGATCCCATCCATGAATGCAGCCACCATACTACCACATCTCCCTGCCGGTGAGATTTTTAACAAAAAAACTTTCCGCGAAACAGTCTATTCCATATATCCCGAATGTTCCGAAGCCTCCATCAACTGGATGCTTGTAACCCTGCGTAAACAGGGAGGCCTTGCATCTGCAGGCGCCGGAAAATACTACCGCATCCCCCGGGATGTACCGGCAAAAAAGCAATACTCCTACCCTCACTCTCAGGAGTATCACGCTCTCGAAAAAGACATCGTAGAATCCTATCCTCTTGTAAGCTTTCAAATGTGGGAACTGATACAGATGAATGATTTTGTCAATCATCAGATCGCAAAAAACGTGATATTTATCGAAGTGGAAGCCATGCTCGTAGATACAGTCTATGAACTGCTGCACGAAAAGTATCCATATGCCATGATTCAGCCGACCGCTGATATCTTTTATAAACAGCGGGCCCCCGAGACAGATATCGTTGTCCAAAAGCTTCTCTCGGAAGCACCATCGCCGGATGCCAATCATTCCTGCTCTATTGAGAAGTTACTGGTAGATCTGCTATCAAAAAAGCTGTCCGGGAACATGATCGAAAGAAGTGAATACCCACGCATATATGAGGACATCTTTCATAAATATATGATCGATGAAACAAGAATGTTCCGATATGCAAAGCGCCGCCATCTCTATGAAAGCCTGCTTTCCTTCATAAACACACAGACCGATATAAACCTAATGACCATCTGATAAGGAGACCGGCTATGATTACAAAAGAAACCTACACCTTAGAATATATAGATATTCTCCGGAAGAGATATAAAAAAGATCCTTCTCTTTTAGAAAGAGTCCTGTTTGCTTTTGGCCTGCTGGAAGCCATCACCCGTGTCGGAATGCCCTTCATCTTCAAGGGCGGAACCTCTCTCATGCTGATCCTTGATCATCCACTAAGGCTCTCAACATATGCTTACAGGTCAGCCCTTTATCACTATAGAGAACCCTAAAATCTACCTTCAGGAAAATATAGGCAAAAGCGAGTATAAAAAACTTTCCTACATGCGCAGCCAAAGCCCGGAGGCTTTTGCGTATATTGTTGAATCTTTGCGATTGCTAGAGGGATAAGAATAAAGCCTGTGAGCATTCCGAAGAACATCCATGGGCTTGAATGCAGACATGGCAAGAGCTGTCACTTTTAGTGAGAATACCGGATATTCAGGCCATAGCCCAGCAGGCCGCCCAGAATTCCTCCGATGATATGCGACAGATTTGAGATATTATCCCGTACCGTTATTCCTTCGATCACCTGCTGACCGATAAAAAATACCGCCACCAGAATAAAAGTCAACGGAATCTCTCCTTCTTTAAAGCTCGTAAACGAAGACAGCAGGATGAACGCAAACACAACGCCGCTTGCACCGAAAAGCGCTACAGACGGGAATAATATATAATTGACCAGACTGGTCACAAACGCCGTGATCGCCACCACAGCTGCCAGTGTTTCTGATCCGTACTTTTCCTCCAACATAGGCCCCAGCAGGAGCAGATAGCTCATATTCCCTACCAGATGCGCCCAGTCCGCATGTCCGAAGATATGGGTAAATGCCCGCAGCCACGTCAGCGGTGACAAGAGCGAAGAACGGTACGTCATAAATAATAATCTTCCGGATAGCCCGCCGGTAATGTAGCCAAGCAGTGTGGCCGCAAAACTGACCGCCACAATGCTAAGTACCACCGGGGCATTGAAAGTCACTCGTAATTTCTTTTTCTTCATTCCCTATCCCCCGTCTTCGTTAAACCTTTATGATCCGTTGCATTTACCTTGAGGCAAAATCATAT
>CAJOOZ010000056.1 GCA_905236705.1 uncultured Lachnospiraceae bacterium | reverse complement strand
TGCCTGTCACAACCTTAATTAGTCCGTTATGTTTTTTTGAAATAAGCTTATTCAAATATATATCTCTACGTATTTCCATATTGTTCCGCCTCATTACTTATTGAACAAAATTGCGGAATCCGCATTTTTGTTCATTAGAATTATACATCATAGGAACATCTTAATCAATACTCTAATCGACAGTTTTGCGGAATCCGCATTTTTGTTCGATATAAATAAGCACCCCCGAGACCGGGTCTCGGGGGTGCTGGTTGATTAGTTTCAGCTACTCTTATTTCAGGTATTTCTTTTTCTGCTTAGCAGTCCATGTATTATCATCAACGCGGATCAGCAGTCTGGTGTAATATACCTTTCCGTTCTGGGTGATCTTGGCTGTCAGATGTACCCAGCCTTTCTTCTTGCCGGTAATCTTGACGCTGGCTGTTTTCTTCTTGGCATTATATTTCACCTTACCGATCTTCAGATATTTCTTCTCCTTCTTGGGAATGCTGAAGGAAATATCTTTTTTCTTGGCCGTTACGTCCGTAAACTGGAGCGTGGTGCTCTTGCCCTTGCCCACATTCTTGTAAACATTGAACTCCGGCAGCTCGCCTGATTTCTTAACGATGGCTTTATTGTTCAGGTTGTAGTTCTTGCCATATCCTTTATAACCTTTCTTGATCACCTGAACATTTACTTTTACATTGTAGTATGCACCGTTCTGGACGATCGTAGCGGTTATAACGGCTTTACCCTTCTTCTTGCCCTTTACGACACCCTTCTGGTTAACGGTAGCTACCTTCTTATTGGAGCTCTTGAAGGTTACCTTGGCATTTTCGGATATACCGTTCAGGTTGATCGTAAACTTGTTTTTCAAAACGATGTATTTCATCATTTTGAACATCGGCGGATTCTTAACGACCTTGGTTTCATCAAATTCCTTGATCATAAAGTTAACTTTTGTATTGGTGTTGTCTTTATAAACAACCTCAACTACATAGTTCTCTCTTGTCGGATCCTGCTTGTACAGATCCTGGAGATAGGATGCCTTGATCGTCAGATTGCCTTTCTTATCATCTACATAGTTGGACGGATCCGGAGTCACAACCTTGTCATTGATCTTGACCTCTTTCAGTTCCTTGTTCGGATCGATCTTCAGCACGAGATCCTTGGGATTCGTTGTCTCAAAAACAATATCTCCGCCCGCAGGTGTCTGGTCTTTAACCGTTACCTTGATCGTCTTGGTTGTACCATCAGGTGTGGTCAGTGTTACATCAACAGTTCCGGGCTGTTTGTTCTTCAGCAGATCATTCAGCTTGGCCAGCTCTTCCGGATCAACCGTTACTTTGACATCCTTTCCATCCTTATCTTTGCCCGTAGCACCTGCCAGTTTCAGCAGTTCATCCGCATCAATCTTGTCTTTGCTGCCTACTTCAATCTCAACGTCTTTTGCATCTATTGTGCCGGCGGGTGTCTGGTCAGCTGCTTTAACCGTTGCCTTGATCGTCTTAATTGTACCATCGGGTGTGATTAGTGTTACATCAACAGTTCCGGGCTTTTTGTTCTTCAGCAGATCATTCAGTTCATCCAGATCTTTCTGATCATAGACCTTTACATCGACAGGATTTCCATCCTTTTCACCCTTGGCTTCTGCCAGATCCAGCAGTCCCTTCTCATCAATCTTATCTTTGCTGCCGGCTTCAAGCTCAACGTCTTTTGCATCTATCTTGCTGTCGTCAACTACCTTGACATCGACTGTTACTTTTGCATCAGTATCTTTAATCTTGAAAGTGGCTGTATAAGTCTTGCCGACTTCCGGCTTGATGGTGTGAGAAACCAACTCAATATCTTCAGGGGCAACGGGCTTACCATCATACAGACCTACAACATTGGCCAGTTCTTTCAATTTATCAGGATAAGCATCCGGATCCTGTGCCAAACTCATCGGAATATCAAAGCCATTTGCGCCAATAGAAGCAAAATGTGTCTTCTCGGGATCCGCAGGATCCTCCACATTATCATCCTTTCCGATGTTGTCTACAACATAGACTTTAACAGTTTCTTCGTTTACATCATCGTCGCCTTTCAGCGTAACCTCAATCGGGTCATCCGTTGCTTCGGTGGTGTCTACTTTCTGCTCGGGATCCTTGGGAGTAATTGGTTTATCTTTGATTTCTTTCCCTTTATCATCAACTACTTTCGCATCCGATTTACCTACAACTTCCTCTGGCGTAACAGGATCTCCGACTTTCACGATCACATCATGAGCATCGATAACATATGGCTCGCGTGTAATTTTGTAGATGAGTGTGGTTGTATTTTTTCCATCTTTGGATTCTACTGTTACGGAAACACTTCCGTTATCTCCTATCTTGAGATTCTCAACTGTAAAATCTCCCGGGTTGTCGCCGACTACATTTGCACCACCCTTAAGGTTACCAGCATCAATATCATCCTTCAGTTTTCCATCATCCTCAGGTGTGGTCTTAATCTCGACTTTTTCCTGGCTGCTGGGTACGGTAATCTCATAGACTACTTCGCCCTCATCACCTTTCGTACCTTCTATTTTTTTGTCTTTAGGGTCGCCATCAACAGGATCACTAATCTCAACCTTGGCTGCGGGATTTTCGCCCGGAGTCTTATCGTCCGGAGTCTTATCATCCGGAGTCTTATCGTCTGTACCTTCCGGAGTTACTGTGACTGTGATAGTTGTCTCGCTATCGTCAGGACCTTTTACCCTAACATCTACCTTCTTCTCGCCATCTACCCCGTTTTTCAACAATTCATTGAGTTTATCCAAATCATCTTGATTAACTTTTGCATTAACTTTTGGATCTACCGCTTTATCATCCTTATCCTTTGTCGTAACACTAGCCTTTCCAATGAACTCTTCAGGTGTCATCAGTCCCTTGCCATCAGGCGATATTGGAAAATCTTTACCATTGACTGTACCGGCTTTAACTGTTGCATATACAGTTACCTCTGCTATCTGATCACCAAATGCATCCTTCAAGGCAAACGTGACCGGATATTTTCCCGCCTTGGCTTCAAGCTCTTCCCTGTTCTTTACTTCCAATTTAGGGTTATCATAATCATAGGTTGTGTCATCGTTAATGCCAAATACCTTTGCCCACTCTTTCAGCTGGCTATCAAGTTTAGCATCAGTACTTGCTGCGTCTTTAAGTTCTTCCCTGGTAATCTCAAAATCATTAGCGCCAATGGATATTTTAGAATTTTCCCCAGGTTCAATCACATCTCGAATTATACCTTTCACTTGTACGTCATCTGCACCGGTAGCTGTAAGAACAACATCTTCAATTTCATTCTCATCGAGATTGTCAGCCGTTGTCCTGATTTTTGTGAGCGACTCAGGACTTACTCTTACCTCATTACCATCAGGATCAGTACTTACTCTGGCTAATTCAGCCACCTTATTTGAGAGTTCTTCTCCATTTTCATTCTTAGCATCTTTTCTGGCAATCAAAAAATCATGAGCCGTAATTGTAACTGTCGGTACTGTTGTTTCAGTCTCAGTTATTGTGCTAGTGTCCCCAGGATCCTGTTCTGTATAAGTATTTTCACCATAAGCACTATACTCTACAATATACCCGTAAATATCTTTACGATTAGGTGTAAAGTCATTCCAATAGCCATAGGATCCATAGCCGTACACAAGCGCGTATTCTGATCCATACTCATCGCTCAAATTCCCCAAACAGTCATCATTCAATGGCGAATTATTGGGCTCATCATTTGGCTCGTACCCATCGCCATTACGCCAATTTGAGTACTTACCGTTTTCCTCAAAGTTCTTTTCATTTGTTATACTGCGCTTTCCCTGGTCTGAAGTAGTATAAAACAATGCGGCATCTTCACCTTCAGTAGCTTCCGGACCGCAGACCCATCGCCATTTGGTCTGATAATCAACCCTCTTATCTTCCAAAGTATTATCCAACTTGCAGGGAACCAGTTTCACGTCGTCACCAAGCTGATCAAGGTCAGGTTTAAAATTGGACCCGGAATTTTCAGTAGTTCCCACAAAATCTTCACCTTCAAAATATGTCCTGGCTCCACCAAGCCAAAATCCTTCTTTATATTTCTTTTCATTTTCCAGCTCAGTATGACCAAACAACGCCTGCAAATATTCTTGCTCATTTGCACTTGTGATTGTTGCCAGATATCCTTTCAAATTACCAACATGACTGCTCTTTGCATCATTATACGCTTGATACCAGGATTTGGCGTTTTCATTTCCCAAATCATCTGTCCACTTAACTAATCTATAGTAGTGTATGCCATCATCGACAATCATTGCGCCTTCATTCGGTTTCAGCTCATAGTCACTGGTAATCACAGACACTTTAACTTTCTCAGCATCATCTTTATAAAATGTTGTGTTTTTTATAAAATTGCTAATATCATCTGTAGTAAATGTTCCACTCTCCTTCATTACAGTGATGGATTGCATTTTAGTTTCACCAGTTATTATACTGTCACCATCAACATACGCGCCTGCATTATTCACACCAGACTTTTTGATTGCTCCACCCGGTATAGCCGGAGTAAAAGAACCATTATCAACAGACACACATATAATTGACTGCTCATCAACACTCACTTGAGGATTCACAAACTGAAAACTTGAATGCTTGCTATCCCAGGTGGCCTCTTTAAGCTCAATCTTGTTTTCTGCCGCCCTGACCTCCATTGTCTGCAACGGCAAAGCGGCAACCACTGTTGCTACGGTCAACAGTACTGATAAAATCCGTTTTGTCAGTCTTTCCTTTTTCATTTTTTTCCCCTTTCTGGTATTGTATAAAACACTACGTCGCACCGTATTTCCGAAGTTCCATGTTGCATTCTATCACACCCCGTGCCATTATTCAAATAAAATGGAATAACAGAGATGTTTTTTTTCTAATAAAAATATTAAAAAAAACTAAAATCACCACATCAGTGAGCTTTCCTCCGGCTTTTTATCGCGGATCATCAGCTCCGTCAAAGCATCGCGGGCGCTTTTTCCCTCAAACAGGACCTTGTTGACCTCCGTAACGATGGGCATGGGAACATTGTACTGTTCAGCCAGTTGTCTGGCTGCCTTGGCGGAATACACTCCCTCTACCACCATCTGCACCTCATCCATTGCCTCCTGCATACTCTTGCCCTGTCCGATCAGAATGCCGGCTCTGCGGTTTCTCGAGTGCATGGAGGAACAGGTCACGATCAGATCTCCGATCCCCGTCAGCCCCGAAAAGCTCTCCTGTTTGCCGCCGATGGCGCGACCGAGACGGGAGATCTCCGAGATCCCTCTGGTGATGATGGCTGCCTTGGCATTATCGCCCTGACCGAGTCCGTCCGCAATCCCCGCTGCCAGCGCGATGACGTTTTTCAGCGCTCCGCCCAGTTCGATCCCCAGCAGATCCGAGCTGGTATATACCCGCAGATAGTCACACATAAACAGATTCTGGATCAGCTCCGCATCCGTCTGCTTTTTGGCTCCTGCCACCAGCGTAGTGGTCATCCCTCTGCCTACTTCCTCCGCATGGGAAGGTCCTGACAGAACGCAGGCTACGCAGCCCGGGATCTCGTCCTCCAAGACCTGAGTCGGAATCTTACAGGTGCTTTCTTCCAGGCCTTTGGAGACATCCACGATGATCTGTCCGTCCTGCACATAATCCTTCATGGAATGTGCCGTGCTGCGCAGAAAAGCGGAAGGCACCGCCATGATGATCACATCCTGCCCGCTGCAGGCCTGCTGCAGATCCGTTGTGTATCCGATGCTTTCCGGTAATTTTACGCCGGGCAGTTTGGAAGTGTGTTCACGCTTCTCTCTCAGCAGTCTGACTTCATCCTCCAGGATGGACCAGACCAAAACCTCATGTCCGTTGTCCGCCAGGACCTTGGAAAGAGCAGTTCCCCAGCTTCCTGCCCCGATTACCGATACTTTTGCCATGTCTCATACCTCCGAAATGTTTTATATGGTGTCAATCCGTTTTATTCTTTTTCCCCAGATAGGTCTTTCTCTCATTCCCTGCCATGAGTCTTTTGATATTCTCCCCGTGTCTGACGAATGCCATGATCATAATGACGGCAGCAAGAACGGTGAGCTCGATCCTGCCCGCCATATTCTCCGTTACGATCACCCTGGTCCGTTCCATGACCACGACGCAGCCAAAAAACAGCGCTGAAACCGTCATGGACGAAACAGAGACGTAATGGGTCACAAAAAAGATGGCGAAAAAGAGCACAAAGCCGATGCAGAAAGGAATCCAGTTACAGGTGATCCCGCAGGCCAGATAGATTCCGGCCAGAACCGCTATGCCCTTGCCACCCTTAAAGTGCAGATAAAAGGGGAAATTATGTCCCAGGGTAGCTCCCAGTCCCGCATATAATTGCAGGATCATATCCATCCCCGGCTCCTTGGTACCAAAGATCAGGTGCGCCAGCAATATGGCTGCGACCGTTTTTCCTGCATCACCCGCCAGTACGATTGCCCCCGCTTTTTTACCAAGTACTCTGAGCGAATTGGTGGTGCCGACATTGCCGCTGCCCTTGCTGCGGATATCCACGCCATGAAGCTTGCCGTAGAGATATCCTGTCTGAAACAGGCCGCATACATATCCCAACAAAATACATAAAACGCGATTGATCATGATCGTTCCTCTTTCTGTGTCAGTCTTTTTCCTTGCGCTCGCGGATAATGAGCCTGAGGGGTGTTCCCTTGAATCCAAAGGTCTCACGGATCTGGTTTTCGATATATCTCCGATAGGAAAAATGAAACAGTTCACTGTCATTGACAAAGATCACAAAGGTCGGCGGTTTGACCGAAACCTGCGTCGTATAGTAGATCCTTAAGCGTTTTCCCTTGTCGCTGGGCGGTTGCTGCAACACGGTGGCCTGCGCCACGATCTCATTGAGAACGCCGGTTGCCACTCTGAGGGATGCGCTCTGTTCGACCATATCGATCATCTCATACAGCTTGACCAGGCGCTGTCCCGTGGCTGCCGAAATAAATACAAGCTGTGCATAAGGCATAAAAGACAGGGTGGTGCGGATCTTTTTTTCAAATTCCTTGCTGGTCTTGTCGTCCTTCTCAACGGCATCCCATTTGTTGACGGCAATGATAACGCCTTTTCCCCTTTCATGGGCGATACCGGCGATCTTGGCATCCTGCTCCGTCACGCCCTCCGTCGCATCAATGACAACGATCACGATATCGGCGCGTTCCACCGCGGCCACCGTGCGGACGATCATGAAATGTTCGAGCTCCTCTTTGATCTTGTTCTTGCGTCTGAGCCCCGCCGTATCGATAAAAATGTATTCCCTGCCATTGTATTTCACCGTGGCATCCACGGCATCCCTGGTCGTGCCGGCGATATCCGATACAATGAGTCTCTCCTCACCCAGCAGTCTGTTGATGATGGAGCTCTTGCCCACATTCGGTTTGCCGACGATGGCGATCCTGGGTCTGTCATCATCTTCATCCACGTTGCCGTTTGAGGGTAAATGCTCCAGAACAGCATCCAGCAGATCTCCAAAGCCCTGTTTGTTGGCTGCGGAAACAGGATAGGGATCTCCCATTCCCAGATTGTAAAACTCATAGACATCCATCTGCTGTTTTTCATAGCTGTCAACCTTGTTGACCACCAGCAGAACAGGCTTTTTGCTGCGCCTGAGCATATCCGCCACTTTATCATCGGCATCCACAAGCCCCTGTTTCACATCCACCATGAACAGGATCACATCCGCCGTATCAATGGCAATCTGCGCCTGGGAACGCATCTGTGACAGGATCACATCCTGACTGTCCGGTTCGATACCGCCTGTATCGATCAGCGTAAAGGTCTGATCCAGCCAGCTGACATCGGCATAGATCCTGTCTCTCGTGATCCCGGGCGTATCCTTGACGATGGAGATTCTCTCCCCGGCGATGGCATTAAAAAAAGTTGATTTTCCTACATTCGGCCTGCCGACAATAGCCACGACCGGCCTCGTTTTATTCTGACTCATATCCTGTTTCCGTTTCTCTTAGTAAATGTCAAATTCTGGTCAAGACTCGCTTGCGAGTCTTGCGCGCCGGATTCGGGTCAGCTTTAGCTGACAAATTCCTAACCGAATCCGTGCGCATCCTCGCG
>CAJOOZ010000055.1 GCA_905236705.1 uncultured Lachnospiraceae bacterium | reverse complement strand
TCCCAGGAATCACTGCTATCCCAGGAATCATAGCTGTCCCAGGAATCGCTGCTGTCCCAGGAATCATAGCTGCTGTCATCAGACTTCCATGAGCTGGTGCTGTAAGTCCCCGGATCATACCATGTTGTATCCTCGAATCTGGAGCCTTCATGATTATATATCCTGTATTCTCTCGAGGTTTCATCCGTGATCACATCACCCAGGCTGCTGTCCTCATACAGATCCCAGGTATCGTTTACGTCATCATATGCATACCATTTATCCTGTTGAAAATAATAATCCCTGCCGTCATATCGATAATATCCCTTGGCCGGTGTATCATCCAAAAGGGCATAGGCCATGGAAACAATGACCAGCAGAATTGCCCAGATGCGCAATGAACGAAAACGGCGTCTCTTCCCACGACCTTTGCTTTTCCCGACGTTGCTGTTTGCGTTATAGCTGCGGTAACTGTGGCTGTTTACATTGCGGTTACGGGAAATATTAGCCTCCACACTTCTCTTTTTCTGATCAACTATCTCGCCGCGCAGTCGCTGATAGAGTTCGTTAACCGCATATTCTTCATCGGAACCGCTGTAGCGGATCACACGCTGACCGCTCTCTTTGTTTTTGTAAACAACAAAGTCTCCGTTTGAATCTTTATAGATACCGAAGGCTTTCGGTTCTTTGATATCTTTGCCGATAAAAAAACGGGTTACATTTTCAGGCGGCAGATGATGAGAAACATACCACTCTTTTAGCTGTTCTATGGTATGGGGCTGTTCTGAGGCCATCCGGTTTACGCCTGATAGGGCGGCGCCGCAATTCGGGCAGCTTGGCAGGCTCTCTTCAACCATTTGTCCGCAATAATCACATTTTATCTTCATAATCCGTCACCACCTTTTTGCATTTTTTGCAAGCTCCGCTTCCGCTTCGCTTAAGACAACATCTTCAAGTCCGGTGAGTATCGTGTCATTTTTGGACAGCCATATAATCTTATGCACCGTAATACTCCCGCAGATTATGGCATATATGATAAAGACCACATAAAAGAATATAATCTGAATATTCAGGGTAAAAATGAAAATACCATATATGACCACGGGAATAAAGGCAGCCTCAAACATATGGCTTTTGGACAGTTTCTTTTCTCCGGCGCCCTTATCATTTTTGGACATGGAATAAAAATAGCCCATATATATGGCGCAGATCGTATGTCCGGCCAGGGTGAGCAAAAGTTCGCTTAATTTATGTGTTGATGCGTTCCTGAAGATATAGATCAGATTTTCTGTAATGCTCAGCCCTACAGATGCCGTAACCGCATAAACCACGCCGTCAAAGATGTAATTGAATTCATCATCCTTCCATGTCAGCAGCGCAATGATACACAAAAGCAATACCTGTTCGAATAATGCGCAAAGAACAAAACTGTCCAGCAGATGAAACAGGATCACGTTTTTCCCTGTATAAATCGACTGTAAAAAAGCACGGCCCAGTCCGCCCAGCAAAAAAGCTCCGCCGTAAGCAGCTGCCCCTCCCAGAAAAAGCTTAAACAAAAGCTTCGGAGGCTCCTTTTCAATGGTGTCCATTTTGTAAACGATCAGAAAGACAAGAAGTGCCGGAACGATGGCAACGATCAGTGCGATGAAAATCGAGAACATTATCATACCCTCCTTTAACCTGATTCTAGAAACTGTATTCAAATAACTTGCTCCATCGGTCTGTGTTCAAGTTATTTATCTACAGTTCTTTAGTCATGCTCGATTACTGTAAAACGCATACGTTTCATTTGTGACAGGATCGATGGCTGCGCCCTTTTTGCCCAGAAATGAAAGAGTGCTCTCCAGGATGATACACATGCATTCTTCCAGATCGGAAAAAGCGCTCTGTCGGGCTTTTTCCAAAAGAGGCAGGGGCTTTCTGTGAATTTCGATATAATCAGCGATATAGACGATCATTTCAAGATCCGTCATATCCGGTTTGCCTGTAGTATGCCAGCGGATCGCAGACAGGATCTCATCATCCTGTATGCCATAGACTCTTGCAGCCAGCTCTGCGCCCAGGGCAGCATGCAAAAGATCCGGATTTTCACGTGCCGCATCATTGACCGGCAGATCATATTCCTTTGCAAGCTCCAGTTTCTTTTTGTTTTTCAGACACTTTGCGCAATCATGCAACAGCCCGGCAATATACGCTTTGTAGGGATCGGCGCCATGACACATAGCCAGACAGGCGGCTGTATCCGCAACCGACAAAGTGTGTCGCATCCTTTTGTGATCCAGCACCTCTTTCATTTTTTCCGTCAGTTGTGCGATCTGCGTTTCATAAGTACAGGTCTCTGTTTTTTTCTTCTCGTTATGCTCTTTCATGTTCCTTATTGGCAGTACAGTTTCCTTTCAAGGATGTACTCTCTCACTGTATCGGGCAACAGGTAGCGGGTGCTTTTGCCTGCCCTGATGCGGCTTCTGATCTCTGTCGATGAAATATCCAGCCGGGGCATGGAAAGGAGCCTGATATCCGCGCCGTATTTGTCTCTGAGGCGTTCCACCGCCGCGCTCAGCCCGTCCGAATCCTTTGTTTCGATTCCGGTAATGCCGCCGGCAGCCATATCCAAACCGCCTCCGGGGCTTTTTATCAGGGTGGGAAAAGTCCCCTTTCTGACAGCACAAAGGATCACGGCGCTCTCAAATACGATCTCGGGATGCATCCAATACTCCATTTTCATCAGCGTATCCGCGCCCAGAATATAGTAAAAATCCGTATCCGGCTCCATGGTCTTCAATTCCTGCATCGTCTCAAAGGTATAGGTGTTTCCTTTGCGGTCAATCTCCATTCGGGAAGCGCAAAAACCTGCGTGTCCTTCGATCGCCATACAGGTCATTTCATAGCGCACATCCCCCGCCAGAAGATCAGGATCTCCTTTTTTCATCCATTGCAGTCCGGTAGGGATAAAGCACACCTCGTCCAGACAAAAGTCCTCCAATGCCCGCTCCGCCATCAGCAGATGACCATAGTGGACAGGATTGAAGGTGCCGCCCATAATGCCTGTTTTTTTTCTTACTTTCTGATCTTTCATTATTTTTATTTTGGCAATATAATTCCGGGATTCTTTTTGTCCGGTTTATAGAGCACGATCTTGCGACCGATGACCTGTACCACCTCGGAGCGTGTACGTTCTTTGATCGTTTCGGCGATCGCCCGGGGATCGTCCATACAATTTTTCAGAACCGTCAGCTTGATCAGTTCATGCGTATGAAAACACTCAGCCGTAGCCTCGATCAGTTCAGGCGTTACGCCTCCTTTGCCGATCTGTACGATGGGATCGATATTCATTGCCAGTCCCTTCAGATAGGAACGCTGCTTGCTCGTCATGAGATTCTCCTTATGTGCAATCCTGAAGATCACTTAAAATATTCAAAGGACAGACCATACATACGCACGGTATCTCCGTCTTTGATCCCCAGCTTTTCCAGTTCTTCCAGTATGCCGTTTTCCTTGAGAAATTTCTGGAAAAAGACAAATCCCTTTTCGGACTCGATATTGGTGTACCCCAGCATCTTTTCGATCCGCGGTCCCTCAATCACATATTCGTCTTCTTCCGCATCATATTCTACCGTAAACGGATCGCCGGTAACAAGCAGAGCCTCTTCGGGGAAATATTCCTGTTCAAAAACGACCGGCTCATCAGGAAGGTCTTTTAAGATCTCCCAGACCTCGAAAATCAGGCTTTGGACGTTTTGACCACTGACAGCCGATATGGGGATCACTTTAATGCCCTCCGGCTCAAATTCGTCCCTCAGCCGCGCTATGATCTCATTCTCATCCCCCGCAATGGCGTCGATCTTGTTGGCTGCGATAATCTGCGGTCTGGCAGCGATCTCGGGGCTGTATTTTTCAAGCTCCCGGCGGATCGCCCTGATATCGGCTGCCGGATCGCGACCCTCCACGCCTGCCGCATCCACCATGTGGATCAGCACTCTGGTCCGTTCGATATGACGTAAAAATTCAAAGCCCAGACCCACACCCTCGGAGGCACCTTCGATCAGTCCGGGGATATCTGCGATAACAAACCCCTGTCCGCCTTCCATATCCACGACTCCCAGATTGGGCTGCAGCGTCGTAAAATGATAATTGGCAATCTTGGGTCTGGCATTTGTGACACGGGATAAAAAGGTGGATTTACCCACATTGGGAAAACCGACAAGCCCCACGTCCGCGATCACCTTCAGTTCCAGAAATACCTCCAGTTCTTTGGCCGGTGTTCCCGGCTGTGCATAGCGTGGTGCCTGCATCGTAGAGGTGGCGTAATGCTGGTTGCCGTTTCCGCCTCTTCCGCCGGCCAGAATCTCAAACCGCCTGTTTTCCCCGCTCATATCAGCAACGACCTTGCCGCTTTCCGCTTCCTTGATGACTGTGCCCGCCGGCACCTTCAATATGATATCTTCGCCGTTTTTGCCGCGGCAATTGCGCTTGCCGCCTTCCTGTCCGTCACCGGCCGCATATTTGCGCACATGACGATAATCCGCCAGCGTATTCTGCCCTTCATCCACCTCAAAGATCACACTGCCGCCATCGCCGCCGTCTCCTCCGTCCGGTCCGCCGTTTGGCACATATTTTTCCCTTCGAAAGGAGATGTGGCCGTCGCCGCCTTTACCGCTTCTGATATATATTCTGGCTCTGTCCGCAAAACCCATTTTTTACCTCATTTGGGATCTGTTACAAAATAAATTCATTTATGAACAGCTCCTTATCATTTCTTCTGATATCAAAAGTAAAAAAGCCCCGGACCAAAACGCCCGGAGCCTGTTTCTTGTTTTAATCCTCAACGGGATAGACACTGGCCTGCTTTAAGCTTCTGCCCTTTCTCTCGAAACGAAGAACACCGTCTGAAAGTGCATACAGTGTATCATCATTTCCGCGTCCTACGTTGATACCGGGATGAATTCTGGTACCGCGCTGACGGTACAGGATGTTGCCTGCCTTAACGAACTGTCCGTCCGCTCTCTTGGCGCCCAGTCTCTTGGACTCGGAATCCCTGCCGTTCTTGGTAGAACCTACTCCCTTTTTATGAGCAAAAAATTGAAGGTCAAATGCGATCATCGGTTACACCTCCTTACTGATTAACCGGATGTATTTGGGATATTCCCGCACCAGATCCCGAATTCCCAGCAGCATTGCATCGATCAATAGCTGTGTGTCATGATTCGTTCTCTTGAGCATCAGTCTGATATAGCCGCTTTTACTGCTCTGCAGCTCATCATAATCTCCCTCGGACAAAACCAGGCTCTCAATGGAATTGACTGTCGTGATGGCCAGCGCGGAAAGCCCTGCGCACACGATATCTTCTCCCGCTTCTGCCATGCCGGCGTGTCCGTCAAATTCAAATCCCTGATGCTGACCGGAAATATCGTCAAAAACTGTGATTGTAGTCATTCTTAAGCGTTGATCTTGTCAATCTTGACTTTGGTGTATGCTTGTCTGTGACCGTTCTTTTTGTGATAGCCACTCTTGGGCTTGTACTTGTAAACAATGACCTTTTTGCCTCTGCCCTGCTCAACCACCGTAGCGGATACGGTAGAGGAAGCTACATCAGAGCCAACCTTTAAGGAATCATCGCTTACTGCAAGAACCCGGTCAAAAGTCACAGTACTGTCTACTTCAGCATCGAGCTTTTCAACGTTGATCACATCGCCCTCAGCAACCTTGTACTGCTTTCCACCTGTTGCAATAATTGCGTACATAAAGCACCTCCTGTTATCAATCTCGCTGGCTACGGCGGATGGAATCCATCTCTTAGGCCCCGCCAGGCGGCATACTCAATGAGGATAGCACAAAAACGTTATTTTGTCAACCGGAAACATGCTTCAGATAAATCTTGCTTCATCCCTGATCTGCTGTCTGGCAGCCGCTTTTTCCTTCGCTTCCTGTTCCAGCGCTTTGGCCTCTTTTTCCAGCTTCTCCGCTCTCTTGGCCTCTTCCATGGCATGCTTCAGCGCTCTCTTGGCCTCTTCCTGCGCGATCCTGGCCTGCTCTGCTGCCTCATCCGCTATGCGCCTTGCCTCTTTCTCCAGCGCAGTGGCTTCCTCAAGCTTTTCCAGTTCTTTCCGGCGGATCCGCTCTTCTTCCTTACGACGCTCGATATCGGCTTTTTCCTTTTCCGTAAAAGGCGTATAACTGAACACCTGCACAGACAGTGCCGGCATCTTAAAGCTTATGGAATCGGGTCTGTTATCCCATTCCTGCTCCCCGGAATGGATCGCCCTGACATTTACAAAACCCTTGCCGCCAAACTTCTTGGCATCGGAATTCAGGATCTCCTTGTATTTACCGGCATAAGGGACGCCTACCCTGTAATCACTTCTTTCTTCATTGGCAAAATTGCATACCACCAGCAGAGTATCCCTGATATGTTCGCCCTTTCTCAGAAATACGATGACATTTTCATTGGCTGAAATGGCATTGATCCATTCAAAGCCATCGGGATCATTGTCCAGAAGATACAGCGCCGGATGCTTTTTGACAAGCTCATTGAGCGCCTTGACATATTCCTTCATTTTGGAATGCGTATCATATTCCAGGAGCTCCCACTCTACACTGCGCTCCTCATTCCACTCGTCAAACTCGGCAATATCCTGTCCCATAAACAAAAGTTTCTTGCCGGGATGGGTCATCATAAAGCCGTAAAACGCCCTGAGGTTTTGAAATTTTTCCGGAATCTCCCCGGGCATCTTGCCGATCATGGAACTTTTGCCATGAACCACCTCATCATGTGAAATCTCCAGCATGAATTTTTCACTGTACTGATAGACCATGGACAGGGTAAGCTCGCCGTGATGCTGCCCTCTGAAATAGGGATCCAGACGCATATAACCGGTGAAATCATTCATCTGCCCCATGTTCCACTTCAGGTCAAATCCCAGTCCGTCCCGATCCGGTCTTTCCGTCACTTTGGGCCAGGCAGTGGATTCTTCGGCAATGAGCATCGCCCCGCTCTTTTCTTTACGGATCGCGGTGGACAGTTCTCTGATAAAATCTATGGCTTCCAGATTTTCCTTGCCGCCGTACATATTCGGGATCCATTCTCCGTCAGCGCGGCCGTAGTCCAGATAAAGCATGGAGGAAACCGCATCCATACGGATGCCGTCCGCATGATACTCTTTGAGCCAGAACAGTGCATTGGCGATCAGGAAGTTGCGCACCTCCGGTCTGCCGTAGTTATAGATCATGGTGCCCCACAAGGGATGCACACCCTGACGGGGATCCTGATGCTCATACAGATGGGTGCCGTCAAAAAATGAAAGACCGTGGGCATCTGCGGGAAAATGTGCCGCCGACCAGTCCAGGATCACGCCGATCCCCGCCTGATGCATCGCATCCATAAAGGCCATGAAATCTTCCGGTGATCCGTATCTGGCAGTGGGCGCATAGTAGCCGATGGTCTGATATCCCCAGGAATTGTCCAGGGGATGCTCCATGACAGGCATCAGCTCCACATGGGTATATCCCATTTCCTTTACATAGTCGATCAGCTTTTTGGCCAGCTCCCTGTAGCCCAAAAATTCGCCGTCTTCTTTGTCCTTTGGTTTCGCAAAAGAGCCCAGATGTACTTCGTAAACAGAGACGGGATTTTTATCCGGTACCCACTTTTTGCGCTCTGTCATCCACTTGTCATCCTTCCACTGATAGCCTGAAATGTCAGCGATCAAGGAAGCGGAATTCGGTCTGAGCTGCGCCCGGTTGCCATAAGGATCGGCCTTTAAAAAGACCTTGCCGTTCTTGATCTTGATCTCATATTTATAATTGTCGCCCACATTTGCGCAGGGCACGAATATCTCAAAAATTCCGGAATCCCAAAGCCGGCGCATCTGGTGAAACCGTCCGTCCCAGTCATTGAAATCCCCCACTACGCTGACCCTGAGGGCATTGGGTGCCCATACGGCAAAATATACGCCTCTTACGCCGTCAATGGTCATTGCATGCGCTCCCAGAAGCCGGTAGATCTCATTATGGATTCCGGCTGCAAACCTTTCCGTATCCTTTTTGGTGATCTGGGGTGCAAAGCCATAAGGATTCAGGACATCCTTGCGGATGCCGTTTTCAAGCTCCACCTCATAGTGATAATCGGGTATATCTTTTTTGGTGATAAAATCGGAACGCGGAACAAGCTGTGCAAAAAATCCCTCTTCATCCGCCAGCTCCATGGCATATTTTTTCTTTCCGATCACTACCCGGACATTGACTGCGCCGGGATAGAAAAACTGAAACAGGAGGTTTGTGCCCTTTTTCTGCGGTGCAAGAAGTCTGTGGGGATTATCGTCCTCGGAATATACGATACCCTCAATATCTGCCCAGTTCATCATACGATATAATTTTTTTGTCACTTTCGTCCTCCTTGTGCACTGCGTATTTTGGCCGGTGACCACCCGCCGCATTTTCCTTTGGGAGCAGTTCCTTATCCCGGTGTCTCAGATTTCATGAATCAACAGCCCGCTTCTGAGCTTTGGCTCAAACCAGGTGGATTTGGGCGGCATCAGACGCCCTGCATCCGCCACATCAAAAAGCTCTGTCATGGAAGTGGGATACATCGAAAATGCCACTCTGCAATCGGTATGGCATCTTCTGACCAGTTCTTTAAGGCCTCTGATCCCACCGACAAAATCGATCCTGTCGTCCGTCCTGGGATCACCGATCCCGAGAACAGGTCCCAGCAGATGATCCTGCAAAACGGAAACATCCAAGCCCGCAACGGCATCCTCGCTGCGGATCGCCTGCGTTGCCTCAAGCAGATACCATTTTTCATCCAGATACATGCCGAATCTCCCTCTGGCATCGGGGCGCACACACCCTGCATCCTGTCCGCTTTCTCCGGCTGCCGGCTCACATTCCGTTACCGTAAAGCCTGCCTTTTTCACCTGCTCTAAAAACGCATCCGGCTCCAAACCGTTCAGATCCTTTACCACTCTGTTATAATCAAAGATCCTGAGCTCATCCTCAGAGAAAAGCACCGATAAAAAGAAATTAAACTCCTCTTCTCCTGTATAGTCCGGATTCTGCGCACGGCGCATTTCCGAGACCCTGACGGCTGATGCGCAGCGGTGATGTCCGTCGGCAATATAGATGGAATCCGTCTGTGCATACACGTCAATGATCTGCGCCTTTATGTCCTCATCCTCAATGCGCCAGACTCTGTGAATGATCCCGTCGTCTGATGTGATATCATAAAGTGGCGCGGATTTTTTGACCGCATTCTTTTGTAATTCCAGCGTATCATTCCTGCGATGTGCCAGAAAAATGGGACCGGTCTGCGCGCTCAGACTGTCCACGTGCCTGATCCTGTCCTTTTCCTTTTCAGCTCTGGTATTCTCATGCTTTTTGATCACGCCGGACAGATAATCATCAACTGCGGCGCAGCCAACGATACCGGTCTGACTGTGACCGTCCATCACCAGCTCGTACAGATAAAAGCAGGCATTCTCCTCCTGTATAAAGCTTCCCTCGCTTTTACGAAGGTTGTAAAGCTCTGCCGCCCTGGCGTACACCTCGTCCGCATACGTGTCCACATCTGCCGGAAAAGAGGTTTCCGCCCTGTCGATGGCCAGAAATGAAAGCGGATTGGCTTTTACCACCTCTGAAGCCTCCGCTCTGTTATATACATCATAGGGAAGCGCCGCGATCTGCGCCTCTTTTCCGATTGCCGGTCTTACTGCCCGAAAAGGCTTAATGACTGCCATTTTTTTCGTTCCTTTCTGTCATTGTTTTGATCTTAATACAACTATTAACAGTATATAGTTTTTGTCACATTCCATCAAGTCATTTTTCACGCCTTGCAATTTTACCCGATCTTTGCTATCTTAATATTCATGATATTTTGTATGCAAAGAGGAGGCCTATTAAAATGACAGATGAAGATAAAGAATTTTTAGACAGGATCACAGCCTACGCCGAAAAAGTCATGGCAGATATCGACCCCGATCCCACCGTGACACCCATTTCCACCCAGCTTGAATATCTCAGACCGGTCATGGAGGAAATTTCCAAAGAAACCGGCAAAAGCGTCGAGGATATCTTTATCCGGTATATGGATTTGGCTTCCACGGCAGCAGCTAAAAAGCAGGCGGAATTTGAAGAGGATTTTGTGGATTTCACAGAGCCAAACAACGGCAAATTCAAGTTCTGATTGATGGTAAAAAAACGGCATGATCGCAAACCGCGGTCATGCCGTTTTTTGATGGCTTTCTTTATTTTACCACTCTTACCCTGAAAACGCCTTCGATGCCACGCAGCTTGGCGAGGGCATCCTCTGACGGTATTGCCTCCAGATCCATGATGGTGTAAGCATATTCGCCCTTGGATTTGTTGGCCATATTGCTGATATTCACACCCGCATCACCGAAAACGGCGGTGAATTTGGTGATCATGTTGGCTACATTCTTGTGGAAGACAGCAACTCTGCCTGCATCGGCGCAGATTCCCATATCCAGCGCGGGATAGTTGACGGAATTTTTGATATTGCCGTTTTCCAGATAATCTCTGAGCTGTGCAACTGCCATAACAGCGCAGTTATCCTCGCTCTCCTCAGTGGATGCGCCCAGGTGAGGTGTGACAACGCAGCCTTCCTGACCTGCCACGGTAGGATTGGCAAAATCCGTCATGTATTTGCGCACCTTGCCTGCCTTGATCGCTTCAATGACCGCAGGCTCATCAACGAGTACGTCTCTGGCATAATTGAGCAGGATCACGCCATCCTTCATTTTGTCGATGGCTTCTTTGTTGATCATGCCTCTGGTGGAATCCATAAGCGGCACATGGATGGTGATGAAATCGCAGTTTTCATAGATCTCATTTACATCGATCACATGTTTTACATTGCGGCTCAGATTCCATGCTGCATTCACTGACAGATAAGGATCATAACCATATACCTCCATTCCGAGATGAAGGGCTGCATTGGCCACCTTTACGCCGATGGCGCCCAGTCCGATGATACCCAGCTTTTTGCCTTCGATCTCCGTACCGGCAAATTTCTTTTTCTCTTTCTCGGCTGCCTTGGCGATATTGTCATCCCCTGCAACCTCTTTGACCCACTCGATACCGCCTACGATATCGCGACAGGCCATGAGCATACCGGCGATCACCAGCTCCTTAACACCGTTGGCATTGGCGCCGGGTGTGTTGAATACGACGATGCCCTTTTCGGCGCATTTGTCCAGCGGAATGTTGTTGACGCCGGCGCCGGCACGGGCTACGGCCAGAAGTCCTTCGGGCAGCTCCGTCTCATGCATGGATGCGCTGCGGACCAGAACGCCCTGCGCCTCATTGATATCGTCGGTTTTCTCATAATTTGCATCAAAGCCATCCAGTCCCACCTGTGCGATGGGGTTTAAGCACGTGTACTTATACATGGTTTTTCTCCTTTAACTATTATGCATTCTCCGCTTCAAATTTCTTCATGAACTCAACCAGCTTTTCAACACCCTCTTTAGGCATTGCATTGTAGATGGAAGCTCTCATACCGCCTACGCTGCGGTGTCCCTTGAGGTTTACAAAGCCGGCTTCGGCAGCCTCTTTGACAAATTTGGCATCCAGCTCCTCGTTGCCTGTCACAAACGGAACATTCATCAGGGAACGGTCTTTTGCAACGACGGTGCCCTTGAACAGCTTACTGCTGTCCAGAAAATCATAAAGGATCGCGGCTTTTTCTTCGTTGCGCTCTTTCATTCTTGTCAGACCGCCTTCTTTTTTCAGCCATTTGAAGACCTTGCCACAGATGTAGATGCCATATGCAGGCGGCGTATTGTACAGAGAATCCGCATCCGCATGAGTCTTGTATTTGAGCATGGTGGGTGTTCCGGGCAGGGTATCCTCTGTGATAAGATCCTCACGGATGATCACGATGACAACGCCGGCAGGACCGATGTTTTTCTGAACGCCGCCGTAGATCACGCCGTATTTGGTCACGTCCACGGGCTCTGACAAAAAGCAGGAAGATACATCCGCCACCAGGGTATGTCCCTTGGTATCGGGCAGCTCCTTGTACTTGGTGCCGTAAATGGTATTGTTCTCGCAGATGTAAACATAATCAACATCCTCGGGAATGTCCAGATCCGAGCAGTCCGGAATGTAGGAAAATGTCTTGTCGGCAGAAGAAGCCAGTTCAATCGCCTCTCCGTATTTCCCTGCCTCCTGATATGCTTTCTTGGCCCACTGACCCGTTACGATATAACCGGCCTTTTTGTTCTTCATCAGGTTCATGGGGATCATGGCAAACTGCTGGCTTGCGCCGCCCTGTAAAAACAGAACCTTATAATTGTCGGGAATGTTCATCAGCTCACGAAGATCAGCTTCCGCATCCTTGATGATCTTGTCATAGACCTTGGAACGGTGGCTCATCTCCATGACAGACATACCGCTTCCCTGATAATCAAGCATTTCATCGGCTGCTTCTTTCAATACCTCTTCCGGCAGAACTGCGGGTCCTGCTGAAAAATTATAGACTCTGGACATTTTCTCTTCCTCCTCTATTAAGACATTTATAATGTATTCCTGTAAAAAAACACCAGTGTTTATTGTAGACGCAATGCCCCTGTCCGTCAAGAACTTTTATCACCGCCGTTAATAATGCAGCAAAACAGGGGTGCCTACCTCCACCATACTATAGAGCTCTTTTACCTTGGCAATGGGCGTGTTGACACAGCCATGGGAGCCGTTGGTCCTGTAGATGCTGCCGCCAAATTTGCCTCTCCAGTTGGCATCATGAATTCCGATATTGTTATACACAGCCATCCAGTAATTCACCGGTGTCGCGTAATCCTCGCCCCTCAGGACTCTGTTGCGCTGTTTAAAATACACATAGCAGACTCTTTCCGGCGTCCCTCTGCCCAGTGAGGTATTCCCCGTCACTACATCGGAATCCAGCTTGAGCACACCATTCACATAGTAATACAGATGCTGCTCGCTCATGTCTACTTCGATGTAGATTCCGCCGATGTCGTCGATTCCCGTCAATCCGGAAAAAGGCACCTGGGAATATTCCGGCTTGCGCTCCACATGACGCCCCGAATTCAGATTGGCCATGACAAATTCAAATTCGGGTTTATAGTCGATCTTGCTACCGTAGGTTCCCTTGTCGATGGTCACCATCTTTCCGTTGTGCGCCTTGAAGGTTCTGGGCTTGTTCACGGTACTGTAGAGGTCGCAGAGCTCTTTGACGTATTTTTCTATGGCCTCCTCATCCAGCCACAGATTGCCGTCTTCATTGAGCTTAAAGGTGCCGTCCTCCTCCAGGGCAAGCCAGTTGCTGATCTGCGGCGCAGCAATGGTAACCTTGCGGTCGGTAAAATCAAAAACGATTTCCGTATCCATGTAGGCCTTCAGCTTTTTCCATGTATCAAGGGCATATTCCTGGGCGGAAGTATATCGCTCGGGCTTTTCATAACATTCCTTCTCCGAAAGCTCCACCTCATATTCCCCGTTTCTGACACTGTCAAGGATCAGATCACGGGCTTTGTCGTGATTTAACATATCCAGGGTATCATCCACAAGATAATATCCCTTGCTGATCCGGTATTCTATCTCGATCTTTTTTCCGCTCAGATCAGTATTGTCTGCGATCATATCCCAGCCATCGAGAAAATCCACCAGCTTTTCCTCGTCATAAGTGATCACCGGTTCAAGCTCTCTGGTGGCCACCGGTATATCCATACCGAACACCCTTGCCACAAGTTCAAGAATGTCCTGATCTTCCCGGAGCCGCTTCAGTTCATCCGTGTAATTCTCATCATAATCAGCCTCCGCCATGGAAAAAGACTCCGTGTTACCGTTTTTATCGGTCACCGTGACAACAGGGATCTCCATATTCTTTTTCAGCTTCCGGTTGACTTCGTCCACCGTCATTTCAGCCGCATAAACACTGTTAACAGTCATTCCGGGCATAAAAACATCCCTGTAGTGGTATGTCAGATATCCGTATCCGACCCCTGCCGTAACAAACAGCAACAATGTTAAGATCGCCAAAATCGTCAAGACTACTTTTTTCATATCTATCCCATGCCCAGGCCTCTGTTAAAGAGCTGTCCCTTTATTTTTCCTCCAGATCGCTTTCGTCGAATACGCCGTCAATGGGTTTGCCTGCGGGCACCATCGGGAATACCTTGTCATCCGGATCAATGACCACTTCGATCAGAACCGGCGCCTTGGCATCCAGTGCCTGTTGCAGCGCCGGGCCGACTTCTTCCTTTTTGGTCACTCTGATGGCCTTGCACCCCAGAGCCTCAGCCACTTTGCAATAATCGACTTTATCCGTCAGAACCGTCTGTGAATAACGTTTTCCGTAAAAAAGCGTCTGCCACTGTCTCACCATTCCCAACACCTGATTGTTGATCACAATCTGGATGATGGGGATGTTGTACCTGCTTGCGGTAGCCAGTTCATTCATGTTCATTCTAAAGCAGCCGTCACCGGCAATATTGACACAGATCCTGTCCGGATTGGCCACCTGTGCGCCGATGCAGGCACCCAGACCATAGCCCATGGTTCCGAGACCGCCCGAAGACAAAAAGCTGCGGGGCGAGGTGTAATGATAATACTGCGCGGCCCACATCTGATGCTGGCCTACATCCGTGGTAATGATGGCCTCGCCTTTGGTCGCCTTGTCCAGTTCTTCGATCACATAAGGACAGGTCAGCACATCCCTGTTATAGTTTAACGGATATTTTTCCTTCAGCTCTCTGATCCTGGCGCTCCATTCGGGAAGACTCTTCTGTTCCACTTTTTCATTCAGCGCCTTGAGCACCGCCTTCAGATCACCTACGATAAAGGCATCCGTGCGGATATTTTTATTGATTTCCGCCGCATCGATATCAATGTGGACGATCCTGGCATCACCGGCAAAGGTATTCGGATCTCCGATGACGCGGTCGGAAAAACGTGCGCCCAGAGCGATCAAAAGGTCACACTCCGAAACGCCGAGGTTGGAAGCCTTGGTCCCGTGCATACCGATCATGCCGGTATAGAGCTCATGATAACCGTCAAAGGCGCCTTTTCCCATCAGGGTATCGCAGACAGGTGCATCTATTTTCTTCTGAAACTGCGCCAGTTCCCGGGCTGCACCGGAGTGGATGACACCGCCGCCAACATAGAGGAAGGGCTTTTTGCTCTCCGCGATCATGGCCACAACCTGATCAATATCTTCCTCCGTGAAACGATTTTCCACAGCCGCCGCCTGTTTTTCGGCCGGAATATATTCTGTCATGGCTGCCGTCACATCTTTGGTGATATCCACCAGAACAGGTCCCGGTCTTCCGCTCTGCGCGATCCTGAAAGCACTGCGAAGCTTGCGCTGAAGATTATTGATGTCCTTGACGATATAGTTATGTTTGGTAATGGGCAGGGTCACGCCGGCAATATCGATCTCCTGGAAGGAATCCTTGCCCAGTGCGGGCAGGTTTACGTTGCAGGTAATGGCGACCAAAGGAATGGAATCCATATACGCGGTCGCGATACCTGTCACAAGGTTGGTTGCGCCGGGGCCGCTGGTTGCCATACAGACACCCACCCTGCCGGTGGAACGCGCATATCCATCCGCCGCATGGGCTGCGCCCTGTTCATGGCTGGTCAGTACGTGTCTGATCTCATCCTGATGCTGATATAAGGCATCATAGATGTTCAGGATCGTGCCGCCGGGATATCCGAAGACAGTGTCTACGCCCTGCTCCTTCAATACTTCGATGACTATTTCCGCACCTGTGAGTTGCATGTTGATCTCTCCTTATTTTCGTGGGTTTTTTTGATTATGTGATGTTGGGGCAAAAGGTCATATCCTTTGCATATCGGACTATCTGCTTCAATCCTTTACTGCCCCGGGCACTTCAAGTATCGCACCGCGGTTTCCGCTGGTGACCATCGCGCAGTATCTTTCCAGATATCCTGTCTTCACCTTCGGCTCTTTGGGCTCCCATTTTGCCTTGCGCTCAGCCAGCTCTTCATCGGACACCTTCACATTTAACGTCATGTTAGGGATATCAATGGCAATGATATCTCCCTCCTGTACCAGTGCAATGGGACCTCCCACCGCCGCTTCCGGAGAAACATGTCCGATAGATGCACCTCTGGAGGCGCCGGAAAAACGACCGTCCGTGATCAGTGCCACGGATGAACCCAGTCCCATGCCTGCAATGGCAGAGGTGGGATTCAGCATTTCACGCATGCCGGGGCCGCCTTTGGGACCTTCATAGCGAATGACTACCACATCCCCTTCTTTGATCCTGCCGCCCAGGATCGCCTCGATGGCATCCTCCTCACATTCAAATACGCGGGCAGGTCCTTCGTGAACCATCATTTCTTCTACGACTGCGCTCCGTTTTACAACGGAGCCGTCAGGAGCCAGATTGCCCTTGAGTACCGCAAGACCACCCGTTTTGGAATACGGATTGGATACGGGACGTATGACTTCTTCATTTAGATTTACGGCATTTTTGATATTTTCTCCCACAGTTCTGCCCGTTACCGTCATGCATTCCGTATTGAGCAGACCGATATCGGCCAGTTCTTTCATGACTGCATATACGCCGCCCGCAGCATTCAGATCCTCCATATAGGTAGGACCTGCCGGTGCAAGGTGACACAGGTTCGGTGTCTTTTCACTGATGGGATTGGCAAAAGCGATATCAAAATCAAAGCCGATCTCATGCGCAATGGCAGGAAGATGCAGCATGGAATTGGTAGAGCATCCCAGTGCCATATCCACCGTCAGTGCATTCAGGATGGACTCTTTTGTGATGATATCTCTCGGACGGATATCTTTTTGGAGCAGCTCCATTACCGCATAACCGGCTCTCTTGGCCAGCTTGATCCTCTCGGAATAAACGGCGGGAATGGTGCCGTTGCCGCGAAGTCCCATACCGAGAGCCTCGGTCAGACAATTCATGGAGTTGGCGGTATACATGCCGGAGCAGGAACCGCAGGTCGGGCAGACCTTTTCCTCAAATTCCACCAGCTGCTCGTCCGTGATCGTACCTGCCGCATGTGCGCCGACTGCCTCGAACATGGAGGAAAGGCTTCTCTTTTTGCCACCCACATGTCCGGCCAGCATGGGACCGCCGGATACGAAAACAGTGGGAACATTGACCCTGGCCGCAGCCATCAGAAGACCGGGCACGTTCTTATCACAGTTGGGGATCATCACAAGTGCATCAAACTGATGGGCAATGGCCATTGCCTCCGTTGAATCCGCGATCAGATCTCTTGTAACAAGGGAATACTTCATACCGATATGTCCCATCGCGATACCGTCACAAACGGCAATAGCCGGAAACATCACAGGCATACCGCCCGCTTCCGCCACACCGAGTTTGACCGCCTCTGCGATCTTGTCCAGATTCATGTGTCCCGGAACGATCTCATTATAAGAGCAGACAATGCCGACCATCGGCTTTTTGATCTCTTCCGGCGTGAATGCAAGGGCATTCAAAAGGGATCTGGCCGGCGCCTGTTGCGTACCGTTTTTCATGTTATCACTTTTCATTTTCTCTCCTCCTGACTGTATCTTAGCATCCTGATTTTGCTACAGTTCCTTACTTCAGATCCTCTCACAGATGGCATCGCCCATCTCTTTTGTTCCGATCTGTTTGACACCGGCTCTGCCTGCTTCATCCTGCGGCATGATATCGATCGTGCGATAGCCGGCCGCAAGGACCTCTTTGACCGCATTTTCGATTGCAGCCGCCTCTTCATCAAGATCAAAGGTAAATCTCAGCATCATGGCCGCCGACAGGATCGTGGCAATGGGATTGGCAATGCCCTTGCCCGCAATGTCGGGCGCTGAACCGCCGCTGGGCTCATACAGTCCGAACCTGGTATCGTTTAAGGAGGCACTGGCTAACATTCCGATGGAGCCTGTCACCATGGATGCCTCATCGGAAAGGATGTCGCCGAACATATTCTCGGTCAGGATCACATCAAACTGGGCGGGGTCTTTCACAAGCTGCATGGCTGCATTATCCACCAGCATGTGCTCCAGCGTCACCTCCGGATAATCCGCCGCCACTTCCTCCGTGATCTTTCTCCAGAGTCTGGAGGAATCCAGCACATTGGCCTTGTCCACACTAGTCACTTTTTTCCGGCGCTTCATGGCAATATCGAAGGCCTTGACGGCGATCCGTCTGATCTCGTGTTCGGAATAAACCAGTGTATCCACGGCCTTCATCTGTCCGTCTTCTTCGTAGGTTTTGCGCTCGCCGAAATACAGACCGCCGGTCAGTTCACGCATGATCATCATATCAAAGCCTTTTTCGCTGATCTCGCTTTTCAGCGGGCAGGCTGCCGACAATTCATTATATAAAACAGCAGGCCTGAGGTTTGCAAACAGGTTCAGTGCCTTACGGATCCCCAAAAGACCCGCTTCGGGACGTTTGGACGGCTCAAGCTTGTACCAGGGAGATGTTTTGGCATCTCCGCCGATGGAACCCATCAGCACGGCATCGGCCGCCTTGGCTTTGGCGATGGTCTCATCCGTCAAAGGCACGCCATAGGCATCAATGGATGCGCCACCCATGAGAACATCTTCAAACCGGAAGTCATGTCCGTATTTGTCAGCCACCTTTCCCAGTACTTTTTTAGCCTCCGCAACAATCTCGGGACCAATCCCGTCACCGGGAATACATACGATATTTGCGTTCATTTTTAACCTCCTGCTATCGGGAAATATCACGAAATTCAAACCCGACTTTTATCTTACTCAAAATATGCGACCTTTGCAAGCACAAGATATACGCCCGGCCGCGAGGATGCTGCCCCGACATCTTTTCATTCCTGCGCCTTGAGATGATTGATGAGCTGCTGGGCCGTTCTGCCGGAAATCCCGCCATACATCATCTCCCATTTGTTAGCCTCGGCAAACAATTCATTCTCCTCCATCCGGATGCCCTCTTTTGCGGCCAGTTCTTTGACAATATGGAAGAACTCTTTTTGACTCGGTTTCTGATAGCCGATGGTCATACCGAAACGGTGTACCAGCGAGAGCTTTTCCTCCATGGTGTCCGAATGGTGAATCCCCCCGCCCGTCGTGACATCATTTCTGTCCTTCCAGGTCTCATTGATCAGATGTCTTCTGTTGGAAGTGGCATAGATCAGGATGTTGTCCGGCTTTGTTTCCACACCGCCCTCTATCACGGCCTTCAAAAACTTGTATTCCGTCTCATCCTCTTCAAAGGAAAGATCATCCATATAGATGATAAAACGGTAATTCCGGTTCTTGATCGCGGCAATGACGGCGGACAGATCCCTGAACTGATGCTTGTAGATCTCGATCATCCTCAACCCTCTGTCATAATACTGATTGACGATGGCCTTAATGGAGGTGGATTTGCCCGTACCGGAATCTCCGAACAGAAGCACATTGTTGGCTTTTTTTCCGTTTACAAAGGCTTCGGTGTTTTCTACCAGCTTTTTCTTTTGCAGTTCGTACCCCACCAGATCCGACAATGTCACCTGCTCCATATTGTTGATCGGTATAAATTCGATCTGTTTGCCCCATGAATCCGGCGTCCCTGCTGCGGGGCGTATCCTGAAGGCCTTGTTGAGCCCGAACATACCCACGCCGTAATCTCTGTAAAATGTGGTAACTGCTTCAAAAAACGCGTCCACATCGCCGGCTTTTTCCAGCTTTTCGGACAGGGCACGCACTTTCTCGCTGACATTTTTATTGTACATCAGCTCCGGCTTGACGATGGCTTTATAATTCTGCAATACCGAAAAGCAGTTGATCTCCAGGTCCTTCTCTATGGGCGCAAAATCAAAGGAGAACAGCTCCATAAACACCTGATAATCATTTTTCACAAAGATATTTACCGAGCCGTCCCCGGCCCCTGTTTTTTCACAGGTGATGGAAAAGGGATTTTCGTTGGTAATCAGCAGAAATGTCAGATAATTATGCCAGAGATTTTTGTCAAAGGCATAATCCGTCGCCACCTGCAAAATGCGCTTGGTCTGGGCATAAATATCCCTGACCAGAGCTGCTTTGTCCTCCGTCTTTTCTTCATATGCGCGAAAAATGCCGGCCAGTTTCATCAAAATCTCGTCCCGGGGCATACTTCCGTATAAGATCAGTCTGGATATTGCTCTGTACATTTTTTTCTCCTGTTTTAGTGTCAAGACTCGCTTGCGAGTCTTGGCGCGGGATTTGCAAAAGCTTCGCTGACATATTTCATATGCAAATCCCCGTCAGCGACTGGCACTGACGGGGTCGTTAAAAGTCAATCCCGACCGGGCGGTGTATCATTCCGCATCCGGTTTTTCAACCTGGGCAATGGCACTCTTGGCCATGGGGATACGACAATGTCTGTCACTTCCGAACTCTACGATCACGGTATCCTGCTCATCATTGATATCGATGACCATTCCGTAAAAGCCGCTGGTCGTCAGCACGCTGTCGCCGATGGCAAGATCCGAAAGCATGGCCTCCACCCTTTTGCGTTCCTTTTTCTGTGGCTGGGACATCACAAGGAAAAATACCGCGATGATCACCACATACAATACCAGCACCAGACCGCCGGAAAAATAGCCCTGATTCCCGGTAGCCGCTTCTATCAAGATTCCCATACTGCTTCCTCCGTTTTCTCTATTTTGGCC
>CAJOOZ010000054.1 GCA_905236705.1 uncultured Lachnospiraceae bacterium | reverse complement strand
GGATATGATTTTTTCGGGATTTTTATTTTCTTTTTTCAAAAACACTTGAAAACAGAGGGAAAAGCTTGTATACTGACTGAGTATGATTTCGTGAAAGTGTAGGAGGAACTGAATATGATTTCAGCAGGTGATTTCAGAAATGGCGTTACGATCGAGTTGGAGGGCAATGTATTTCAGATCATTGAGTTCCAGCATGTAAAGCCGGGAAAAGGTGCAGCATTTGTCCGCACAAAGCTCAAAAATATCAAGAGCGGCGGCGTTGTGGAGAAGACCTTCCGCCCGACTGAGAAGTGCCCCACCGCCCGTATCGATAGAAAAGAAATGCAGTATTTATATTCTGACGGTGATCTTTACAACTATATGGATACCGAGTCCTATGAGCAGATCGCTCTGAACCGGGATGCAGTCGGTGATTCCATGAAGTTCGTCAAGGAAAATGAGATGGTTAAGATGCTTTCCCACAATGGCAGCATCTTTGCAGTAGAGCCGCCTCTGTTCGTGGAGCTTGAGATTACTGAGACAGAGCCGGGCTTCAAGGGTGATACCGCAACGGGTGCTACCAAGCCCGCGACGGTTGAAACGGGAGCTACCGTTCAGGTGCCTCTGTTCGTTAACCAGGGCGATGTGATCAAGATTGACACCAGAACAGGTGAGTATCTCTCCAGAGTATAAGTTTTAACGTATCATACGCTTATCCGAAAGACAACAGTAATTTGCTGTTGTCTTTTTATGCGCGCAAACATAGCTGAAAATAACAGGAGGATAAACGTATATGGAAATGCAGGAATTTTTTGATATGGTAAAAGAGGCACTGGAAGCCAGAGGCCTGACGGGGATATCCGTCGAACAGAGTAATGTGATCAAAAATAACGGCGTGATGCAGATGGGGGTCACGCTGGTCAGACCGGGAGAGTCGATTTCGCCCAATATTTACATTGAACCGTTCTACCGTGATTTTTTAAAAGGACGCAGTATCTTTGACATAGCCGATGATATCATCAGGCAGAGCGAAGCGGCTAAGGAACAGATCAGTTTTAATATCGGAGATTTTACGGACTTTGAGAAAGCATCCAAAAGGATCGTGTTCAAACTGATCAACAGGGAGAAAAATGAACGGCTTTTGGAGCAGATCCCGTTTTGCCCGTATATGGATCTGGCGATGGTGTTTTATTATCTGCTGCCGGAGAAAGATGAGGACGAAAACAAAGGGGGGCAAGGCGGATTCGCAACGATACTGATTCACAATACGCACCTTGCAATGTGGAAAGTGACTGAGGAACAGATCGCCAGGGTTGCCAGGGAGAATACGCCGGGTCTGTTGCCTGCCGCCATCGTCGGAATGGGAGAACTGCTCAGCCAGATGACACATCATGTGGAGATCCCCGGCGAGGTTCTGGAATCACGGGGAATGTATGTCCTGTCAAACGATATCAGGATGAACGGCGCGGCGGCCATGGCCTATCCGGATATCGTGGGCCGTTTTGCCGACAGCCTGGGTAAGAATATCTATATTATTCCTAGCAGTATCCACGAGGTGATCCTGGTACCTGAGACGGGAGAGGAAAGAGGGTTGAATGCCATGGTTTGCGAAGTGAACAGGATGCAGCTCGACCCGAAAGAGGTGCTGGCGGATCATGTATATTATTACGACAGAAAAGAAGGCAAAATGACCGGAGTGTTGTGTGAAAAAACAGAGTATTGTTAAAAAACTTTACAGATCTTCGGGAACATAGTAACCTGTCATCATACGGGAACTAATAGATCTTAAACGGTATAAACATTCTATGTGATTGACCCGGTTGTCCGGCAAGCGCCACACCGGGATATGGGAAAAGTGTATGGCGGGAGAAACGAAGAACAGAAAGGGAATATATTTGCCGGCGGGGCTGATCCTTTGGTTTATGGGATCGGTCGCCGCTTTTGGCATCCCCGCGCGTATCAGGAAAGAGCATTTTGACATAAACAGAAAAAGGTGGCAGGCATTTACGGAGCGGCTCAGGCAGCAGAAAGGCGGAAAAGAGCTTCCCTGGATCGAGGATCAAAATGGGCTGGGGGAGTTTGCCTACGGCAGACACAACAGGCTGCTGAGCCGGCTGCTGCTCGGAGGCAGGCCTCTGAGCGCAAGGGAAAATGCGTGTGAGGTGGTCGCGGTCTATAATGCACTTCTGGCGCTGGGGCCGGAGGCGCAGCCGGATCTGCCGGCTCTTTTGGAGACATTTGAAAAAAGGGGTATCTCCCTTGGCGGGTATTTTGGCACATCCTTCGGAGCGATCTGCCGTTTCTTTCGGGGCGGGCAATGGCACATGAAGGTTCTGAAGGGAAAGAAGATCACAAAGGATGCGCTGAAGGAGGCTGAAAACGGGGGCGTGAGCGCCTGCATTATGATGACGGAAAACAGCGCCGGACGACTCGGAGCTATGATCCATACCATTTGTATTTCTCCTAAGAACGCTTTCTCACAGGAAGCGGCAATAAAATGGCGAGCCCACAATGATTATGAGGGCTCGCGGGTATCGGACAATTTAACGGATGCGGTATTTGGCTATCATAATGCTGCCGGCAGACCGCTGGGTGTGATACTGCTGTATCGCCGGGAAGAGACGGAGCGTTAGGGCTGGCCTGTATGTTACAGATCGATGTCTTCCCTTGCATTGTACAGCGCCAGGATCTTCTGGATCTTTTCCGTGGGAGTCAGAACGTTGTTCATGGAGATATCATGGTTCATAAAATCAATGATGGATGCCAGGAACTTGCTCATATCAGCTTCCACAAAATAAGGCCTGTCATAGATCTCCGGCGGAAGATAAGTCAGGTTTGTACAGATCACGCGGTCGAAGTAGCATTTTTCGTAAGCATTATCAAACTTTTCGAGTCCTTCCGTGAAGAGCCCGAAGGTACTCAGGATAAAGACGCGTCCGCAGTTCATTTCCTTGAGCTGTTTGGCGGTATCGATCATACTGCCGCCGGAAGCTATCATATCGTCTATGATGATCACATCTTTGCCGTCGATATTGTCACCGAGAAATTCATGTGCCACGATGGGATTTTTGCCGTTGACGATCCGACTGTAATCACGGCGTTTGTAGAACATACCCGTATCCACGCCGAGAACCGAAGAAAAATAAACAGCTCTGTCCAGTGCGCCTTCATCGGGACTGATGACCACCGTGTGGTTTTTGTCGATGATCAGATCCTTGTCATAGTGCAGAAGAGACCGGATGAACTGATAAGGGGGCGTGAAATTGTCAAAGCCGTTGAGGGGTGTCGCATTGGCTACCCGCGGGTCATGGGCATCGAAGGTGACGAAGTTGGTCACGCCCATGTGCGCAAGCTCGGTGAGAGCGTAGGCACAGTCCAAAGACTCGCGGCCCGAGCGGCGATGCTGGCGTCCTTCATACAGAAATGGCATGATCACATTGATACGGTGTGCCTTGCCTGCTATGGCGGCAATCATCCGTTTCAGATCCTGATAATGATCATCCGGAGAATAGTGATTGATGAAACCGTTGGCTTTGTAGGTCAGAGCGTGATTGCACACATCCACCATAATGAAAACATCCTTGCCGCGAATGCTTTCATTGATCAGGCCCTTGCTTTCTCCGCTGCCGAAGCGGGGACAGGCTGCATCAACGATATAATTCTCCTCGGAATAGCCCTGAAAAGCGGGGTTATTTTTGATATCACTGTGGATATTTTTGCGAAATTCCACCAGATAGCGGTTGACGTTTTTTCCGAGATTTTCGCAGGAATTGAGTACCAGAAGCTTCAGGGGAGCCACGGGAATGGCACTTTGAAGCAGGGCTACATCAGGCATAGGTTTGCACTCCTTTTCTTAAAAGTCCCCTCGATTTTAACATAATCGGGTAAAGTGGGCAAGTCTCTTCGGATGCAGATTGGCCGGCTGAGAGGATGGCGGAATCGGATACCAAAGGGAGGTGACAAAAAGAAGCCGCCTTCCTTGACTAAGCGGCGTGTATCAATTATAATATACTTCGTATGCACATAAAGAGTGTATGGGTAAACAGTACGTCGATCCATGACGGGCAGTGCTGTGGAAGGGGGTTGTCATGATCAAGAGCATGACCGGTTTCGGTCGCGCGGAGCTGGAGGAAAATGAGCGCAGATTTACGGTGGAGATAAAGTCCGTGAATCACAGGTATCTGGATGTCAGCATTAAGATGCCCAAGAAGTTGAATTTTTTTGAAACTGCCATCAGAAACCTCCTGAAGGAATATATTCAAAGGGGCAAGGTGGATGTCTTTATCACCTTTGAAGATTTTTCCAAGCAAAATGCAACCGTCACCTACCATGAGGATGTGGCGGCAGAATATATGAAATATCTGGAACAGATGGCGGAGCAGTTCGGGCTGGAAAATGACACAAGGCTCTCGGTTTTGTCCCGCTATCCGGAAGTCTTTACCATGGAAGATGCAGAGGTTGATGAAACGGAGCTCTGGAAATCCCTGGAGAAGACCGTTCGCAAAGCGGCAGAGATGTTTGTGGAGAGCCGTATCAAAGAGGGCGAGACTCTCAGGAATGATCTGATCGGCAAGCTGGATGGCATGCTCGAACATGTGGATTATATTGAACAGCGTTCTCCCGAGCTTGTTGAGGAGTACAAAAACAAACTTTATGATAAAGTCAGAGAGCTCCTTACGGATTCCCAGATCGAAGATAACAGAATCCTGATGGAAGCGACGCTGTATGCCGACAAGATCTGTGTGGATGAGGAGACGGTCAGACTCAGATCCCATATAGAGACCACCAGAGAGATCCTGACACACGGCGGCAGTATCGGAAGGAAGCTGGACTTTCTGGCGCAGGAGATGAACAGAGAGGCCAATACCACCCTGTCCAAGTCGGGAAGCCTCGATATTTCCAACCGCGCCATTGAACTGAAGACCGAGATCGAAAAGATCAGAGAGCAGATTCAGAACATTGAATAACAAAGCGGCTCCTGAGCCGGGGAGGGAATATGGATAAAGAAGGCAGCTTGATCGTTATATCGGGTTTTTCCGGAGCCGGCAAAGGAACACTGGTCAAAAAGCTGGTTGAAAATTATGATAATTATGCACTCAGCGTATCCATGACAACCAGAGAGCCCAGACCCGGTGAGATAGATGGCGTCCATTATCATTTTGCCACGGATGAAGAATTCGAACGCATCATTGCGGACGGCGGGATGATAGAATATGCCGGCTACTGCGGTCATTATTACGGTACGCCGAGGGACTTTGTAACGCAGCGCCTGGCAGAGGGAAAAGATGTGATCCTGGAAATCGAGATCCAGGGAGCGCAAAAGGTCAGGAGACAGTTTCCCAATGCGGTTTTGCTTTTTGTGATGGCACCCAGCGGCAGGGAGTTGTACCAACGGCTGACAGGGCGCGGAACCGAGACCGACGACGTGATCCGCAAGCGTATGTGGCGGGCCGTAGACGAATCGGAGGGCATCGATTCCTATGATTATGTTGTGATCAATGATGATCTGGATGAATGTGTCGCGCAGGTAAACAGTATTGTGCGCGCCGCCCACGCCAGACCGTCCCAGAATCAGGAATTTATAAAAAAGATCAGACTGGAACTGAAGGATATTTTGAAAGGAGAAGAATCATGATACATCCGTCTTACACAGAACTGATGAAGGTCGTAAACAGTGAGGTGGAACCGGGAGAAGAACCGGTGATCAACTCCCGCTACTCCATTGTGATGGCGACTTCCAAACGCGCCAGACAACTGGTTTCCGGAGAGGAAGCGCTGGTAAAGGAGAGGGAAAACGGCAAGCTCAGAAAGCCGCTTTCAATCGCTGTGGACGAGCTGAACCAGGGTGAGATCAGAATTATGGGAGAGGAAGGAGAGGAGGCTTGACCTTCTCTTTTCTACGCAGATGCATTTGATGATGATTTCAATGGGTTGCGATAAAAACCTGGTAGACTCCGAAATGATGATGGGGCAGCTCAAGGAGGCGGGATTTACCTTTACCGATGATGAGAGACAGGCCGATGTCATCGTTGTCAATACCTGCTGTTTTATCGGCGATGCCAAAGAGGAAAGTATCAATACGCTGATCGAAATGGGGCGTCTGAAGCAGGAGGGCAGGCTGAAGTGCCTGATCGCAGCGGGATGCCTGGCGCAGCGATATCATGATGAGATCGCTTGGGAGCTGCCGGAAGTGGATGCGGTGATCGGCACCATGGCGATCGACAGGATCGTGGGCGCTGTGCAGGAAACGGTCGAAAGGCAGGAGGGCACCGGACTGTATCTGGAAAATATTGACAGACTGGTGTGCGGCAAGGACAGAGTTGTCTCCACAGGCGGTCATTTTGCCTATCTCAAGATCGCCGAAGGGTGTGATAAAAACTGTACTTACTGCGTGATTCCAAAGGTGCGCGGCCGCTATCGTTCCGTCCCCATGGAGACTTTGCTAAAGGAAGCGAACCGTCTGGCGGAGAAGGGTGTCAAAGAGCTGATCCTGATCGCTCAGGAGACAACACTGTATGGAACGGATCTGTATGGTGAAAAATGCCTGCCGAAGCTGATCCATGAGCTGGGACAGATCGGCGGTATACAGTGGATCCGTCTGCTGTATTGCTATCCTGAGGAGATCACAAAAGAGCTGGCTGCCACTTTTGCATCCGAACAAAAACTGCTGCATTATATCGATCTGCCGATCCAGCACAGCTCGGATGAGATACTGCGCAGGATGGGCAGACATACGACATCGGCAGAGCTTTCAGGCAAGATCGCCATGCTCAGAAAGGCAGTGCCCGATATCTGCATCAGAACCACGCTGATCACGGGCTTTCCGGGGGAAACTGAGGAGGATGTCAATGCGCTGGCCGATTTTATCGAGGAGCAGAGGTTTGACAGACTGGGAGTCTTTGCTTATTCCGCCGAAGAAGGAACTGCCGCAGCGCAGTTTGAAGGGCAGATACCCGAGGAGGAAAAGGAAAACCGCAGAGCTTATCTGATGGAGCTTCAACAGCAGATCGCCTTTGAAAAGGCCGCCGCTATGGTGGGAAAGAGGCTGACAGTGATGGTGGAGGGAGCTGTTTCGGATGAAAATGCGTATGTGGGAAGAAGCTATATGGACAGTCCGGATATTGACGGACTGGTCTTTATCGATACGGGCGCTGAACTGATGACAGGAGATTTTGTCAGAGTCAGGATCACCGGCTCTTATGAATATGATCTGATGGGAGTACTTGAGGATGAGGATGAATCTGCCCAATAAACTGACATTGCTGAGGGTGTTGCTGGTGCCTTTTTTTGTGGCATTTTTGCTGTTGGAACCCGATCACCCCGACTTTAAATGGGACGCACTGGGAATTTTTGTCATAGCATCGATCACGGACATGCTGGACGGGATGATTGCAAGAAAATACAACCTGATCACGAATTTCGGCAAATTTGCAGATCCCCTGGCGGATAAGATGCTGGTATGCTCTGCGCTGGTATGCCTGAGCGTGCTGGGCTGGGTGCCTGTATGGATGACACTGGTCGTCATTATCAGAGAATTTATCATCAGCGGTTTCAGGCTGATCGCAGCCGAACAGGGTAAAGTGATCGCAGCCAGCTGGTGGGGAAAATGGAAAACGGCAGTGACGATGATCGCTGTTATTCTGCAGCTGTATCTGATCAATGCCAATGGAGTGCCGGGTGTGACGGCTGACCCGGATGTAACGACGATCATAGCGGGCAATACAGGATTCGTGCCTGCCATCGTGTACGCACACAGCGCAGATCCGGTTTATGTGTATGCCTGCCTGTTTGCCTATGGTCTGTTCTGGATCGCAACGATTCTGACGGTGGTATCCCTGGTAGATTATATGGTCAAAAACAAGGAAGTACTTCGTTAAAAGGAGAGAAACATGGTAGTGGAATTGGTATCCGTCGGAACCGAGATTCTGATGGGCAACATCGTGAACACGAATGCCGCTTATCTGGCAGAGCAATGCACCGCGCTGGGACTTTTGTGTTATTATCAGACCACAGTGGGAGACAACGAGAAGCGTTTGCTTGAGACAGTACAGACTGCCATGAAGAGAGCAGACCTGGTGATCCTTTCGGGCGGACTGGGCCCCACCAAAGATGATATCACCAAGGAGGTCTGTGCAAAGGCATGCGGCCGCAAGCTGGTCATGGATGGCGCCAGCCGTGTGGCAATCGAGAAATATTTTGAGAAAATGGGGAAAGAACCCACCGAAAATAACTGGAAACAGGCACAGGTGCCAGAGAAATCCATTGTGCTGCCCAATCCGAACGGGACTGCGCCGGGATTGATCATAGAGGATGAAGCGACCCTGATCCTGCTCCCCGGGCCGCCTAACGAACTGATTCCGATGTTCCAAAACAGTGTGCTGCCGTATCTGCAGGGCAAGCAGGAGGCAGTCATGATATCCCAGACGGTCAAGCTGGTGGGTGTGGGTGAGAGCAGTGTGGCAACAGCGATTGATGATCTGTTTGACGGTCAGTCCAATCCCACTATTGCGACTTATGCCAAAACAGGAGAAGTCCATCTGCGGGTGACAGCCAAGGCTGAGGATGAAAAGAAGGCAAGAAAGCTGCTGAAGCCTATGGTCAAGGAATTGAAGGAGCGCTTCAATGAGCATATCTATACCACGGATAACGATGTGTCACTGGAGCAGTCTCTGGTGGAGCTTCTGGTTAACAATCAGCTGACGGTTTCTACCGTGGAGTCCTGTACGGGAGGTCTGCTGGCAGGGAGACTGATCAATGTATCCGGTGTGTCCGAAGTATTCAAAATGGGACATATCACTTATTCCAACAAAGCCAAGAGAAAGATCATTGGCGTGAAGCGTTCCACTCTGGAAAAATACGGAGCCGTCAGTGAGCAGGTAGCCCGTCAAATGGCCAAGGGATGCTGTATGCTGGCAAAATCCGATGTGGCGGTATCGGTTACGGGAATCGCGGGACCGGAGGGCGGCACCGAGCAGAAGCCGGTGGGACTGGTGTATATCGGCTGCTGTATCAAAGGAAAGACCAGGACGAAAAAATATCAGTTTACCGGAAACCGCCGGAAGATCAGAGAGTCGGCCGTGGCGGCAGCACTGGTTCTGATGAGAGAATGTATTCTGGAATATATAGCTGAAATGGCTTTTGGGGATAAGAAATAAAAGAGGGAATGCTATGGATGACAAAGAATATGGCATCATGCAGGAGCCGGACACAGCGACAGAACCGGTTGCCGAGCCGGAGCCGGTTGCAATGGAGGGCAGTTCAAAGCCGGTCATGATCCTGATGGGCGTGATGTTTGTCCTGATGATCGGATTGAGTATCTATGTTGCCATCGCACTTTCCGGATATTTTCATTTCGGACAGAAAGAGGATTCCCAATACCAGTCAGGGACAGAGAATCCCTGGGATGAGATATTCGGAGATAATGGCGGTCAGAAGAATGATCAGAATAAGCAGGCGG
>CAJOOZ010000053.1 GCA_905236705.1 uncultured Lachnospiraceae bacterium | reverse complement strand
TTTCCAGTGCCCGCCCCATGTAAACCCATGCTCCGTAAAGAGCTTGTAGCACAGATCGTTTTCATCGATCATATGGGGCCTTAAATTGCTTCGGTCCGCATAGGTCTCGCTGCCCTCGGGAGAGATTTTGGTGCCTCCGTCCGGATGGGTGATATAGGGATTGTAAAACGGGTTGATATCAACCGCCAGTCCTTTGGCGTGGTTGGAGAGATGAGTAGAGCCTGCAACAACGCGATAGTTAAAACAGGAAGTGTTGTTGTCGGCGCAGGAGAGATCATCATCGCCTCCATATTCATCGATCAGCCGGATCTTTTCCAACTGGTACTGCTCATCATACAGCGTCGCAAAAATCTTCAGCAGATCATCCGAGATGGTTTGATTGCAGATCATCTCGCCCCTCTGAACAGTCCCCTCAAAATCATAATACAAAATCCGGAGCAGGCTTAAATCATCATAGGTAATGGTGTCATTCTCATGGTAGGATACGCCGTTGATCTTTTCTTTGATCTCCTCTGTCAGCGGTTCGCTGCTGAAGCCCTCCCGATAGAAGACCCTTTCCGGATTGTCGGGGAGGTCGCTTATGCCCTCATCCGGATTTCTAGCGGAGTCCGCGTTCGCATTGGCGATTACCTCATCCGAATCTTTAGCGGTGTCCGCATTCGCATTGGCGATTACCTCATCCGAATCTTTAGCGGTGTCTGCGTTCGCATTGGCTAAGCCCTCATCTGCGGAGGCGTTTTGAGTGATACTCACCTGCGTGCGGGGTGAGACAGCAGCAGCATCGCCGGCCTCGGCAGGCACCGGTTGCTCCCTGCCTGTTTCGGGCACCAGAGCTGGCAAAAGCAGCATGCACACCAGCAGCAGGATCAGGATAAGGATCAGTATCAGAATGGCAACGGGAATGTATTTTTTCATGGTCATTATTATAGCCTCACAGCGTCCGAATCGCAATACAACACGGCGTGATTTATGGTGTTTCTTTTGATTTGGAGGTGTGGTATAATCTGACAGAGAGAACGGAAAACGGTGTGGACAAAGACATGAATATGATCGATATCAAAAATGCTGTATATGAATATTTCCGTCGTGATGAGGAGGGTAACGTGACCGGCATCACAACGGCGGTGGATCATGTGGATCTTCATGTGAAGCAGGGGGATTTTATTGCGATACTTGGTCACAACGGCTCCGGCAAATCCACTCTGGCCAAGCATCTGAATGCGATCCTTTATCCTTCAGAGGGTACGGTCTGGGTCAACGGGATGGATACAACCGATGATGAAAAACTGATGCAGATCAGACAGACGACGGGTATGGTATTTCAGAATCCGGATAACCAGATCATAGCCCAGGTGGTGGAAGAAGATGTGGGCTTTGGCCCCGAGAACCTGGGAGTGCCCACAGAGCAGATCTGGGAGCGGGTGGAAGAGAGTCTGAAAGCCGTGGGGATGTATGAATACCGAAAAAAGTCGCCCAACAGACTTTCCGGCGGACAAAAACAGAGAGTCTCCATTGCAGGGGTGCTGGCTATGCATCCGAAGTGCATTGTACTGGATGAGCCAACAGCCATGCTGGATCCCGGCGGAAGAAAAGAAGTGATACGCGCTGCTAGAGCGCTGAATGATGTTGAGGGGATCACGGTAATCCTGATCACACATTACATGGAAGAAGTGATCTATGCGGACAGGGTCTACGTGATGGACCATGGAAAGGTGGAGCTGGAGGGGACGCCCAGGGAGGTATTCTCTCAGGTTGATAAGCTTCTGGAGCTGAGGCTTACGCTTCCGCAGGTTACACTGCTGGCGCATGAGCTGCAGAAAGCGGGGGTTCCTCTGCCGGATGGGATCCTGACGAGACAGGAACTGGTCGATGCATTGGAAAATATCATGAGGAACAAAAGGTAAGTATGTCAATCATTATAGATCATCTGAGTCATGAATATGAAACCGGAACGGCAATGGCAGTCAAGGCTCTTTCGGATGTGAACCTGCAGATTCCGGACGGGCAGTTTGTGGGACTGATCGGACACACCGGCTCAGGCAAGTCTTCTCTGATCCAGCATCTTAACGGTCTGCTGGAACCCACGGAGGGTACTGTGTATGTGGGCGGCGAGGATATCTTTGAAAAGGATTATGACAAAAAAAAGCTCCGCAGCCGTGTAGGGTTGGTCTTTCAATATCCCGAGCACCAACTGTTTGAGGCGGATGTTTTTACGGATGTCTGCTATGGCCCCAAAAATCTGGGACTGGATCAGAAGGAAGTGGAGCTCAGAGCCTATGATGCCCTGAAAAAAGTGGGCTTTCCCGATGATTCCTTCTATGTCTCTCCTTTTGATCTGTCGGGGGGACAGAAAAGAAGAGTGGCCATTGCCGGCGTGTTGGCCATGAAGCCGGAAGTCATGATACTGGACGAGCCAACGGCAGGGCTGGATCCAAAGGGGAGGGACGAGATCCTGGATCTGATTCGGAAGATGCAACAGGAGAGCAAGATGACGGTGATCCTGGTCTCTCACAGTATGGAGGATGTGGCAAATTATGTACAGCGCATCATCGTGATGGATCATGGCTCGGTTATGCTGGACGGAAAACCGCAGGAGGTTTTTACCCATATTCAGGAGCTGGAGGATGCGGGACTGGCGGCGCCGGAAGTCACCTATATCTGCAGGGATCTTCAGAAAAAGGGACTGGATCTGCCGGAGGGGATCACGACCATACCCGAAGCGGCCGAAGCGATATTGAGAGCGCTTTGACCCAACAGCATAACAATAGATATAAGGTAGCAATAAAGATAGAGCAAAAGTAATAGGTAACATTATGATCCGAGATATCACCATAGGGCAGTATTACCAGACGGATTCGATCCTGCACAGACTGGATCCGAGGGATAAGCTTGTAGGGACAATCATATATATCATTTCGTTGTTTTTATATAAAGAACCGGTCCCGTTCTTGTTGGCAGCCGTATTTCTGGCTGTTTGCGTAGTCCTTTCCAAAGTCCCGTTTTCGTATATTGTCAGGGGGCTTCGGGCGATCATGATACTGATGCTGGTGACGGCTTTTTTCAACATGTTTTTAACACCCGGCGAGGTGATCTTTTCCTATGGCATATTGAAGCTGACACGGGAAGGACTTATCGCAGCGATCTATATGGCGGTCAGACTTGTGATGCTGATCATCTCGTCATCTTTGATGACACTGACCACTACGCCCACCCAATTGACCGATGCAATGGAGAGACTGCTTTGGCCGCTTACCAAACTCAGGTTGCCTGTGCACGAGGTGGCAATGATGATGTCCATCGCGCTTCGTTTTATCCCGATCCTGTTGGAGGAGACAGACAAGATCATGAAAGCGCAGATGGCCAGGGGAGCTGATTTTGAAACGGGAAATCTCATAAAGAGGATCAAAGCCATGGTCCCGCTGCTGGTGCCCCTGTTTATTTCGGCATTCAGAAGAGCCAATGATCTGGCCATGGCGATGGAGGCAAGATGCTATCAGGGGGGCGAGGGCAGGACCAAGATGAAACCCCTGAGATATCATAGGAGAGACACGATGGCATATATCCTGCTGCTGCTTTATCTTGCGGCAATGATCGCCCTCGGCAGGCTGTTCTGACCGGAGTATGCCGGGGGACAGTTCTTATGGCACTTATGGCACTGTTTCTGCGGTACTGGCGGTTTGCTATGGCACTGTTTCT
>CAJOOZ010000052.1 GCA_905236705.1 uncultured Lachnospiraceae bacterium | reverse complement strand
TCCCGTCATGCCGGAGAGTTTTTCATTCAGATTGAACACGCCCCAGTTCAGATTCACGCATTTATGTACGACGCCTCTGGAATCCACGGGTCCGGGAACACCGATGCCGATACCGGCTACCGCATCTTTGCCGATGGACTTTTCCCTGCATTTTGCATCCACCGCCCCGGCAATATCAGGCAGCACATTCTCTCCGCCGTTTTCCGTTCTGGTTGGAATCTCCCACTTGTCAATAACCGTCCCCTGCGTATCAAACAGTCCCATCTTGATGGTGGTTCCGCCTACGTCTACTCCGAATACATAATCCGCCATTGTCCGTTACCTCTCTTTTCCCGGTTTTTATTCGTCGTCCTCATCTCTGCCTTTTGCCAGGCCTTCCTGTACTCTCTTGTAAAGCTCCTGTGCAGCATTATAACCCATCTTTTTCTGACGGTGGTTGACCGCTGCCGATTCACAGATCAGTGCCAGGTTTCTGCCGGGACGGATCGGGATCGTATGAGACGCCACTTTATTCCCCAGATAATCCACATATTCCTCCTCCAGACCCAGCCTGTCGTATTCCTTGTCCTTGCTCCAGTCTTCGATACGGATAACCAGATCGATGTTGCTGGTATCCTTGACAGCCTGGACACCGAACAGGGTCTTGACATCCACAATACCGATACCGCGCAGCTCTATAAAGTGTTTGGTCACACTGGGGGCAGACCCGATCAGGGTGTCATCACTGACCTTGCGGATCTCCACCACGTCATCCGTTACCAGACGGTGTCCCCGCTTGATAAGCTCCAGCGCAGCCTCGGACTTACCGATACCGCTCTCGCCCGTGATCAAAACGCCCTCGCCGTATACATCCACGAGTACGCCATGCACCGAGATACAGGGAGCCAGCTTGACATTCAGCCACCTGATGATCTCGGCCGTAAAAGCAGAGGTGGCTTTTTTGGTCACCAGAAGCGGGATGCCGTGCTCAACGGCTTTTTCACGGAACAAAGGGTCCGGCTGCAGTTCACGGCAGAAGATAATGACCGGGATCGGATTGGATAAGAGACGTTCAAATATCTCTTCCTTGCGATCCTGGGGCAAACCGTTCATGTAGGTATACTCCACGAATCCAATGATCTGTACACGGGTTGCCTCATAGTGCTCAAAATATCCCGCCAGCTGCAGTGCCGGTCTGTTGATATCGGGCTGTGTAACTTTGATTCCCTTAATATTGATCTCGGGGGTTGCATTTTCCAATTTGAATTTTTCAATCACCCTGCTCAGACTGATACTCGCCATACATGCCTCCTTATGACCGGATTGTCATCAACCTTTTATACGGACCTTTGTCCCTGATATCACTGCATCCTTGCGGAAGCTGCTTCTTCGGATGGTTCGATCGTGCCCACCTGTCCAAAATCATAATACTTGACGCTCAACACCATCTCCGTGACCTTGACCTGTCCCTGGGATGAACTTCCCTTGACGGCCTCTTCCATCACGGCACTCATCAGCTCTGTCATGTCCATATCCAGCCGGATGGGAAGGTAGGTCTTTTTGTCGACCCAGACGGTATAGCCGACACTGCCCAGTTTACTGATATCCACCTTGTCGGCATCAATGCCCAGGCTCTCCATGGATTCCTTCATGGCATCGGCTATGGCATCAGCCGTTACCGTGGAATCGATCCTGTATGCGGTTTTCCCTTCCATCTCCTCTTCCGTCATGGTCAGATTCACAAGCCCTGATACATAATTCGTGAATCCTTCATTGATAAAACCGTTCAGCTCATCCAGCTTGGATTTCCTCTGCTCTGCATCCATATACAGCTTGGTCCATTTGCTGCCGTCATTGAGATAAGCGACATACCGCTCATCCTCCGACAGGATGTACATCTCCGTGTTCTCTTTGCCGTATCTGCCCATATCAAGCGAAGCATTCACATGAATGTTCTGGGGGTCCGCTGTCTGTTCCGATACAGCATTCATATCCATCGAGATCTTCTGCGAAGCAACCTGCATATCCATATTCAGGGTCATATCGGAACGAAAGTCCCCCGCTTCCTTGGAAATGCTCTTGGCAGTTGCCCTGGCAAGAACCTTTTCCGGTGTCATCTGCCCGCATCCCATCATCATCAGGATCATCATAAGCCCGGCAAGTCCACTCAGAAGATGCTTTACGGCTTTTCCTTTTTTTTGCATTTTTTCCATCATTTTCTCCTCTTACTTTTCTTCTTTTCTCTTATATGCTCACAGCGTCTATTGTAACATTTACGTAACAAAAATCAACCATTGAATTTCCTTTTTATCCGCCCGCACAGGTTTTTCCTGCTTGCGCAGGTATATCCGGTATGGTATGATGTTGGGGTCAACAGGTCATATCGTAAATCAGGTATGTGCGCAATTTGCACAAGCCGTTTCACAAAAACCGATACAGCATTTCAACCATGCAGGCGAAAGAATCCCGTAATCATGAAGGAACTGACATACGACCAACTGCATAACCTTCCGGCAGATTCCTATGTGCTGGTGGACATCAGGGACGAGGGACTCACCTCATACGGCATGATCCCCGGCGCCGTGAATATCCCCGAGGAGGATCTTAAGTCCCCGGGCAGTCTCGACCATATTCCGGCTGATAAGAAGGTGATCTTTTATTGTGAGATAGGTCGCAGATCAAGAGACCTTTATGATACTCTCCCGCCTTTTTCGGGAAGGGACTGTTACAGCCTCGCCGAAGGATATGTCGGTTATATCAGGGCATCTATGTCCGACAGCGCCGTAAAAGAGGCTAAAAAGGAGAAAGCGGAAAAGAGCATCCAGAAAAAATTCCATAAACAGCTTTTCTCTCCCTTTGCCAAAGCCTGCAGAACATATGAGCTGATCAGCGAGGGCGATCACATCGCGGTCTGCATCTCGGGCGGCAAGGACTCCATGCTGATGGCCAAGCTCTTTCAGGAGATCAGGCGCCACCGGAAAATGAATTTCGATCTGACCTTTCTGGTGATGGACCCGGGCTACAATGCCGAGAACCGGTCGCTGATCATCAGCAATGCCGAGGCTTTGGGCATCCCCATTACCATATTTGAAAGCACCATCTTTGACGCCGTGGATACGGTCGAGAAAAACCCCTGCTATCTGTGTGCCAGAATGAGACGGGGATACCTCTACAGCCGGGCCAGGGAACTGGGCTGCAATAAAATTGCCCTCGGACATCATTATGATGACGTGATCGAGACCATCTTGATGGGAATGATACACGGGGCACAGATCCAGACCATGATGCCCAAACTCCACAGCACCAACTTCGAGGGGATGGAGCTGATCAGGCCTCTGTATCTGATCAGGGAAAGCGATATCTGCGCCTGGCGGGATTACAATGAGCTGCATTTTCTCCAGTGTGCCTGTCATTTTACGGACACCTGCACCACCTGCCATGAAGACGGTACGACCTCTTCCAAGCGGCTTGAGACCAAAAAACTCATCGCTCAGCTCAAAAAATCCAACCCCTTTGTGGAATCCAACATTTTCCGAAGTGTGGAAAACGTGAACGTGGATACGGTCATAGAATACAAGAAGGGCGGCATACGCCATCATTTTCTGGATGAATACTAAACTTCCCGCATTTTTCGCGGGAGGTTTTTTTGTAACACTTTTTTCACAGAAAATCGGTTGCTTTTCGCTCTTTTCCTCACTATAATGTTTCTTGTTAATACCGTTTAAAAAGAGAGGTCTATATGGACAACGAAAATTATCAGGGCAATGAATCCGGGCAGGGAAACGGCCACGGCAACAATAACGGCAACGGCCGTGGCAACAATAACGGCAACGGCTCACCCGGCAGGCAGAGTTTTTTTCTGCTGCTGATCGCCGCGCTCATCACATTGATGGCAATGAGCTTTCTGATGCGCTCCATCGGAGGGGATTCCAGCCGGGAGATCCCCTATGACGAATTCCTGAACATGGTCAAAGAGGGCAAAGTGGAGCGGGTCGTGATCACCTCTTCGGAGATCGATATCATCCCCAAGACGGAAAAAGAAAACGCCGATAATGACCCCACCGGAATCCTCCAGTATATGTACGGTTCCTCCCAGCGGCAGAGCGCAGTTACCTATTATACCGGTGTGGTGGATGACTACCAGCTGCCATCTTTTCTGAACAAATACGGCGTCAGCTACAAACAGAAGATCCCCAACAGTTCGGAGCTGATCCTTTCCTTTTTGCTGACCTACATCCTGCCGATTCTTCTGGTATGGCTGATCCTGTCCTTTGCCATCCGCAAGATGGGCGGCGGCAGCGGCGGATTTATGGGTGTGGGCAAATCCACGGCCAAGGTGTATGTGCAGAAAGAGACCGGCGTCACTTTCAAGGATGTGGCCGGCGAGGATGAAGCAAAAGAATCTCTGCAGGAGGTTGTGGACTTTTTGCATAATCCCGGCAAATATACCAGGATTGGTGCGAAACTCCCCAAGGGAGCCCTTCTGGTGGGACCTCCCGGTACCGGTAAAACACTGCTTGCAAAGGCTGTGGCGGGAGAGGCGCATGTTCCCTTCTTCTCTCTGGCCGGTTCGGATTTTATCGAGCTATATGTAGGCGTGGGCGCATCCCGTGTCCGTGACCTGTTTCGTGAGGCCAACAAAAATGCCCCCTGTATCATTTTTATCGACGAGATCGATGCCATCGGTCGCAGCCGCGATTCCAAATACGGCGGCGGCAATGAGGAGCGGGAACAGACCCTGAACCAGCTTCTGTCCGAAATGGACGGTTTTGATTCCTCCAAGGGTATCCTGATCCTGGGCGCCACCAACAGGCCGGAGATCCTGGACAAGGCGCTGCTCAGACCGGGACGCTTTGACCGGCGGATCATCGTGGACAAGCCGGATCTTAAGGGACGCGTGGATATCCTCAAGGTGCATGCCAAGGATGTTCATATGGATGAGAGCGTGGATCTGGAGGAGATCGCCCTTGCCACCAGCGGCGCCGTGGGTTCCGATCTGGCCAATATGATCAACGAAGCAGCCATCAATGCCGTCAAGGCAGGCAGAAAGGCCGTATGTCAGAAGGATCTGTTCGATGCGGTCGAGGTGGTTCTGGTCGGCAAGGAAAAGAAGGACCGCATCATGAGCAAGGAGGAAAGGCGGATCGTATCTTATCATGAGGTCGGTCATGCTCTGATCGCAGCACTTCAGAAAAACTCGGAGCCCGTTCAGAAGATCACCATCGTGCCGCGTACCATGGGCGCCCTGGGCTATGTCATGCAGGTACCCGAGGAGGAGAAATACCTAAATTCCCAGGCAGAGCTTCATGATATGATCGTAGGTCTTCTGGGTGGACGCGCGGCCGAAGATATTGTTTTTGATACAGTGACCACAGGTGCATCCAACGATATTGAACGGGCTACCAAGCTCGCCAGATCCATGGTGACCACCTATGGAATGAGCAAGAAATTCGGTCTGATGGCTCTCGAATCAATGGAAAGCCGCTATCTGGACCAGCGGATGGCACTGAACTGTGCCGATGTAACAGCCGCCGAGATCGACGAAGAGGTCAAGCAGATCCTGAAGGAATGCTATAAAGAAGCCAAGAAGATGCTCAAGGAAAACCGCAAGATCCTTGACAAGATCGCTTCCAAACTCATCAAGCAGGAGACCATTACCGGCAAGGAGTTCATGAAGATCTACCGCAAGGAGAAGGGACTGCCCGAGCCCAAGAAGGATGACAATGACCCCTCCGGCAACAAAGAAGATCCGAAAAACGCACCGGTCGGGCCGGAAACAAATCCTGCGTCTTCGGCAGATGCAGAAGAAGAGATCGATCTTAATCAGGTCTATCAGAACCATAAACCGGAGAAACCCCTGACCAGTGAGAGCGCCCACAGCTTTGAAGCCGTGGTGGATGATAAATCGGTGAAGGCCACCAGCACGCAGGAGTACAAAATCTCTCCCGCGCCGCAAAAAGAAGGGCAGGATCAGAACAGCGAAAAGCAGAAGCAGAAAAATGCGGATCAGGAAAAAAGCGCCGGTAACAATTTTCTGGACAGACTGACAGATCAGTTGGAGCCCGGTGATGATGACGAATGACAAACGGCTTTGATATTGAAGAAGAACTGAAAAAACTGCCCGATTCTCCGGGAGTTTATATCATGCATGACGCGGCGGATGCCATCATTTACGTTGGCAAGGCGATCAATCTCAACCGCCGCGTCCATTCTTATTTCAGGGAGAGCACCAAAAAGACCGCCAAGATCCAAAAAATGGTCTCCCTGATCGATCATTTTGAGTATATTCTTACAGATTCCGAACTGGAAGCCCTGGTGCTGGAGAACAATCTCATCAAAGAGCACCGCCCCAAATACAACACCCTTTTAAAAGACGACAAGACCTACCCTTATATCAAAGTCACGCTTGGAGAATCCTATCCCAGGGTGCTTTTTTCCAGAACCATGAATAAGGATAAGTCCAGATATTTCGGTCCCTTTACCAGTGCGGGTGCCGTCAAAGACACCATTGAACTTCTCACCAAACTCTACAGGATCCGCACCTGCTCCCGCAGGATCCCTTCGGACGAAAGACCCTGCCTGAACCATCATATGCATCAGTGTGATGCGCCCTGCGCCGGTCTGATCTCCCGGGAAGCCTACAATGAAAATGTCAAAAAAGCTCTCGATTTTCTTGGCGGAAATTATGATCCCATCCTGAAAGAGCTTGAGAAAAATATGCAGGCGGCTTCCGATGCCATGGATTTTGAAGCGGCGATCCGCTGGCGTGATCTGCTCGCGAGCGTAAAGTCCGTGGCGCAAAAACAGAAGATCACGGATTTCGGCGGTGAAGACAAGGATGTGATCGCTCTGGCCAGGGATGAAAGGGCGATGGTGGTACAGGTCTTTTTTGTGCGGGACGGCAAGCTCATCGGCAGAGAGCATTATTATATGAAAAATGCCGAAGACGAGAGTAACGAGGAAGCGCTGTCCAGCTTTGTCAAGCAGTATTATGCGGGAACGCCATATCTGCCAAGGACCGTGCTTCTGTCACATGAGATCGAAGACGTACCCCTGATGGAAAAATGGCTCTCGGAGCGCAAGGGCAGCAGGGTGTATTTTGCAGTGCCCAGGATCGGTCAGAAGGAACGCCTCGTGGAACTGGCACTACGGAATGCAAATCTGGTATTGTCTCAGGATCAGGAGCGGATCAGACGGGAACAGGAGCGCACCATCGGCGCAGTACGCCAGATTGAAGAGCTCATCGGTCTGGAAGGGATCCACCGGATGGAAGCCTATGATATCTCCAATACCAGCGGATATGAATCCGTGGGCTCCATGGTGGTATTTGAAGACGGAAAACCTCACCGCAGTGATTATCGCAAATTCAGGATCAAAAGTGTGGAAGGACCGAACGACTATGCCAGTATGAAAGAAGTGCTGACCCGTCGTTTTACCCATGGCCTGGAAGAAAAAAAACAACGCTCTGCAAAGGACTCGGACACTGCCTACGGCAGCTTTACCAGATTTCCGGATCTGTTGTTGATGGACGGCGGCAGAGGCCAGGTGAATATCTGCCTGGAGGTTCTGGATGAATTGGGATTATCGATCCCTGTCTGCGGTATGGTCAAGGATGATCATCACAGAACCAGGGGACTTTACTTTAATAATGTGGAATTACCCATAGATACGCACAGTGAAGGGTTCAAGCTGGTCACCAGGATTCAGGATGAAGCCCACCGCTTTGCCATCGAATACCACAGATCCCTGCGCGGGAAAACATCCGTCAGATCCGTACTGGATGAGATCAAGGGTGTGGGACCGGCCCGCAGAAAGGCGCTTATGCGCCATTTCGATTCCCTCGAAGCCATCCGTCTGGCCTCGCAGGAAGAGCTGGCTGAGATACCGGAGATCACACCGCAATGCGCAAAACAGATCTATGAGCACTTTCACAAGTCCAAAGACTCCTCTTCGTAAGGGTCACTCTCCCTGTTTCACCAGATGCACATCCATCTGCGGAAAGGGAATCTCGACCCCGTTTTCATCAAACGCCAGTTTGATCTTTTCGAGCAGGGTGTTTTTGGCGGAAACGTAATCCTCACACCTGACAAAACAATACATGGACAGTTCAACAGCAGAGTCGCCAAGCTGACTGACATAAACCCAGACAGGCTCCTCCTGCACCACATAGCTGTCATTACGAAATACCTGCAGCGCCACTTCCTTGGCATGTTTCAGATCGGCGCGGTAGGAAATCCCCACGCTCATGTCCAGGCGTCTGATCGGCGTTTCGGTATAATTGATCAGTGAGGTGTTGGCCAGCGCTCCGTTTGGCACCACCACCACATGCTTTTCAATGGTCAGAAGCTTCGTATAAAAAAGCCGGATCTCCGTTACGGTACCTTCGTTTCCGTGGCTGTTTTCCTTGATATAATCGCCTACTTTGAAGGGCTTTAACAAAAGGATCAGCACGCCTCCCGCAAAGTTGGCTAAAGAACCCTGCAGCGCCAAACTGATGGCAACGCCCATGGAGCCCAGAATAGCCACGATACTGGCAGCATCCACTCCGAAATTGACAGCGATCATAAAGACCAGCAGGATCATCAGAAATGTCTTGACCAGGGAATCCAGAAACTGGATCACTCCGGTATCGGCATTTCCTCTTTCCAGGGATTTTTTCAGAATCCTTCGCAGCAGCCTGATCACCTGTATTCCCACAAACAACGTGACAAATGCAAGGAAAATCCTGATTCCGAGTCCCAATGCCTTTTCCGGCAGCTGATTCAGATAAGCCTCGAACACACTGATCTGTCTGGTCACATCCTTCGGAACGGCTTCTTCCACCACTCCCGTGACGGACTCCGCCATTTCCTGTAATTTCTCTGTGCTTTGTTGTAAATCTGTGCTCAGTAACAGCATTTCGTTTATCCTTTCCTACTGCTCAAACAGTCCCACAGCATGGATGATCTCCGGCAGAAGCTGTTTCTTGCGGCTCATGACATGAGGCATATCGAACAATCCCTCACCCATGGGCGTATAAGGCAGGTGTCTGTTACTGCGGTACCGCGTACAGATCAGCGCACTGTGTTCATGGATCACATCCGTCACCATCAGAACGGCCCAGCCGAGTCCCTGCATGACTCTTACCTCTTCAAGAGCTGCCCCGTATTCCCCGGCATAATCACGAAGGTCATCAAGGGTGGTCACTTCACACTGACCGATTCCGAAGCTGACTCCGTTTTCATGATATGTCTTGAAATCGGACAGGATCGCTGTTTTGGGCTCCCTGTCTTTCAGACCATCCAACCTGGTGAACATGGACAGACCATACTCCTGCACATCAACGCGGCAGATGGAGGCCAGTACATGAGCCGCCACCGCATCATCTCCCGTGGTGGTGGGGCTCTTGAGGATCAGGGTATCCGAGATCAGACCGGTCAGCAGCACTTTGGCCGTCAACGGATCAGGCGTGCGGTTGTTTCTGATATATTGCTGGTAAATAATGGTACAGGTACTCCCGAGGGGCTCAGCGCAGATAAAAATGGGCTGGTCGGTCTTGATGGCGTCCAGTCTGTGGTGGTCCACGATGCCCACAATATTGGCGGTCTCGATCCCCTGTATGCTCTGCCCGGGTTCATTGTGATCCACCAGTATCACATTGTTTTTCGGCGTCTTCAAAAAACAGCGTCTGGTCACATAGCCGGCATATTTGCCGTCTTCAAAAACCGCCAGCCCCCGTTTGCTGGAGATCTGCAGCAGGCTCCTGGCTTCATCAAACAGATCGTCCGCCTCAACCACTGTATCCTGCGGCGTCATGATCTCTCTGACTTTGGGAATGGATGTGATCTTGTTATCGCGGGACAGTTCACGCATCGTCCAGCCCGTAATGTCATCCACCGTAAGCAGCCCGTAAAACTCTCCCTTTTCAAAAACAGGAATGGCACTGGGGTTATTTGACTCATACATCCTGGCCACCTGTGTCAACGGATCATCCGCCTCGATGCCGTGGGTCTTTGTAATCATCACATCCCTGACCTTGGGATACACATCCCGTTTATATGCCGGAATCTCAATGTCCAGCTGCTCCAGAATGCTTCTGGTGCTCTCCGACAGGTGCCCGCATCTGACCGGCACATAGGTATGCTCCCGATCCTGCAGATTCATCAGCTGTGCATATCCGTATGCACTGCATATGCTGTCCAGATCCGGATTTTTATGTCCTGTAATATAGACTTTATCTGCCATTTCCTATGGTTTCCCTTCTGCAATGAATGATGTCGATTCAGTATTGGTAGTCTTCCGCTGCCATGTAGGCGCGCTTTTTGGAATAGAGATATACCCGATCCTGCTCCATCAGCGTGATATTGCCGTCAGGCAGAATTGTTCTGCCGCCGCGTTTGATCATAACAATGAGGGTCTGACCGGAAAGATCCAGCTCGCGGATCCTTTCTCCCACCCAGGGATGCTCGCGGGTCAGCACAACCTCTTTCATATTCAGTACCTGTCCTGCCTTTTTGGCAGCCTCGGCTCCCACGACAAGGATATCGCCTGCCGAAAGCGTCAGATCTGCCCGCGGGATCAGATACTTCTGTCCCCGTATCACAAGTACGATCATCAGTCCTTTGGGAAGAGACAGCTGTCCGATATCATGGCCGGCCCAGCTGTCTCTTTTTTGAAGCTGTATCCTGACAAAGTGAATATCCTCATTATGGATCCGCTCTCCGCTTTTCTTGAGCAGCGAATACTGCTCCACAAAACCGGCGGAAATAATACCTGTGGGAATGGCCACCATGCCTACCCCCAGAAAGGATATGATAATCCCCAGAAATTTGCCCATGGTCGTGATAGGATAAATGTCACCGTAACCGACTGTCAGCAAAGTGGAGGCCGACCACCAGATTCCGGAAAAGGCATTGGAAAACACCTCCGGCTGCGCAGCATGTTCCACAGAATACATACACAAAGAAGATCCCATCATCAGAATGACAATGATGAACACCGAGGACAAAAGCTGCTGCTTTTTGCTGACGATTACCTCGGTGATGACATTGAGCGAATCATAATAGGCGTTGATCCTGAAAAGTCTGAGGATCCTGACCACGCGGAACATCCGAAAGACGGTCGCTCCCGCCGGAAAAAATACGGGCAGATAGTGGGGAAGAAAAGACAGAAGATCAACGATGCCGGTAAAGGAAAGCATATATTTTCCCACTGCCCTGCCCTCGGAAAGCTTCGGATATATGTAATGTGCCGTCAGAAGCCTGAGCACATAATCAAGGGCAAACAGAAAGACTGTCACCGATTCGATGCACCGAAACGCTTCACCGTACCTGACCGACAGGCTGTCATAGGTATTGGCAAAGGTCACAATGAGATTCAGGATCAGAGCCGATGTGGAGATCACATCGTAGGTCTGATTGACCTTTTCACCAACAACATCCACCGAGATCATCCTGTACAAAAACAGACGAATCCGCCGCCAGATGGTATTCTTTTTTTGGGATACTCTTTTTTCTTTCATACTGTGATATCGGGGTCAAGACACGGGAAGCCTCCGCAGTGAAATGTGCAGAGGCTCCTCATCCGGTCAACTCCTGTCTTCGTCTTCAGAAAGTTCTCCGTTTCTGTATTTCTGCAGAATCGCCTGTATCCTGTCGGAAGGATTGAGCAGATCGGAAATAGATGCGTCGTGATTGAGTGTATCGATGATATATGCGATATATTTGCTAAGGTCGCAGTTAATATAGTAATCACGCGAAAGCAGCTCCGGCGTCTGATAGATCAGGTTGGTTGTCAGAAGCTTGCTGATCAGACCCTCTTCGCAGGCCTTGTCAAACCGCTCCAGCCCGCCGGTAAACAGACCAAAGGTAGCACAGATAAAGACGCGTCTTGCTTTTCTCTTTTTAAGCTCTGCTGCCACCTCCAGAACACTCTCTCCGGAGGAGATCATATCATCAATGACCACGCAGTCCTTGCCCTCCACGCTGGAACCCAGAAACTCATGGGCAATGATGGGATTGCGTCCATTCACGATGGTGGTATAATCCCTGCGCTTGTAGAACATACCCATATCCAGACCCAGCACGTTGGCCATGTAAATGGCTCTGCCCATACCGCCTTCATCCGGACTGATGATCATCATATGACCGGTATCGATGGTCAGATCGGGAACGTTGTGCAGTAAACCCTTGATAAACTGATAGGTGGGCTGTACCGTTTCAAAGCCGTTTAAGGGAATCGCATTCTGTACACGGGGATCATGGGCATCAAAGGTGATGATGTTGTCCACACCCATGGCTACCAGCTCCTGCAGAGCAATGGCACAGTCCAGTGACTCCCGTGCGGTACGCTTGTGCTGACGGCTTTCATAGAGAAAAGGCATGATCACGGTGATCCGGCGGGCTTTACCGCCTACTGCCGCGATGATGCGCTTCAGATCCTGAAAATGATCATCCGGAGACATATGGTTCTCATGTCCGCAAAGGGAATAGGTCATGGCATAATTGGCCACATCCACGAGCAGATACAGATCATAGCCTCTGACGGATTCCAATATCTCACCTTTGGCTTCGCCGCTTCCGAAACGCGGTACTTTTGCTTTTAACAGATAGGAATCCCGCATATAGCCCTTGAAAGCAAGGGAATTTTTGTGTTCATTTTCACGGGTGGTGCGCCATTTGACCAGATATCCGTTGATCTTTTCCCCGAGAGCCATACAGCTTTCCATCGGTATGATCCCGAGACTTCCCACGGGAATGGTTTCCAGGTTACGCAATTCTTCGCGTTCAGACATGAGAATTTTCCTTTCTATTGGGTGTTTCCGTGATTCTGTATCCGCAACTTTTCCAACCGGATATCCCTGCCGGTCAGCTTGCAAAGCGTATATCCGCTGGTGATGCGGGAGACCACCCGCTCCGTGTATGTGTCGGAGAGATTCTGCAGCGTCAGATTGGTGGAGATCACTGTTGATCCGGCTCTTTTGAGCCTTTCGTTGACCAGTGAAAAAAGTTCGGATAAAACAAACTGATTCACTCTTTCGGTCCCCAAATCATCCAATATCAGCATATCGCAGCTATACACTTCCTCCCGGAAGTCCGTCAGTTCATCTCTGCTCCTGTAGCCCTCCGAAAACTGCAGGGCGGCCAGCTTTTCAAAAAAAGAAACGGCAGAAAAGTATAACACCTCTTTGCCCTGCTTCAAAAGCTCCGCTGCCATACAGACAGATAAAAACGACTTGCCGGTTCCTATATTACCATAAAACAGAAAATTATGATAGTCTTCCCCGTTATTTGACACAAATTCCCGACAAAGCTGCTCCGCCCGCCTGAAATTTGCCAGATCCTCTCCTTCATAGAATCTGTCCGAAAGATTGTCGAAATTCTCTGTTTTGATCAGATCAAAAAGGCCGGATGCCTTTCCGTATGCCTCTCCCAGCTTTTCCGTCACTCTTTTCCGGTAGCAGTGGCACCGGATCCGCCTTGCTCCGTATGCATCGCGCAAAAAGCCGGTATCTTCACAGTCCCTGCAGGAATATAAGGGATCCAGATAATCTTTGGGATAACCTCCCCGGACTAAAAGCTCCTGCTTTTTTTGGATAATCTCCCGGGCTGAAAATGAAACCTTCTCTTCCCCTGGCGGCTTAGATCCGTCATTTTCCAGTCTGCGTTGCAAAAGCCTGAGCCCATCCCGGCGGCTCTTTTCGGACAGCTCTCTGTATGCGGGAATCCTGTCCGATACTTCAGACATCCTCTGCTGCAAAATGCGCTGATTCTCCATTCGCCGGTTATCGTATTCCTGTTCTATCTCACGATAGATCCGATCTGCGTTCATTGCCGTTTCAAAAGCTCCTTCTCAAGACTGTCATAATCGACGTCACGTCTGATATACTGATTCTGGGGCAGCCCTGATACCGCTGCTCTGTTACCGGTGGCAGACTCTTTTCTGGTTTCCGCCTTCTGGATCTGCGATACTGTCTTAAGTCCCTGCTGATGCCATTTTTTCAGTATGCCGTCCGTATAGCGTATCCTGTTTTTTTCCGTGGTCAGCACACATTTCTGGCAGGCATACAGGATCACTTCCTCGGAAAAACCGAATTCATGATACCAGCGCAGAATGTAATCCGCCTCTGTCTGCGTCACATCATTCTGTCCGCGGCCGAGGGCGTTCATCACGCTGTAAACGATCTTTTCATATTTGTTGGCTCTCAGCTTTGCCTGACGCACGGTCTTGATCCCGCTCTGGGACCAGGCGATCGCTACCTTTTCGATATACCGCATCTCCCTGTGGTTCCTACCGACGCAGTATTCAACCAGATACTCCATCAGTTCGGTGGAAAAGCCCAGTCCTTCATGGATAAAGGCCAGGGACTGCAGATCGGTCTTGGTCAGAGGACGACCGAAATATGTCTCCGTGGCAACCAGCAGAAGGGAAAAATCCTCCTGCTGCTGAAGGGCCTTGAGCTCATCTCTCGTATAAGTCTTTTTTTCTTTTTCCCCCAAAGGAAGGGAAAGGATCTGAGCGCCTTCCTTTACGGCCCCCGCCGGCTGTGGCCCCTCATCACGCTTCTGCTCTTTTTGGCTTTTGTCTTTTTCGGATACGGCTGACAGCTCATCATCTGTCGGCAGCAAAAGACCGCATATCTCGCCTTCGGCATCATACTCGATCTGGATCAGCCCCAGCTTTTCCCAATAGGAAAGAGCCCGCATCACATCGCGCTCGGTATGATTAAACTTGTCGGCTATATCCGAGATGCTGGTGGGCACGGAGGCACTCACCATGCGAAGAAGGTACAGATATACCTTGATCTGGGCGTCATTGGCCATCGGAAGATATTCATCTATGAAACGATTCGATAACATCACCGAACCGGAAGTATTCTCTTTGTAGATCGTCAGCCTGCTCATTTTTTCCCCCCTGCCTTCCGTTTTCCGGACTTTCCCTTCGAAAGGCAAGTATGAGTATAGCACAAAGGATCTCAAAATGAAACAGTTAAATTTGCCGCAAACCCAGTAAAACAGGCACTTTCAGGCGACTATGGAAAATGTGGATATTGTGGATAACGCCCTCATTCCCCGTAAAATTAAGCATAAAAAATCCACATTCCAAGACCGTCTTATGTCGCCTCAAAATGTGGATATTGTGGATAACCTCATCTGCCCAGCAGCTTTTCGCCGATTTTATAGACATCTCCGGCACCCATAGTTATCAACAGATCTCCCCCACTGCATTTTTTTAATAAATAATTTTCTATCTCATCAAAGGTCGGGAAATAAACGCAGGGAGCCCCCAGTTTTTCCAGTTCCGCCTGCAGGGTACGGGAGCTGATCCCGATGGTATTCTTCTCTCTGGCTGCATAGATATCGGCCAGGATCACCTCATCCGCAAAGGAAAGCGCCTCGGCAAAATCATGAAGCAGCGCCTGCGTGCGCGTATAGGTATGGGGCTGGAATACGACACGGAGCTCTTTGTGCGGGTATTTTTCAGCCGCCTTCAAAGTAGCCCTGATCTCGGTGGGATGGTGGGCATAGTCATCAATGATCGTCACGCCGCCGATCTGTCCCTTGTATTCAAACCGTCTGTCCGTTCCCGTAAATCCCGCAAGAGCCCGGGTGATCACCTCCGGTTTTCCGCCAAACAAAAGCGCCGTGGCAATGACAGAAAGACTGTTGGATACGTTGTGCTCTCCCACAACCCCCAGGGATACGGGAAAGGTGAGGTCTTTACCTTTCTCTGTCAATGAGCCTGCATCCAGCATGCTTCCTTTCACATTTTCAAGTACCTCAAGGGTTTTATATTTTACATGACAAACAAAGGCGGGATGTCCGTTTTCGTCATAGGTAAGATCCGTGGCATAGAGATCCGGCGTATCCTCCCCTTCGGCAATGCCAAAGGTCAGAACCTCTCCCCTGACATGCTCCGTCAGCTCTTTTGGCTCTGCCACGCCTGCATGGAGCAATACCAGTCCTCCTTCGGGAACCAGCTCCATAAAGGACTTAAAGGAAGCGCGGATATGTTCCATATCCTTAAAAAAGTCCAAATGATCCGCATCGATATTCAGAACGATATCGATCAGCGGGAAAAATGATAAGAAGCTGTTGGTATATTCGCAGGCCTCTGTCACAAAGATCTCACCGTTACCGAGCCGGATATTGCCGCCGATGCTCTTTAGCATACCGCCGACGGAAAGGGTGGGGTCTGTCCCCATTGCCACCAGCACCTCCGAAAGCATGGATGTGGTCGTGGTCTTGCCATGAGTTCCCGCCACTGCCACGGGCAGGGCATAGTTCTTCATCAGCTGACCCAGAAGCTCTGCCCTGGTCAGCATGGGCAGCCCCAGCTCTTTGCACCGCATCAGTTCGGGATTATCTTCACTGATCGCCGCCGTATAGACAACCGCATCCAGATCTTTGGCTACGTTAGATGCCCTTTGCCCGATGTAGATCCTGGCTCCTTCCTGCGCGAGACGTTTGACAAGCTCGCTTTCGGAGGCATCCGAACCACTGACGGTAAAGCCCCGCTGCAGCAACACCTGCGCCAGTCCGCTCATACTGATGCCGCCGATCCCGATAAAATGGATCTTTTCCGGTCTGCCAAAATCAACCTGGTACATTTTACTCTTCCTCTTTTCCAAAACCCGCGGTCTCTTCGATCAGGGAAACTATGCTGTCAATGGCATTTCCCTGAGAACTGCCCGCCATATTATCAATAAAGGTCTGACGCGAAAAATACAGCTCGTGTATCTTTTCCGTCAAAAGCTGTGGTGTAATATCATTTTCACTTAAAACCATGGAAAAGCCCTGGGATTCAAAAGACTGGGCATTCAGGATCTGGTCTCCCCTGCTGCCGTTCACAAGAGGAAGCAGCAGTCCGGGCTTTTGCAGTGCCAAAAGCTCACAGATCGCATTGGCGCCGGCGCGGCTGACTACCACATCCGCCATGGCAAAAAGATCCTTGAGCTCCGCTTTCACATATTCAAACTGTTTATAACCCGGTTTTACCAACAGAACATTGTCGATCTTGCCGGGGCCGCAGATATGCGCGATCTGAAAATCCTGCAACAGAATATCCAGCGCTTCACGGACTGCCGTATTGATATTGGCCGCGCCCTGACTGCCGCCGATCACCAGGATCACGGGTCTGGTCATGTCAAAACCGCAGAGCTTCAGTCCCGCTGCCCTGCTGCCCTGCCGCAGCTCGCTGCGGATCGGAGAACCGGTCAGAACCGCTTTATCTTCCGGCAGAAGCTTCAAGGTCTCCGGAAAATTGCAGCAGACCTTGTGCGCTACGGGGATGCACAGTTTGTTTGCAAGACCCGGTGTCATATCGGATTCGTGGATGATGCACGGTATCTTCAATGTCGCCGCTGCCCGCACAACGGGAACCGAGACAAATCCGCCCTTGCTGAATATCACATCCGGACGGATCTGCTTTAATATCTTTCTGGCCTCGGTGAATCCTTTCATAACGCGAAAAGGATCGGTGAAATTCTTGGGATCAAAATACCTGCGCAGCTTGCCTGTGGAAATACCGTAGTACGGCACATCTACATCTGCGATCAGTCTCTTTTCGATCCCTTCGTAAGAGCCGATATAAGAAACCTCATAGCCCAATTCCCTAAGGCGGGGCAGGATCGCCAGATTCGGGGTCACATGTCCTGCGGTGCCGCCACCTGTCAGAACGATCTTTTTCATGCTGAAAGCACCTCCCTGAGTGCAAGTGCAAGCTGGTCCGGACAGGATGTTCCTCTGCCATTGCAATCAATGCCGGACAACCTGCTTATGGCATCCTCCACCTTCATTCCTTCCACCAGACGGGAAACGCCCTGAGTGTTTCCATTGCAGCCGCCTGTAAATTCCACGCGGCGGATCACGCCATCCTCCACATCTACCCTGATATTTTTGGAACATACTCCCCTGGGCTGATAATCGATCACCATGGTCACTCCTCCTTAATTCTTCTTCGCATATTTACCTGCATTTTTTCCGGCTGCATTCCCGATCCTGTTCAGTCCCTGCTGCGTGATATGAAGACGATCTTCCTGCATATAGCCCGCGCCCATAGAGGGCGTCTTGGAATAGATCATCACAAAATCCTGATTTTCGTCGCAGAGCCTGGTCTGTGCCTTCTGGATCTTTTTAAAATATGTATTCCAGCCGGTGCCGTAGGGATCTTTCATATCTCCGTAGTAGGATGGGATCCTGATCACAAAGCATTTTTCGGTCTTGGCCTGCTTTTTGATCTTTTTGTACATCGATTTTACATTCTTGATATAGACGTCCGCGTTCATGCCGCTCTCATTGGTTCCGTCTGCTTCACGCTGCATGGCGGTGGCATCGCTCTCTCCCTGCAGCCATACCATATAGATATGGCGCACCGAGTAGCCTGCCTTTTTGGCCGCTGCCTTCGCCGCCTTTGTACGGTTGACCACTCCCTTGTAGCGCCGTGAAGACCAGGACTGGGAGCCGGTTCCCAGCATGGATGCCGGCACCGCCAGCACGGGTGTTTTGGTCTGGGAATAATAGGCATTCACAAAAGCCGTGACCATGGAGCCGGTCGCATAGTTTTCACCCATATAGAAGTTCATAAAATAACCGTCACTCTCATCGCGTCCGAAGGGCTCGGTCAGTGGGGAAAGCTTTCCTTTTCCCGTCACCGGCAGATAAGCGTAGCCCGCATTTTTCTTAAGGGCAGGCGCTTTTTCAGCATCGCCGTGGCCCATCATATTACTCTGTCCGGCAAAAACAATGATGTCGATCTTTTTCTTTTTTGCCCAGACATCCTGCGGCATCAGGATCATCAAAAAAACGGTTGCCAGAAAAAATACCGTTATTGTGCGCTGTGTGATCGTTCTTTTCATAGTTTCCCCCGATGATCTTTCTGTCAAAATGTACGGATCTCCAGATATCCCACCAGATTTGCCTGATCAAACGTATCCAGTATCCCCTCCGTGGGATCAAAGTAGGTTCCGTCATAGATCACCAGATAATGACTGTAACGACCCATTTTCTCCATCAGGATCGCACATTTGGGAAGCTCTGTCGCTTCTCCCCGGGTATAATGAATGGTATCCTCGTGGGCCAGCCCCAGATAATCCAGGGTATCCACCATTTTGCCCATGCTGGCCTGCCAGTCCCGACAGTGCATGATCTCACAGGCTTCATCCAGCGTGACCCCTGCCAGCATGGCAATACAGGTCTGTCCGCACAACCCGTCATTCGGCTGCGTGATCAGCTTCATGCTGTCCACCCTGCGGATCGGATTTTCAAAAGAATACGGACTGTCGCCGCCGATATATGCTTTGCGGTTTGAGATTTCGAAACGGATATCGATCTGAGATGTGCCTTGGCCCAGTGCTTCTTTTACCTGCCCCGTGACAGGGATCTGATACATTCCCTTGCCCAAGGGTGTCAGCTCGCATGAAAACAAGCTGCCGTTTGCCGTCGCTCTGATATTGAGAGCGCCCTGGGTATCACAAACTTCCCATATGTTAAAAGGAATCCTGATAAAGCTCTCGCCATCTTCCGTCGCCACGTCACCCGTGAATTGATAATACATATTGCTCCCCCCCGTAACCCCGTTTTTTGTGATCTTGAAATGGATCCGAGGAGACTCGAACTCCCGACCCCCTGCTTGCGGAGCAGGTGCTCTCCCAACTGAGCTACGAACCCATGATGGATGTGCTGCCACATCACTTCTACTTTACCTTTTTTTATTCTGTTTTGCAAGGGATATTCCACAGTCTCAGGAATGATTGACCGTAATCCTCCCCATGGGAAACTCTTCGATCAGCTCCGTATTCTGCCTGACATCGTATTTTGAGAGGAGTTTGTCGTTAAAATAATCTCCTCCGCCGGACAGAAGCGTTGCCACATCACCCGAGTAGCCCGTCAGATCTGCCTTTTCACTGTATTCATAGGCATAAGCGCTGGCCAGGTGGGATCTTTGCACGATCCTGTATACGGTGGCCCTGTCAATCCCCAGGATCTTTCTGTTCTCCTGCGTCAGTGCATCATACCACTCATCCGCCTCCGACCGGATTCCGGCTTCCTCCTCTGCCGGCAGCTCAAACCCCGCTTCCTGAGCCATCGCCGCATAGACCAGATCACCGAGGCATTTGTTGACAGCCGTCTCTCTTGCCATCTCACTTACAAACTGACTGTGAATGCCCGCCGAAAAATGGGTGTTCCAATAGTCAAGCGGATCGGAAGGATGATATTTCAATGCCTGTTTCTGCGTGAAATCCTCCAGTTCATAAATATAATAACCGAACTCCCTTAAGGTAATGCTCTCACCCTCAAACGAGATCACTTCTTCATCCAGATAATCGGCATATGCAAACTTGTGATTCTGCCTGAATAAAACGGAAGAAAAGGCCAGCAGCAGAATGATCACGATAATGCCGATCAGAACATGGACATTTTTTTTCATTTCATCGCTCAATTTCGTCTTCATCAAATTCCGACCGGCTCCTCACCGCTCTCTTTTGGAAGCTGCTGCGGATACGTTCAAAAAGCGTATTCCAAAAACGATGCCAGAGACCGCCGCCGTATTTTCCGAGCAGCTTTACGATACCGTAGATGCCCGATACAACAGGCACAGCCAGCATTAGCAGCCTGATCATCAACAGGCAGTATTGTTCCCATTCCAGCGCCCGCATTTCATTTTCCCAATACGGAAAAATGACGGCGCTCTGTCTCATAAAGAGTCCGGCGGTATCGGAAAACCTCACGAGAAGAGACTTTCCTTTAAACCGGTCCGTATTATCCACTAAAGCCGCTTCCGAATCCTCACCGCCCACGGCATCCTGCAGGGTGTTCAAGGCAAAACCCGGGATGGGCTGCGGAAGGACAGCTTCATAGGAGATGATCGCAGCATTTTCATACAACCTGTGAAACGCCCGATAGTCCATGAACAGGCTGCTTTTCCCGCCGGTTGCCTTGAGAGCATTTCGATTGTCATCCCGATCATAGACACCTGCTATCACAAAGGTCTTATCACTGATCCGGATGCTCTGACCGGCTATATTTGTGTCACCGAACAGCGCCCAGGCAGTTTCCCTGTCTATCACCACACGGTCATCCATGACATCATCTTCGGTAAAGAAACTGCCGTTTATCAATTTAAGGGGATGAAAGAGAAAAAAACTGCCGCCTACCCCGTGGATATTGACATCTTCCTTGCCACGCAGCCCCAGATCCGATACTCTGGTGACCGAGTCTTTGGTCTGCGCCATATATGCGTCTGTCCACAGATTCCCCTTATCTCCACTCGTCGCAAGGCTTGCCTCCACCAGGTTTTTCTGGATCTTTGATCTGATGGAGGAAATCTCTTCCCTGCCGATATTCCCCAAAGAGGGCCAGAATGCGCTGACCTGATGATAGGGCGTATGATCCACCGACCAGCGGCCGGCTTCCTGCTGACTGTAGGCATACTTCGGTCCTCTGCCGGCGATGATCAGAAGGATCAGCGAAAGCAGAAGGCATACCGTATCAATGATGAGGATTCTTCTGTGTCTGTAACACCACTGTAATATCTGCTGCATCGTGCTTCCTTTTATTCATCCGACAATCTGACCTTCATTCCCGCTTCCAGCGGCTTGGTGGAATTGGTCACAACATAATCGTATTCAAACAGCTCCCCTGTGACGGCGGAATTTGTATCATCACTGGCCTGGATTTCGATATTGGCCCTGCTGAGCACATACCGGTTCCCGAGAGGCGATGACTTGACATTTACCACCAATACATATTTTCCGTCATTTCCGTCGCGGATCGCACTGTTGGGAATGACCACATCATATCTTCCGCTCTTTTCTCCCACGGACAGATCCAGATTCTGTCCCACCGTAACGTCATCTCCCTGGATGTTAAACTCCAAAAGCTTCTGGTTGTTCGGATTCTCCAGATCCGGTTTGATACGATTCAGCGTGGCACTGATATCCTCTCCCCAGATATTGGTGATCTCTGCCTCCTGTCCCGGCTGGACAAGCTGCGCCTGCTGCTTGGTCACGGTGAAACTGGCCGTGTATCCGTTACCGGTCACGGCGATGGTCGCAAGAGGTGAATCCGGAGATACACTGTCGCCGGCAATGCAGTTGATGGCCTTGATGACACCACTGTTTCTGGCAACGATCTCTCTGGTATTGCCGCCGCCGTTTTTCAGCTTGTTTACCAGCTCTCTCTGCTCCTCGATCTTCTTTCTCTTATCCGCCAGATCCAGGTTGCTCTTGCCTGCATTTGATCCGTCTTCCCGTTTCTTTTCCGACAACGTGACAAGAAGGGTGTCCAGTGCTTTCTGCTTGGCCCGGACATCTGCTGCCGCGTCGTCCGGATCGGGCAGTTTTGCCTCTTCCGCCGTCAGGGATTCCTTCAATGACTCGGCATCCGCAAGTTCCTTTTGTTTCTTGATCAGGCTTTTGCTTTTCTTTTTTACGCTATTGCCGCTGACCGATTCCATTTCCTGCTGCAGAGCGGCAACCTCCGTGGTCAGGACTTCCACCTGTTTGGCCGTTGCTGCCAGCTGGGCGGTGACAGACGCTTTGTTTAAGGATTTTTGCTGATTCTCGATCGATACGTTCAACTCTTCCTGGGCTGATTTGATATCCAGATTTTCCAGGGCATACGT
>CAJOOZ010000051.1 GCA_905236705.1 uncultured Lachnospiraceae bacterium | reverse complement strand
GTCTGCAACAAAGGTTCAAAGAGATTTTATATTCAATCAGCCTATGCGTTGCCTGATAAAGAAAAGATGGAACAGGAACAACGCTCATTAGTGAATACAGGCGATGGATTTAAAAAAATTATTATTACAAAGGATGCTGTGGCACCGCTTTATAATGATGAAGGCATATTGGTAATGAGTGTTTATGATTTTCTTCTAAATCCAGATAGCATGGAAATCTGAATGAATATTATAACTGGGATTTTCGCCCTGAAACAAGTAGCCACTATGGCTATAGAAAACATGTATCTGAGCAGTAGTTTTGTTAAAGAACTAATGAAAGTGTCATGTGGTGAGAAGACTTCCGAACAGTTAAGACAAGAGGTTATAAAGAAATATGCAAGATGAGAAAAGAAAATAAAGAAGGAGTATTGGTCCCTTATCGTAATATGCGACACAAATCACAGAATGGCGGGTTCCGAAATGACGCATTTCCACGAAATGGCACTTATAAAAGCCCCGCCATATAAAGAGGCAGGTGTATAACGTCTTTACAAGAAAAATATTGTTGTTAAACGTGATAAATGGTAAACTATCAGAAATAGGTTGAAGTCATGGACGTCAAAATAAAATCAGGGGGTACAAAATAATGGCAAATATTTTCAATTCATTTAAAGTCGATGATATTATTGACAGAAAGAACAGAAGAACTGCGAGATTGCTCAAAGACTGTGAAGTTAAAGATTATGTAAAGCTGAAAAATCTCATAGTCGGAGTTTATATAAAGAATCTGAAGGCCCCTTATGAAACAGTTAAGGAGCAGGAAAAAAAGGTTGTTGAAGCGAAGAAAAAATTAGCAAAACATCAAATGCAATTAGGACTGACCAATAAAAGGATTGAAAGGCTTGAGGGTGAAAAGGCTGAAGCAGATAAGGCCGTGGGTGAAGCCGATAATGAAGTGCACGAAGAAGAGCTGAAAGAAGCTGCAGAAAATTCCCTGGATGATATGTTAGTGAACAGGCCTGATCAGAAACCTGCAAACGCAAACGCGCAGGCAGGAGCAAACGCGCAGGCAGGAGCAAACGCGCAGGCAGCACCACAGGCGCCACCACAGCCTGCACAAAATAATACCGCTGTTCAGGCACAACGTAATCTCCGTGATCTCCAGAAGCTTGTGATCAAGGATACAGAGAGACAGATCAGATCAGAAGAAATAGTTCTTGAAAACAGAAAAAATGAATTTCAACAAGCTGGCGGAGTATTTACCGAAGACGGCAAGATCGATATGAATTTTTATCTTAACAAGATAAATAATTTGAGCGATCAGGAAAAGAAAAAACTTGGCGAGCAGGTCGTTGATCATTTGGAGCAGGTTTATCAGGGGCAGCACAAATGGAATGTACTGGAAGGTCTTCCGGTTTACAATGATTTTCATATTGATTTTACTGAAAAACCGACTAGAGAAGAGCAAAAGCAGATTGATCAAAATGTCTCAGTTATTTCGACTAAGCTCATATCCGAAGAAATTGAGCATGAAGCATATAAAGACGACATAAAGCTCTTTAAAGCAGGATCCGATAAGGCACAGGATACTGATTCAAAGCTCTGGTACTTTATTATACATGAAACAAAATCCATTGCTTTATCAAATGTAGATCAGGATAAGCTTGAAATGTCGGAAGAAGAATCAGAGCTTATAGTAGGTGATCTGAATAAGGCCGCTGAGAGTCTTGCGATAAAGGACAAAGCAAGTGCTATAGCAGCGGTTAAAAAGATTGCCGGGATTAGAACCAGGATAAATTATGAAGTGGGCAGGGAGTGCCAGCGGGTACAGGACGTATTACAAGACGAAGATATTAAAGAGGATAAAGCTGATTATATTGTCAGACACGGAGCGTCTTTGCCTGTTCTTATGAAAGTAGCCTGTGGAGAGCTTGAAACAGCAATCAAAGAAAAAGTGATAGAGGCTCTTAAAAAAGATGTTAAGATTTCAGAGGACATGACAGTTGATGAGTTTACAACTCTTATGGGCTATGATTTACAGGAAAAAATAGCATATTGTAGGGAAAATTCATGCAAATTAACAGATAAAGTAATAGATAACTACAGAATTGAAGATGATCCACTGGATGAGATTCTGAAAGATTATGCAGAAAGAGTATATCAGAAATTAAACAGTGATGCATTAGAAGAAGCACAAAATATTATTGGGGATAAAGGAAGGGCGCTGGTCGAGAGAGCAGAGAAGACTACCGATCCGGCATATGAAAGCGATGTAGACCTTGATGATACCAAATGGAGCAGATTTTTCGGCGATAAAGTAATTGAAAAAGTTAAAACCAAAGATGCTTTCAATGCATTCTTAACTTTGAACAAAATTGTTGTAAATGGAGTGACTCTCGAGGATAAGGGACTCATTGGACCGGTGGGTGTATTTAATGAATCTGTAAATCCGGTAGAAAATAAGAAAGAAGCTCCTGCTGCGGATGATGAGTTTGACAAAATTATTGAAGAGGAAAGACTTGAGGATGAAGCGAAGCACCTTAAGTATCTTAAAAACTGGCAAAAGAGATTTCATCCCAATCCGGATACCAATAGATGGGGGGGACGGCAATTTGATTATGAAACGCTTATTTATATTTCAAATGAACTCAGGTATTATGTAGCCAATGAGTCCAAGAATAAGCTTGTTGATATGGGTCTTAGACTGCTACCGGGTGAAGGACAGGAAGACGCTCTGTCACGCGCCGGTATTGGAGCTGTTCCGATTGCTGAAAGAAGTACCCAGTACATGCTCTGGCTGATCGCAGAAAAGGGTGTTGATATAAAAGACGCTCTGAATCAGGGCAGTAATGAAGCATATAAGAAGGAATTCCTTGACTTTGTTCAAAAGAATCCCGTCGGCGAATTTGCGGAAAACGGGCAAATAGAAGCCTGGGCCAGGGTTTATGATACAGCATATAAAAAGATCAGAGAATATCAGCTTCCTGATATAGATTATTCCGATCCGGACATAGTTGCCGCGCATATGGATGAGATTGTATTAATCTCAGCCATAGGTGAGTATGGCTCTGATCTTATGGAAAGAACCTTTAACGGAAATGGAAAGACAATTGCTTCAAATGAGATCGGTAAGGATAATTTCAATGAAATCGGCGTATTCATGAGAGGTCTTGATACACTTACAAGACCGATAAGAAATGCTTATATTCATACACCTGCTATTGAGCACTATATGGAAGATCTTGATAAACAGGTGAAAGAAGTTGCGGTTGACAGGTATCTGGCCGGAAAGAGAATGGAAGAGCATGCCGGCAAAAAGCTTGCTGACGTCGCCGCTCATAAGCATATCAAAAATGGTAATAAGTATCTTTATTACAACGATGAGATATTTAAGAAAAAGATTGCAGATGAAAAGAAATATCCGGATCATGATAAGATTTCCACAGAAGTTTCCATTGATATTCTTAAGACAAAGGGCGGACTCAAAGGAAGAACAGACAGGCTTGACGCAGCGTATGCTGCCAATCTTAAAGGGTTTGCAGAGGCCGCACTTTATATGAATGTTCTGAATTTCAGGAAAGGACTTAATGGCACATCCGGCATAACAGAAATAGATGGAAATGCATATGGAACGTTAGGAAATCCGCAGAAAAAACTTGCCGATCTATCCGATGATCCTCAAAAGATGAGGGCGTTTCTGAAGGAAAAGAATGAAGGGGGTAAAAATGTTAAACAATGGCTGGAGCAGACCATGGCCCCTCTGATAGCCGGAGAACTTAAGGAGATGTTCAAAAAGAACGCTCTTAAGATTTCGGATTTATTTGTGATTAATGGAAACACGGCAGAGGGCACTTTTGGAATAAAGTATGCTGATGTCAATAATCCGGCAGAAAAAGAGAAGTTAATTCAGCTTGAGATACTAAAAACGATATATCAGGGCGAGAAAAAGGTTGAAATAAAGAGATTCAGTCTTGATGAAAATGAAAAGCTTGCAGAAAACGGAAGAGTCAAAATTTTTGCCGATAAGCATATGGCTGAAAAGATGATAGTCGGATCTTTGGCTCTTGATACGGGACTGAGTGATATAGCTGAACAGTTAAAAGGATACAAAAACAAACTGTTGGAGGCACTTCCTCCGGTTAACAATGAGAGCAAGCGTGACAAGGAGAACAGATTGCTGACAGCCGGATCGACTCTGTATAGGAACATGGCACAAGCGCTTAAAAATGCCATAGATAAGGTTGAAGACAGAAATCAGAGACCGGAGGAAATAAGAAAAGCTCTTGTCAGATTCCAGCGGGCCGCAAAAGAATACTACAATCACAGAAAAGGTATATTTTTTGGACCGATTACGGATATGGGTAAACAAAGACTTGCCGCAGCTGAGGATGCGCGTCAGGGATTGCATGGTATCTTATTACATTTTGACAATCTGAGGAGAGGATTAAACGTAGACCATACCTTTGGATATCAGAATACAAGTGTTTCGGATGCATCCTACAATGAGATACAAGACGAAATAAAACAATTAAATGACAGATTCAGAGAAACCTACAGTATGAAGGTAAAAAATCGCAAACAGGATGGTGAGGCTGCAGCGCAAAATATAAAGGATGTATCTGAAAAGCAGTTAAAGCTGCTGGCGATTCTTGCAGTGGAAAATCCTTCTCATATTACACTTGATTACAAGAGAGTCAGGATCAATGATATGGTAAAGGATGAGAGGAAACAGTCCATTCTCCAATATGCACTGAATTACCAATCCAAGAGGTATATACAGGCTATGCTTTTGGAAAGCAACAAGCCTGAGGACATTGATAAGCTTATTAAAAGCGCAGAAAACGGAAAGTTCAGACAGCAGGTAGAAAACCTGATGCAGGACGATACATTTATCGGGATCGTTAAAAATCATCCGAAAAACTATTATGCTGAGATGAGAAAAGTTGAAATGCGCAGCAGCTTTCCCAAGCAGGATAAGAACAGGAATCCTGATATAGAAGAGGCAGAACCACAGATAAGGCGTTCCAATTCCTTTACCAAATCCAATAAGGCCAAAGATGAGGAAAAAGTAACAGAAGAAAAAAAAGTAACAGAAGAAAAAAAAGTAACAGAAGTAAATGGAAGAAGGCGCTCAACTTCAGTGGGCAGGCACGGAATCTGAAAAAGAAGTAAGCAGGATTCAGCCCTTCGCTTAAAAGCGGAGGGCTGAAACTATTTCAGCAGTCATTTTCGGTTTGTTCATGGAATAGATATGAACCCCGTCCACGCCGCCGTCGATCAGATCCTGAATCTGACGGATCGCAAAATCGATACCGGCTTTTCGCATATCCTCAGGGCTTTCGCCGTAGCGCGCCACCAGATCGGAGAACGACTTGGGAATGGAAGTGGCGGAGAGTGAAATGGTGGTTGCAACCTGTTTGGCCGAGGTGATCGGCATGATGCCGGCATGGATCGGTACCGTGATGCCGTTAGAGAGGCATTTTTCCCGAAATTCATAGAAAGCATCATTGTCCATAAACAACTGGGTGATCAGCTCTGATGCACCGGCCTTAACCTTTTCCTTCAGATGGATCAGATCCGCTCTGGTGGACATGGCTTCAAAATGTTTCTCCGGATAGCAGGCACCATAAAGTGTGAAATCGTTTTTGCCCTTCAGATATGTGATCAGCTCGGAGGCATAGACAAAATCGCGGCTCTCATATTGCTCGTCTGTCATGTCGGCCGGCCTGTCGCCCCTAAGGGCCAGAACATGGGTGATGTTGGCAGCCGCCAATTGCTCGCAGACCGCATCTATATCGGAGACTTTGTTTCCCACGCAGGTCATATGTGCCAGAGCGGTGATCCCCAGCTTGTTCTGGATATAGTCGGCGATCTCCACAGTCTTTTTGGAACGACTGCCGCCGGCTCCGTATGTCACGGAGATAAAGGCCGGATGCAGATCGGCCAGCTGATCCAGGGTTGCAAATGCATTGGCGAATTCATCCTCTTTCTTGGGAGGAAATACCTCCATGGAGAGGATGGTTTTGTTATCATTCATACAGAACCTCCTTCAGATCTAATCTCAAACATTTTATCATACTTGTTGCATTTTTCATACTAATTTTGTTCATAACAATAGATGCTCTTTGATGGTTGCTATCATTCCGGAGTTTTGGTAAAATCTATCTGTATGTTTATGCCTTTTGCAGGTATAAAAAAGAGAGGAGAGTACGATATGGGAATGACAATGACACAGAAAATCCTTGCTGCGGCTGCAGGGCTTGAGAGCGTTGAGGCAGGGCAGCTCATCGAGGCAAAGCTTTCGCTGGTGCTGGGCAATGATATCACCAGTCCGGTGGCCATCAGGGAAATGGATAAGATGAAGACGGAGGGCGTTTTTGACAAGGACAGGATCGCTCTGGTGCCGGATCATTTTGTACCCAATAAGGACATCAAGTCTGCGGAGCATTGTAAATGTGTGCGAGAATTTGCCAAAAAGCATGATATCACCAATTATTTTGAGGTGGGGCAGATGGGTATCGAGCATGCGCTTTTGCCGGAAAAAGGTCTGACAGTGGCAGGCGACGTGATCATCGGCGCAGATTCCCATACCTGCACCTATGGTGCGCTGGGTGCTTTTTCCACAGGCGTGGGTTCCACGGATATGGCGGCCGGAATGGCCACCGGCAAGGCATGGTTTAAAGTGCCCTCCGCTATCAGGTTTAATCTGGTGGGCAAGCCTTCTGAGTATATCAGCGGAAAAGATGTGATCCTTCATATCATCGGCATGATCGGTGTGGATGGCGCACTGTACAAATCCATGGAGTTTGTGGGCGACGGTATTGCCAATCTGTCCATGGATGATCGTTTTACGATTGCCAATATGGCCATCGAGGCAGGCGGCAAGAACGGTATTTTTCCGGTGGATGATCTGGCCATCGCTTATATGAAGGAGCATTCCGACAGAGAGTACAGGATCTTTGAGGCGGATGAGGATGCTGTTTATGATGAGGAATATACCATAGATCTGTCAACCCTCAAATCCACGGTATCTTTCCCCCATCTGCCGGAAAATACCCATACCATTGATGAGATCGAGGCGATGGACGATATTAGCATCGACCAGGTGGTCATCGGAAGCTGTACCAACGGCAGGATCGATGATCTGAGAGCTGCCGCAGCGATCCTCAAGGGCAAAAAGGTGGCGGAGGGGATGCGTCTCATTGTGATTCCCGCTACGCAGGCCATCTATCTGCAGGCTATGGAAGAGGGGATCCTTAAGACATTTATCGAGGCGGGAGGCATCGTCTCCACACCTACCTGCGGTCCCTGCCTGGGCGGCTATATGGGCATTCTGGCAGAGGGTGAGAGATGCGTTTCCACCACCAACCGCAACTTTGTGGGCAGAATGGGACATGTGACCAGCGAGATCTATCTGGCTTCGCCCTGTGTGGCTGCAGCCAGCGCCATCGCAGGCAAGATCGCAAGGCCGTGACATCAGTTGGGAGCAAAATACTTTATGCTCCCCAACATTGTATTATGTGATAAGAGGAGGATGATGATACATGGAAAACGCAAAAGGAACAGTTTTTAAATATGGAGACAATGTGGATACGGATGTGATCATCCCTGCCCGGTATCTGAATTCGTCAGATCCGGCGGAGCTGGCTACTCACTGCATGGAGGATATTGACGCAGCATTTGTGAAACAGGTAAACAAAGGCGATATCATCGTGGCTGCCAAAAACTTCGGCTGCGGCTCATCCCGCGAGCATGCCCCCATTGCCATCAAGGCGGCAGGTGTCAGCTGTGTGATCGCCGAGACCTTTGCACGTATTTTCTACCGGAATGCCATCAATATCGGGCTGCCAATCGTGGAATGCCCCGAGGCTGCGGCAGGGATCGAAGCGGGAGATACCGTGGAGGTCGACTTTGATTCCGGCATGATCTATAACCGCACCAAAGGCACCGAGTTCCGGGGACAGGCTTTTCCGCCCTTTATGCAGAAGATCATTGATGCCCAGGGTCTGGTCAATTACATCAATGAAAATGCCGCCACTAACGGCACAAAATAGTTATAGGCTGCGCCTATGTCAGACCATATCTATTAGGTATTAGACAGAACGGAAGATAACTGATACACTCTTCTCATACCAAACAAAACAAGCAACGGCCTGATGATGAACCCGGATACGAAAACAGATCATGAGCGGGGAGTCAGGGGCAAATAAAAGAGGAAAGAGAGGAGAGAGCAATGAGCAAAAAGACAAGAGCAGAGAGAAATCTGAAATTTGAGACACTGCAGCTTCACGTAGGACAGGAGAAGGCAGATGCCGTAACGGATGCGAGGGCAGTGCCGATCTACCAGACATCTTCTTATGTATTCCATAACAGTCAGCATGCGGCTGATCGTTTCGGCCTCAGAGATTCCGGCAATATCTATGGCAGAGTGACCAACCCGACGCAGGATGTGTTTGAGCAGAGGATCGCAGCCTTAGAGGGCGGCGTCGCAGCTTTGGCAGTTGCTTCCGGCGCAGCAGCCATCAGCTACGCACTTGAGATCCTGGCAAATTCGGGAGACCATATCGTAGCAGCCAAGAATATCTACGGCGGTTCCTTCAACCTTTTGGAGCATACCCTTCCGGGATTTGGCATCACGACTACTTTTGTTGATCCGGCCAACCTTGACGAGGTTGAGGCTGCTTTCAAGGATAATACCAAGGTATTGTTTATCGAGACGCTGGGCAACCCCAATTCAGATGTGGTAGACATCGAGAAGCTGGCAGGGATCGCACATGCGCACAAGGTACCTCTGGTGGTTGATAACACCTTTGCAACGCCTTATCTGGTACGTCCCATCGAATACGGCGCTGATGTTGTGGTACATTCAGCTACCAAGTTTATCGGTGGACACGGCACCACGATCGGCGGCGTGATCGTTGATTCCGGCAAGTTCGACTGGACAGCCAGCGGCAAATTCCCCGCACTGTCAGAGCCTAACCCCAGCTATCATGGTGTGAATTTTGCACAGGCAGTTGGTCCGGCAGCTTATGTTACGGCGATCCGCACATTGCTCCTGAGAGATACCGGTGCAGCACTTTCACCGTTCCATGCATTTTTCTTCCTGCAGGGACTTGAGACGCTGTCTCTTCGCGTAGAGCGTCATGTAGAAAACGCCCTCAAGGTAGTGAAGTATCTGAGCGAGCATCCGCAGGTGGAGGCTGTACATCATCCTGCCGTTGCACAGGATGCTGCCCAGAAAGAGCTGTATGCCAAGTATTTCCCGAATGGCGGCGGTTCCATCTTTACCTTCGAGATCAAGGGAGATGCCAAGAAGGCACAGGACTTCATCGATCAGCTCGAGCTGTTCTCACTGCTGGCCAATGTGGCTGACGTGAAATCTCTGGTGATCCATCCTGCTTCCACCACTCATTCACAGATGACTGAGGAAGAGCTGCTGGATTCAGGCATCAAGCCCAACACCATCCGTCTTTCCATCGGAACAGAGAACATCGACGACATCATCGAGGATCTGGATGAGGCATTCAAGGCCGTTCAGTAAGTTGATCCTTTCGTTTCTCTCATATAAAAGGAGACCTCTTTCATCAGGAGGTCTTCTTTTTTTCGTTGTGTAAGTCGATGGAAACCTTTACTCTACAGGCAAAAAGCTGTATGATAGAAAAATGCCGGATAAAAATATAAGAAAAAACGAAAAAAAGAGAACCCTGTTCCTCATTCTGATATTGGTGGTTTTTTCGCTGGTGGTGCATCTCATTTTCAGATACAGGTATGACGCATCCTCTTTGTCTTCTGAGGATCTGGTGGTGGTAGTGGAAGCGGAGGGAAGGCAGCTTTATGCCGTGCCGCTTACGGATGAGGTCAGACTGCCGGTAATCACGGGCAGCGGAGAAAATGTCGTCAGGATCGAAGACGGGGTAGTATCAATGGAATCGGCAGATTGCAAAAATCAGATCTGCGTGCAGACGGCAGCGATCTCACAGCCGGGGGAAACCATCGTGTGTCTGCCCCACAGAGTCGTGGTTTCCGTCAGTGTCCGTAAAAAAGAATGAAAAAGTCCGAGGCCGCTTTGAGTATGCTCAAAAGTGGGCTCGGACTTTTGTATTCGCCGGCATGGCACGCGAAGTGGTGCAGGTGCGCCATGAAGTGCGGAATGCGGGAGTGCTCCGGCAGCTTTATGACAGGGATGCGATAAATCTGTCAAAGGCTGCAAAGCCGTCGTCTGTTCTCTTGAAGACACCGGCATTTTCCAGAACATGTGAAAATACAAGAGCGATCTCGTCCTGCACGATCCGATGCAGGTTTTCTGCTGTGATTTCTTCGTATTTTCCAAGCCATTCATTGGCCCAGGCCGCATGGGGCGCGGTAGTTTCGAGGGCGCCAAGATCCGCTTTCTCAAGGATCGCTTTTTCCAGATCGGCCATTTCTTTTTTGAGTCTTGCCGGCAGTACAGCCAGTCCCATGACTTCGATCAGGCCGATATTTTCCTTTTTGATATGATGGTACTCGGGATGCGGATGATAGACACCCAGAGGAAACTCTTCGGTGGTGATGTTGTTGCGCAATACCAGATCCATTTCATATACATCACCCCGCTTGCGGGCAATGGGTGTGATGGTATTGTGTCTGACATCCCCTTCTTCGGCCAGGATAAAGGCAGCCTCATCCGTATAGCTGCGCCATTTCTGCAGGATCAGATCGCTGACGTCTGCAATGGCGGCCGGATCATCTGACTGAAGACGAATGGTGCTGATGGGCCATTTGATCCGTCCCATGCGAACATTGGGAAAATCTGCCAGTGTAAACTCTTTTTCATAAGGCGCTCTTGCCATGGTGAACTCATAGGCTCCACCCTGGAAATGATCGTGGCTCAGGATCGAACCGCCGACAATGGGCAGATCGGCATTGGAGCCGACGGTATAGTGAGGGAACTGCCGTATGAAATCCAGAAGCTTGATAAAGGTGCTTTTGTCGATCTTCATGGGGATATGCTTTTCGTTGAAAACGATGCAATGCTCATTGTAGTACACATAGGGTGAGTACTGAAGTCTATAGTTTTCGCCATCCAGCGTCAGAGGGATGGTTCTGTGGTTCTGCCTGGCCGGATGTGTCAGAGTACCGCCAAAGCCCTCGTTTTCAAGGCATAACAGACAGGCGGGATAGCCGGAGGACTTGGACTGACCGGCCTTTGCGATATCACGCGGGTCCTTTTCCGGCTTGGACAGATTGATGGTGATGTCCATCATGCCGAATTCGGTTTCGGAAGTCCATTTTTCATCCCTGGCGATGCGATCCGTGCGAATGTAATTGGTAGCCTTGGAAAAGTCGTAATAAAAGTCCGTGGCATCCTTGGGAGAGCGGTCGTAAAGCTCTTTAAACCGCTTTATGACAACAGAGGGCAGGGGAGTCAAAAGCCCCATGATGGCGGTATCAAACAGATCCCGGCGGGCAGATGTGTCTTCCAGGAGCCCTTCATCAATCGCATAGGCAAGCAGATCGTTCAGGATCTCGCAAAGCTCTCTGTTATTCGGTGTTTCCACCGGCGTATAGGCCGGCAGATGGAAAAAATCCAGTAGCCGGTTGACGGTATAGGTGGTATCTGCCGGATCGAGCAGCCCTTTCTTTAAACCGTATGAGATTAGTTCGTTGATCAGTGTGTTTATATCCATTTCGGACCTCCGTTTTCCTGTGATTCTGATTTGAATTTAGATGTAATGATGCCTGCATCATGCAATTCGGATGCCGCCGTACTTGCGAATGGCAAGCTTGTGGCAGGAACCCTCTCCGAAGACATGCTCCATCATCTGCGTGTATTCATCGGCCTGTTCATCCTTGACAAAGGCCAGCATGGTGCCTGCAAAGCCGCCTCCGTGCACTCTGCAGGCGCCCTCGTTTTTCAGCATCTTTTCCGAAAACAGAAGAGCGACCGAGACATTCTGATGACGGACATCAGAGGAGGGATAGACATTTTGCAGAAATTCAAATGAAGAATGACCGCAGTCTCTGATGGCTTTTAGAAAAGCGGGGATGTCATTTTCCTTGATGGCGGATACCAGTTCCAGCACCCGTTTGTTTTCCTCATAGTAATGAAGCGCGCGTAAAAAGGCCCGATCCCCGCATTTTTCACGGATCTCGGAGACTTTTTCGATCACTGCATCCTCATCGACCTGGCTTAATACCTCTTTGCCGAACAGGGCGGCTACGGAACCCATTTCCGCAGGGATGGCCGCATATTCCGGCGTGAGGTCGGCGTGAGAGCCCTTGGTATCCGTGATAAAGAGATTGTAGCCCGCTTTGCGCAGATCGAATTCCAGACGCTCCACCCGGGGAGAAGCGGGATCGGCAAAGTCGATATGGCACAGACTTCCCACGGAGCAGGCCATCTGATCCATCAGACCGCAGGGCTTGCCGAAATACTCGTTTTCGGCATACTGACCGATCTGTGCGATCTCAACTGCGGATACCTTGTCATCGTTATACAGTCCGGAAAAAATATTACCAATAATGGTTTCGAAAGCGGCGGAAGAGGAAAGACCGGAACCGCTTAGAACGTCACTTGTCACATAGGCATGGAAGCCACCGATGTGATAACCACGTTGCTGTAAGCCTGCCGCAACACCCGCGATCAGAGCCTCGGTACTGCCATCTGCTACCTTGTCTTTGGACAGATCGTCAAGCAAAAGGGTGATCATATCATAGCCCTTTGAAAGAAGACGGATCTCATTCTGTGCCGAAGGAGCCACAACTGCAATGGCATCATCGCTGATCGAAGCGGCCAGCACATGGCCCCGCTGGTGATCTGTGTGATTGCCGCCGATCTCGGTGCGCCCGGGGGCGGAATAGATCTCTATCTCTTCATCCTCGGGAAAAAGAGATGCAAACTCGGCGATGGCCGCTGCCAGCCGTTTTTTCTCCCTTGAAACACGCTGCTCTGTCTGATAGATATCCAAAAGTCTCTCGTCCAAAGCACCGCCTGTGATTTCCGTTGTCAATGTCTGAATGTTTTTCATTGTAACCTGTAACCTCCGTTTTTGCCTGTTGATTTTGGAAAACCGTCCTTTTCGATTATAACCCTTAAAACGGATGATGAAAAGATAAAGATTTTGGAAAAAAAGAAAAGTGCCTTAATTTTTCATGCGTTTTAGCCGAAAAAAATATATAAGCAGTTGGATTTCGCCTGTTTTTGCGCCTGCGGGTATTGCCCGCCTGTGCGTTTTTGTGGTATTCTACTATGTATATTTATGTAAACGGAACAACTGTTTACGCATTCGCCGGAGGCATTATAGTGAACGACAAATTATTTTTGTCGTTCACTATAGATAGGAATCATGTTTTGCAGAAAGGAGTCTGCTGATATGCATAAAAATGGAAAGAGACAGACAAGCCGAATCGCCCAAAGAGGTATCAGCCTGCTCATGGCGGCCGTATTCACATTGTCGGGGATTCCCGGTGCGGATATGTTGCAGATAAGGGCTGATTCGAGTGATCCGCGTGTAGTGATAGAGGACGTTACGATCGATCTTCCGGAGCTGGTTTATAGCACCAGCGCTTCGGGGCAGCCTTTTCCTGTAGCGGCGGATGTGACATGCGAGTCGAGCACGCAGCTTCTTGACGATGATTTCACCTCGGAGCAGACGTCTGTGATCCATAATGAAAAGACGGTTGAGTTTTATCCCACCGTATCGGAGGCAGATCTGTCCATGGGCTCTGGTCAGGTCACCGGCACCATAGAGATGAATAAAAGGTACTGGATCAAGGTTGTTCTGAAGCCGGTCAAGACAGAGTCTTATAAGTTCGTGGATGATGTGAAGACGACGGTCCGGTTCAAGGCTTCAACCGGAGGATATTTAGAGATTCAGCCGAGAAAGGTCAAAAGCAGCTCTGAAGCTTCCGCTACGGATTATGCTTATTATACCGTTGAAAGCAACAACGATAATTCGGGAGCAAAATACACCCTGTATTACCTGTATCCCGCGGTAGGCAATTATGTTGTCAGCTTCAATCCCAATCCGGGAAGCTACTCCTTTGAGCTTGACAGTATTCCGGAAATCGGGATTCCGAAAGACCAGGTCTTTTATGGAACGCAGCTGCCCAACCCCAAGGCGACCGGATGGAATTTTGTATACTGGACGGAACAAGGCAATTCATCTGCGCAGCATACGCCGAATGGGGAAAATTTTTATGTTACTAAAAATATGATCCTGGACGGTTCATGGCTCCAGAGTAGTTACAGCAATCATTTTGAGCTGCAGCAGGGAGAAGTGGAAGAGAGTGATAACGCTACTATCTCACAGCTCGAAACCAGAGGATACTATTATCAAAACGAAGCAGATATCCGCGTCGCCCTGAATACAATTGCAGAGATTGTTCCCACCAGGGAATGGTTTACCTTCGACAAATGGAATGTGATCGGAAAAGATACAGGGATGGTGTATGGATTTGTCAGCGAAAGTGATCAAACACTTGCAGGTACTTTCTCCATGCCTGCCGAAGATCTGATCTTCAGGGCAGAGTATGTGCCAAACAGCTACAGCATTCAATATAATCTGACAGACGGAAGCACTTTTGCCGAAAGCAGCGCCAGATCTGCGCAGGAAGATTATAAAAAGACGGACACAGGTTTTGCCTATGAAAAGGATGAAACACATTCCTATTCATCCGACAGTGAAGTGATCACGCTTCCTGTCAAAGAGGATGTGATCGCGCCTGTCGGAAAACAGCTGGCAGGATGGAACCTAAGCGGCTCGGAGGATGTGATCACCACATTGACGCTTGACAGCAGCATTACAAGCTATACGTTAACCCCTGTCTGGGAAGATCGTGAATATTCCGTTCTGTGGGATTTTGTGCAGGGGAATCTGAAGGACGACGCCACCTATTCGCCCCGGGTCGTTACCACCGGTGAGCCGGTAGTGGCAAGCTATGGGTCAGCTATTAAATGCCCGACGGAGGAAGAACTGACCAGACTGGGTTATGAGCTGACGGGGTGGAATTATTATGTCAAAAATGATTCGACCGGAGAATATGAGACGGCAGCATCGCCGATCACTAAGGTTCCGGCCGCCGATATCAGGATCGAAGCGGTCTGGTCGGTAAATCAGTATAAGGTCACCTACCATCTGGACGATACCTACGGTACATGGAACACCGGAGGGAATCTGACTCATCCGTTTACCGATGAGTCAAACCACCGCGATGATTTCACCATTGAAACTATCAGGTCATCGGGCTATCCGATCAAGAGCGTAAATCAGGATTTCATCATCAATGAAGAAAACTATACGTTTGAGGGCTGGTATTCCAAAGCACAGATCGTAGAAATGGAAGAGCCGAATAAAGGTGACAATAAATATTTAGGCAATCTCGATCAGTATGAGAAAGATCTTGCTACCTTTCAAAACGACGGCTGGGATCCCGATGCAAAAGTAACGGGCGCTGATGAGGTCGTGATTGCAGAGGCTGATCTGGGCAAGTGGGATTTGAATACAGACCTTTATTCCAGATTTAAGGTAAAGACCCCTGAGGTTACCTTTGATCTTTTTACCAACGCTCCCTGCGGAGAGGGCGCAGCTGACAAGACCTATATTGCGACAGGCGTTTTTACCAACACGGATTTAAAGAATGTGACGACAACGATATTGTCGCCGGAGGACGGCAGAGCGCGCAATTTCGAGGCAGGCAGCACGATCACGCTTCCCACCTCCATCGGCGTGGAAGGCTATGATTTTAAGGGATGGGAATTTTATCTGAACGGATCAAAGACGCCTGTTGAAGATCCTGACACTGTGTTGGGGTACAAGGTACTGTCAGGCGGTTGTACGTTAAGGCTTACCCATCAGCCGCTCAGGATCGTCGCCGCGTATACGCCGAAAACGTACACAGTCAGCTATCATATCGCAGCGCCGCTGTCATGGAAGGACGGCACCACTACTGCGACAGCCAAAACGGACAGCTACAGTTTTGCAGCGCCCAAGACCCTTGCCGTACTTACGGATGACTCAGTAGTTACCCTGCCCGACGGATATGAGATCATCGGCTGGTATGAGGTGATCGGATCAGAGGGTGATGCGCCGGAGCGGACGGCGGCATTTTCGGCATGGCGTGCGGATGAAAAGGTCACTGCGGATGTGAATGAATTTAAGCAGCAGTGGGGCGATCCGGTTACCGAGATCAGTGATGAAAAAACCGGCAACAGGGATTATTATGCCATCGTCAGGAGAAAAACCTATCAGGTGGTATGGAACCTGGATCTGCATGATGAAGCTGCATTGACCGATGAAGCAAAAGCAGGTTTTGCCCCCGCCTTTACCTACAAGAACGGTACGTCCGTATATGTCATGGAGGATGTGCCCAACAAAGCTGATGTGAAGGCACCTGCCCTGACGGGCATGAAGAAAGGATATACCTTCAAAGGCTGGTATATTGAAGAAGGCAGAGCCGAGGAGGATGGCAGCCTGTCGCCGGATGCCGACCTGACGGGCAGTCTGCCGGCTACGGTCAACCGGAAGGTGAATGCAGGCAGCATGACTGTCTATGCAGTCTGGGAGCCGGTGGTGTACAACATCACATACGAGTATAATTACAGCTACCATAAAGATGAAACCGGAGCCGTCGTCCCCGCCGGTCAGCTGCCGGAAAATGCGGAGAAATCCTATATCTACACGGATTCCTTTACCCTTCCCGAACCTAAGGAGCTGACGAATAAATATCAGTTCAAGGGATGGTATACGGCAAGACCGGCTGACTATGCGCAGAAAGATGCAGTTTGGGACGAGAGCACCAGAGTGGTATCGATCAGGGAGAAGACCACGGGAAACATCAAGCTGTATGCCCGCTGGGAGACCAAGATGGTGACGCTGGAATGGGATACGGACGGTGGTACGGTCATCGGATCTGCCGGCTACACGCAGGCGGGAACCTATGAGTACGGAACCCGGCTTGTGACCGTTTCACAGGACAAGATCCAGAAAAGAGGCTATACCTTCAGCGGCTGGTCGATAACGGGGGATGAGAACGGAACCGAATTGGTTAAGCCCGAAGAGGAGCTGCC
>CAJOOZ010000050.1 GCA_905236705.1 uncultured Lachnospiraceae bacterium | reverse complement strand
TCTTCCACAAAGGGATGACGCCGGATGGCATTGCCGGGCATCATGACATATTTGGGTATATTTTTCTCATAGCTTCTGCGCTGTGGCACAACCCGCTGCGAAGTCTCCACAACCGACTGTGAATGTGCCACTCTGGTACACATCTTCAGGATCACCGGTGTGTCAAAGGTTTCGGAAATATCATAGGCGAGCTTGGCAAACGCCAGAGCCTCCGCCGAATCGGAGGGCTCTAACATGGGTATCTTGGATGCAATGGCATGATGACGGCTGTCCTGTTCGTTCTGTGAGGAGTGCATCCCGGCATCATCCGCCACGCAGATGACAACCCCCGCATTCACACCGGTATAGGACATGGTATAAAGAGGATCCGCCGCCACATTCAGACCCACATGTTTCATGCCGCAAAAAGAGCGCCTGCCGGCCAGGGAAGCTCCAAAGGCCGCTTCCATGGCCACCTTTTCATTAGGCGCCCATTCACAATAAATCTCATCATACTTTGCCGCTTCCTCCGTCACCTCGGTACTGGGTGTACCGGGATAACTGGAAACAAAACAGCAGCCCGCCTCATACAGACCACGGGCAAATGCCTTATTCCCCAGCATCAATTCCTTCATAGTTTTTTCTCCCATTCATTTTTCTGTCGCGCCGCAAAAAAAGGGCGGCGTGGTAACCTTATAAGTAGATATTTTACCACAAATCCGCCCTTTGGTAAAGGATTTCACATACAGGATTTCACTTACCCATGCCCCTATTCTTTTCACCGGATCCTTTCCGGATTTCGTTTTGATTTTTCCCGTTTTCCTTCTGTCCGGACTTCTCCGGCTCCTGCCCCTTCTGCCGTGACTGAGGCAGCTTCATTGCATTTTTGAGGAACTTCTCATCATATTTGTTCAGACTCTTGAACAGGGCAAGGCCATCTTCAGCAGTTATGTCATTTATGATAGGTGCTTCCGATTCTGCATTCTGAACATAATTCGCGATCGGCACACTTAACGTCACACTGATGGCATTCGCCTCCCTATAGGAATAAAAGCTTCTTTGCTTCACATCATCCTGATTCGGTATCTGATTCGGATCCTGATTCAGATCCTGATTCAGATCCTGATTCAGATCCTGTTTCAGCTTATTCAGCATTCCGAGGGATACTCTGGCTGCTACTGCATCATGCACCGCCAAATACCGGAGCACAAGCCTGTCCTCGTTATTCTGAACCCCCGGGTTTTTATCTATATTCTCTAATTTATTCGCTGCTTCCTCAATCTTGTCAGAAGCAATCTCTTTGTAGAGAGCCTCAAGAGATATGCCTTTATCCTGGATCGCTTGCAGACAATTTGTCACTTCATTCATCGCAAGCTGCTTCAGTTTGCGGGCTGCATCTCTTCTTGCCCTTCCTGCAGGAGTGAAGGTGAAACTGTTATCCTTATCTCTCAGATACTCCCGGCTCTTTTGCAACAGATCCTGAGCCCCCACCAGCCACTTTTTGGCATAATCAAACCTATCCATGTCATTTTCCAATTGGTTCAGACTCTGTCTCGGTGATTTACCCCTGTTTAAAGCTTCGGACCGGAATGCGATCAGAGCATTAGCAGCCTCCTTCACCTCTAAGTGTACCAGGCTTTCCCCTCTGAACATGGAGGAGCGCTTTGTATTAAAGGCTTCCAGTGCATCCTTGTATTTCTGCAGCGTCTTTCCAGCCTGAATGTTTTTTGGCATATCCGTAAAATCGAGTAAGGAATCATCCAAATCAGTTCTATGTTCTTCATTAAACTCACCACTAGTCTTTCCATTATTTTCATTTTTTAATTGGAAACCTCTACTCGGATCCGGATCCTCATCTATAGAAAGAAGTGAATTTTTTCTGAGGATGTCATCTTTCTCTACATCTTCCTCAATTGTACTCAGATTGGCCCATAGTTTCTTATTCGAAACTTCATTCAGTGTTTTTCCAACCTCATTGATCCGTGCTTTGAACACCGCCGCTTCTTGAGTCGAACCAACCTTGTCACGGTTCGTGCCCATATACACGGCCAAATCACCCATCGCCTCCAGCATGCGTTTATCGGAAAGGTCTTTGCCGGTCAGCTTAAGCAGTGTATCTTCCAGTGTCTCATAGCTCTTTCTGTGAAAATTCCACATTAAGCATTCCGACAAATCACCGGGTTTCCTTCTTAGGTTTCGACTTAAACCCGGCTCGTAAAGATGCTGTAAAAAATACCCCTGGATCAGGTCTCTCTTTTCTTCCGGTTTCAGAGAATCGTAATTTGGGGAAGATATCTGTTCAAGAATCTGATCTTTCGTCAATTCTTCTTCATCTAATTCTTTCATGTAAACAATCTCCTTTCTTTAGGTCTTTTATACATAATACACCGGCGACAGGCTTTTGGTTGCAATCAGGTTGTCGTGATCTGTCACAATTTTATCTCAATCATTCTCCCATTTCTTCATACCCCTGTATTCCTTGGGTGTCATTCCTTTTATCTTTTTGAATACTTTGGAAAAATATTTTTCATCATTAAAGCCAACCCTGTAAGCGATCTCATAGGTTTTAAAATAATTCTGTTCAAGATATACGCAGGCCCGTTCGATCCTCACCTTATTCAGATAATCCACGAAACCGCAATGCAGCGTCTGGGGAAACAGCGCCGAAAGATAACCGCTTGAAATACCGATGCTCCTGGCAAGTTCGTTCAGGGTGATACTCTCCATGTAATGCTCGGCAATATATTCCTCCGCCCTTTTGATCAACTGGTTGGTCTGCGTCGTATCCACCTCATCCGGCTGCCTGTGTTCTTTCTCAAGATATTCGTCCACCAGCTTGTTCAGGCACTTCAAAATATCTGCTCCGCGGGTCGGTTTCAGCAGATAATCCTTGGCACCGTACCTCAGTGCCTGCTGGGCATATTTGAAGTCATCATAGCCGCTCAAAATGACGACAAGGGGGTTCAGCCCTGCCTTCCCGGCTTCTTTCATGACATCCAGTCCGCTTTTCAGCGGCATCTGCACATCCAGCAGCATGATATCCGGCTGATACTGAAGCATCAGCTCAATGGCCTGCTGTCCGTTTTCAGCCTCATAGATCTTGTCAAAATAATCCGTATGCAACTGTATATATTTGGCCACGCCGCGACGGATCACATCTTCATCATCCGCAATCAACAATTTAGCCGACATTCCATCCCTCCCATCAGATTTGTTGGATCAGACTCCGTTTTCATTTTCATTTTCTATGGGGATCCGCAGGATCACCATCGTTCCTTTTCCGATACTGCTTTTGATCTCCAGATCAAAATCCTCGTGATATCTCAGTTCCAGCCGTTGCCTGATATTTTTGATCGCATATCTTCCGATACGCTGTTTGGCATACTGCGGAGATTCCTCTTCCCAGATCTCTTCTATCTGCTCCCGACTCATCCCCACTCCCGTATCTTCGATCTCAAACCGGATCGATTCTCCGTCTTTGGCGGCCTTGACCGTCAGAAAACAGGGGGTGCTTACGTTTTCAAATCCGTGTACAACGGCATTCTCCACAAAGGGCTGTACGATCAGCTTCGGTATCAGTATCTCTTTGATCTCATCTTCCACTTCGATCTCATAATTCAGGCGTTTTGAAAAACGCATTTTCTGAATCTGTAAATATCTGGAAACCAGTTCCATCTCACGGCTAACCGTGACTTCTCTGTCGCCCTGGCTGAGCACCAGCCTGAACAGCTGGGACAGAGCAAAGATACTCTCGGCGATCTCATCATTCCCTTCATCCGTCGCCTGCCAGTACAGGGTATCTAAGGTGTTATACAAAAAGTGAGGATTGATCTGCGCCTGCAGGGCCGTAAGCTCACTTTCCCGCTCTCTGAGCGTTATGACATAATTCTCATCGATCAGAGTCTTGATATCCTCAACCATCTTGTTGAAGCATTCGGCAACTTCTCCGATCTCGTCACCTGTCTTCACCTCAACCTGCTGGTCAAAATCACCTGTTGCAAATCCCGTGATGGCGCTGCTGAGCTGCTGCAGGGGTTTTGTGACAATATTGGATATCACAAGCAAAAGCGGCAAAAGCCCCAACAATACCCCGAGCAGCAAACTGATGGGAGTATAGGCATAATCCATAAAGGAGATCTGCTTATTGGCAGGCGGCACCACCTTGCATACGATGCCGGAATTTTTCTCCTTCTGGGCGCAGACTACCGTATATCCTCCATACGTAAAATAGCCTTCCCGCTTGCGATAATCCTGTTTGATAAAATCATCCCTTGACAGATATTCCGCGATGGGCTTAGGTATCTCGCCGCTCCGGCACAGTTCCCCGCTATAGCGGTCAAGAACCATAACCCCTTCACTGCTGTTTCGAACGATACTGTCGCACAGACTCTGGAGCCCGTCTTTTGCAACGCCGATGGTAATAAACCCTAACGGCGTTTTATGTGACAGATCATATACCTCGCGAAACAGAACGATCTTGTCACTCCGATTGGTCTTGTAGATCTCGCCGGCATTTTTTTCTTCACTCTTCCACAGGATTCCCTCGTCACTGCCCAATGTCTTCTGATAGACATCCGTCAGCTTGACGATATCAAACTGGGAATAATATACGCTTCCGCCCATACACCGAAGATACGGTCTGAGTCCGTTCTCCGGATAGATGGAGATCGTCTGGATGTTCCCTTTCAGCGATATCATATCCTGCACGAATTGCATGGGAGCAGCGTCCAGCCAGATCCTGGAATTGAGGTTGAGTCTGCTGACATTTTCTGCCGTCAGCAGGTTTCGCACATCCTCATTGATACAGATGTAACTGGAAAAATCCTTGATCTCCTTTTGCTGGGACGCGACCGAGTCCGCCAGAGCCTGAACGTCGTTTAAGTCATTTTCCAATCTGCTCTTCGAATTTCTGCTGTAGTTGTAAAAAAGAAGAATGCCGCATATGACGATCAGTACAGGTGAGATAATAAGATATCCGTAAAATATCAGTTTCTTCCTCACACTGAGCTGATCCACCCATTTTCGTATTCTGTTCATCTTTCCATTCCGTTTCGTATGCCGGCCTTCATTCTACGCATCTGATTGTCGACATTTAATGGCCAGAGTAATATATAGAAATCGGGCTTCCCTGACGCCCACATCATATTATTGTCATTAATACAGTGAGTTGATCAAGGAAACCCGATCTTTGTTAAGTCACATCAACCTTTAACTGCGCCCATTGCAACACCCTTGGTGATGTATTTATTCAACAGAACATATACAATAACTGCCGGTGCCGCCGTCAATGCCATAACGGCAAACTGGACCGCATAATTCGATGAGTACTGACCCGTAAATTCCAAAACGGAGAACGGAAGCGTCTTCCATGTCGGGGAACTCAGATAGGTACTGGCCATCATAAATTCATTCCAGTTGTTCAGGAAGGTCATGATCGCAACAGTCGCAATCGACGTTCTGATCATCGGTGTTACGATCTGCACGATAATCCTGAAGATTCCGCATCCGTCCATAACGGCAGCCTCTTCAATCTCTACCGGAACCGCTTCGATAAAGCTTGTCATCAAAAACAATCCCTGAGGAAGAGAAAATGCTACATAAGGAATCAACAATGCCCATATCGTATCCGTGAGTCCTAATTTACTGTAGATCTTGAAGTTAGGAAGCAGGGTTGCATGAATCGGTATCATCATACCCATCAGCAATAAGGTTTTCACAAAGCCGCTCAGCTTCCATTTCATTCTCCTGCAGGCAAATCCGGCCATGATGGATACCACGATAACCAAGATCACTGCCAGACCGTTGATCAGGATACTGTTCTTTAAGTATAACAGAAAATGTCCGTCTACAAAAGCAGTCTTATAATTTCCCCATTGGATCTTTTTCGGAATGATCAAAAGACCGCTGGTAAACATTTCATTACTGCTGGCCAGGGAAAAATCAACCAGCCAGATAAGCGGGAAAAGCTGAATTATAGCCACCAGGATGAGCACGATCCACAAAATGATCTTTCTGCTCTGCTTATCTTTTTTACTCTTAGCATTACTTATCGTCTTTTCTCTGCTCATGCTTTTGCCCTCCCGAACTTAAATCCATTTCTCTCTTCAAAGACCCAATTCAAGAAGACAGTTGCAAGCAGACAAATGATGATGAAGACAACACCGATCGCATTACCGTAACCATATCGGAATGCTTTAAACGCCTGCTGATACAGATAGTTGGCGGTGAACTGTGTTCTGTTGTTGGGACCGCCGTTGGTCAACAGGTAAACTGTTTCCATCTGCTTCAAAGCAGAGATAAATGCCATCGTCACGTTAACCTGAATCACCGGTTTCATCAACGGCAGCGTGATGCGCAGGAAAGCCTGTGCTTTGGTGGCTCCGTCGATCTCAGCCGCTTCATAAAGGGTGGGATCGATATTTTTGATACCGGTGTAGTAGATCAGCATACCCCAGCCAAAACCGTGCCAGATCAGGACTACCAGCACTGCCCATATAGCATTTTCGGAACTGAACCAGTTGATATCGCCCTTACCGCCGAACATCTTGATCACATTGTTCAGAAGTCCGAAATCAGGATTGTAGATGAATTTCCACAGGTATGCGATAACTGCTACGGAAATAACATTGGGGATGAAAAATACGCATCTGAAGAACCCTTCTCCCCAGCCTCCAAGTTTGTCAAGAACCGCTGCAACGATTATCGCAAGGGGATGCTGGATGCAGATAAAGCCGATTGCCAGAAACAGAGAGTTTCTGAGCGAGATCCAGAATACCTCGTCCTTAAACAATTCCTGATAGTTTTTAAGGCCTACCCATGTTGCCTTTCCCATTCCTGAATAATCCGTAAATCCATAATATACGCTCAAGCAGATCGGTGCAAGGATCGCAAACAGGAAGAGCAACAAGCCCGGTAATACAAGAATCGCAATTACTTTCTTGTTGCTGTATAACTTTGTCATATTGTGCTCCCTTCTTATTTATTTCGGATCCGCACTCTCCGCCCGATACGGAACCCAGATCCTCTTATTCAAAATGCCGGATCAACTCTGGCACTATGAACCCAAGAATCAGTCGGAGCCCAAAGCCCCGACCGAGTAAGGAATTGCAGCAGATCCGATTCTCCTTCAATTCCCCCAAAATACCCCGCAGCTCTGCTGCGCCGGATCATGAGAACATCCTGTAGCTCACTGCGAGGTATGTGACTTCGGCAATCAGATAAAATCTATGCCATTTTGAATATGTCTGTTATTTTACTGAATCAGCGATTCCTGTCAGGAACTCATCGATCGTGATCGTGCCATTGGATACACCCTGAATCTGGCTCTCGATCGCGGTCTTGAATGCTGCAGGACCCAGATCGTTGATGGTGGTTCCGGAAACCTTGGTTGACTGGCTTACGATGTCAACGATCTGCTTCTGAAGTTCTGTCTCATCGCCGGTCATGTAAGCGGACTGATCCTGAGCTGACATACCTACGCCGTTCTCCCAGCCGTACTTGGACAGTTTGTCAGGCTGATACATATAATTCAGGAACTTGATGGCTTCGTCTTTTACTTCGGAGTTGGCAGATACTGCATATCCGCCGCCGTTCCATGCTTCAATGTCGGTTGCGGTTGCCTTGCCGTCTTTTACTACAGGCATGGTGAATACTCTGATGTTCTCTCTGACTTCTTCAGGGATATCTTCGTTGGTTGCCATGGAAGTCTCCCAGCTGCCCATGTAGAACATTGCTGCCTGACCATTGGTGAACAGGTTCATTGCAGTACCGTAATCCTGTGAATCATAACCATTCTGGAACAGACCTGCATCAGCAGCATCCTTCATCAGCTGTGTAGCCTCTGTGAAGGCAGGATCGGAGAAATCGGCGTTGGCCAGTGCATCCAGTGCGGTCTGATGATAATCGCCGGTGATCTTGAACATAAGATCTGATAAATAAACAGCCATCGGCCATCCGTCGCCGCCGTCCATTGCAACAGGGATCAGTCCGGCATCTTTGATCGGGCCTGCAAGAGCAAGCAGATCATCATAAGTCTCGGGAACGCTCCAGCCGTTGTCATCAAAAATCTTCTGATTGTAATAGAATACTGCTACGTCAGTGTTTCTCGGAAGTCCGTATAACTTTCCGTCTTTCTTGAAGCCTTCCAGTGAGCCGTCCAGGAAACCGTAGTCAGCATAATCAGCCTCATTCAGCTCTGCCAGAACGCCTGCATCCAGTACTTCATCCAGGAAAGAAGGCTGACCCCAGATACTTACAACATCCGGCATACCTTCCATTGAATAAGCTTTGAATTTGGTCTTGTAAGCTTCCTCATCCAGCGCTTCCACTTCGATGGTTACGTTAGGATTCTCTTCCATATAATCGTCAATGATCATCTGCTCTACCAGACCCTGACCATTATTTCTGTCCGGAAGGTTGGAATATACCTTTAATGTAACAGCATCACCGCTGGCTCCCCCATTGCTGCCTGAATCATCTGATTTTTCTGTTCCGGCAGCACCGTCTGCGGATGAATTGTCTTTTCCGCCGCATCCGGTTACCATTGTTGCAAGCATTGTGGTTGCTAAAACAACAGATACAAGTTTTCTTTTCATAAATTGATCCTCCTATAGCGTTTTTTGAAAACGTCAAGTAACTTGTATGATAATTTTATCACCTTACTTTGGCTAAAACAATATACAAACTTCAAAAAAGGGGGAAAATTTTAAGATGCATTTTTCGCTAACGATACTTTCCCCTCCGGCTGAAAGCTGAGCTTCTTACTTAAAGTAGCGGCCAAAGAGCTCCTCCACCCTCTTTTTCGTAACGTCCGCGCCGGTGCCGAACTCCACCATGGGCTGCATCGTGCCGCCCTCAAAGCCCTTGATCGAATCCTTCATTGCTTTTTCCTTTTCGGCAATCCAGTCATGTTCCTCATTCGAAAGTCTTTCCATCTCGGCAGCGTCAAGGTTGTCCTGCAGATAAGACCACATCTGGTTCAGCAGTGAATCCCAAAGGTCATACTCCTCATTCGCATAATTGTTGAGGCTTGTCTGATCCAAAAAAGTGTTGGTCTGAAGCTCGTTGTCTATCTCTGCGCTACGGTTTTGTGCAGCTTCATATGCCGAAACGATATCCTCCTTTTTGTAAACGACGCCTCTGCCACCGTTCTCAAAAAGGTCGGTAACGTCGGTATTGTTGTCGTTTGCGGTGCAGTTCTCGAGCGTCACCTCCGAGTTGGAGAAAACATTAAACGTATTGTTGTTAAATGCACAGCCTCTGAAGGTCACGCTGTCATATTCGCCCAACTCAACGAAATAGCAGCTGTCATAAGCATTGGCCACGTTATTGGAAAACTCACAATCCTCAAAGACCGTTTCATAGCAGCTGTAGCAGTTGATCATCGACAATTCCCTGCTGTCTTTCATTTTACAGTTCTTAAAGTTGGACAAGCCGCAGTTTTTCAAATACACCAAACCATAGGTGCAGTCATGGATATCCGTGTCCGTCACGTTCATACGATAGGTAGACTCTGCTTCGATACCATAGGTTCCGCTGCCATACAGGTCGCATTTGTCTACATCGACGCCTTCCATACTTTTGAAAGCAAGCACACTTCCCGTGCAGTACCCCGGCTCCACGTTATGCCCCACGGTAATGCCCCGCAGGGTGAAATTGCCGCCACTTTCCATCTTAAACACCGGCACATAGGCATCATCCACCAAAAACCGGACATCGGCGCCCTTCTCAGCCTCAAAGCAGATATTATAAAGACCTGTAAAGCTTACTCCATCCACCGAATCATCGATGTGGGAATTATCTAAATCCCTGCCCGCAATATGTGAAAAATTATAATCACCTTCCTTGAGGATGATCTTACGGTTGTTTTGCAGACTGCCCAATAATTCGCTCATATTTGAAACCGTCACGGTATCAAAATACCGAAGCGCTTCCATGTCATCAAACCTTGGGGAATCCTTTCGCAAATACAAATCCTTATTGACGGTATGGTAGTGATACTCATCGGTTGGTTCGCTGGAATATTCATAGCAAACCACGAGAGTCTCCTCGTCCTGCATATAAATATGATAGGGTACGGTTTCATTCTCATTCGATACCGGGCTGGAAAACTCATAGTATCCGGACTGATCCTCAGCTCCCTCATAGGGTGCCCCGTCTCCGTGAGACAGTTCAATCCCATAATAGACTTTTTCCGATTCATAGAGCTGATAGAAATAATCCAGGGTATATTGCTCCCCGTCCTGACGGATCGTCAAACCGCTGTTGGGTGCACTTTCATCCGAAGTCATGGTGACATACTCATACTCTCCATCATCGTCATCGGAGTGATAAATTGAGCACATATATGCCCACTCTCCGACAACACCCTCAGCTGTCGCCTCATCGCTCCCGTTCTTGGCATCGGCGGTCTCCCCGGCAGCTTCTGTGTCACCGCCCTCTGCTTCCGCCGGATTGCTGCCACCGTCGCCGTCCACTGCCGCAGGCTCACTGCTGCCTTGTCCGCAGCCTGTGATAGCGCCAAGCATCAGGGACAATGCCAACATAAAGCTTACGATTGATTTTTTCTTCATAACTTTACACCTTTCCTTCAATTTGTATTTCGTATCATTCGGACCGTACTTCCATAATTCGTCCTTTATAATATCATGTGTGGCTTTGACTTGCAATATTTGGCGCATAATACAGATTACACTACACTTACTTTACCATTTGTACCGTCCACTATCACACTGTCTCCATCCTTCAGTCTGCCTGTGGCATTCCCGG
>CAJOOZ010000049.1 GCA_905236705.1 uncultured Lachnospiraceae bacterium | reverse complement strand
TGTTATAATTTTATTCAAAGAAATGGCAACGCCCGTTTTCGGCAGAGTAAGTGAGACAAAGTGTTGCATTTCACTTGGAAATTCTCGTGCCGTAAAAAAGCATCAGGAAATCAATTTCTTCGCTAGACAGCAGCGGGAAAAATCAGTATAATAAAAAAAGTATGAAAAAAGACGACTATGGCAGAGATGTATATCGTTCTTTGGCGATGATCTCTCAGTTTGGGATCAATATGATCGTTCCCATCCTGCTGTGCGGCGGACTGGGGATGCTTCTGGATCGCAAGCTGGGCACGTCTTTTCTGGCGATCCTCTTGTTTTTTATAGGGGCGCTGGCAGGGTTTCGTAATATTTTTGTATTAGCCAGCAAAATATTCTCCACTCCCGGACAGACCAGACGGGAGCGGGAGAGAAGACACAGGTCGCAGGGCGCAGAGGATAACGAGTCATGACCCTTAAGCAGGTATTTCGGATGAACGATGTTCTGGATGAATTGCTGGCGGGGATCCTGTTGTTCGGTTTCATCTGCCAGATCCCGCTGCTGCTTTTTCTCAGAGACAGGGAGCTGTATTATACAGCCGGCCTCTGGATCGGAGTTGTGCTGGCCATGAGCGGCGGCGTTCACATGGCCTGGTCATTGGATAAGGCATTGGATCTGGGGCAGGACGGAGCGGTCAAAAAGATGCGCACGGATTCATTGATCCGGTATGGGGTAGCGCTTGTCTGCCTCGGGCTTTTGATGATCTTCGATTTTGCAAGTCCGCTGACCGGCATTCTGGGACTGATGGGGTTAAAGGTCTCGGCCTATCTGCAGCCGTTTCTGCACAAGGGGTTTGTGCGACTGGGCTGGAAAGAGGATATTATCAAACCCGTTCTTTCTCCTGAGGAGGTGGATGAGCTGATCCGCAGGGAAAAAGAAGAAAAAAGAAAGCAATCGGGAGGTACACAGGTATGAATCAGGGGGTTCTGCTATCAGCGGATTCCGGTGTGGATTTCTTTATCCACAAGGTTTTTTCTTACAACTGGTTCGGGCATGAGGTATGGATCACAACCTCACATGTCTGTATTCTCATAGTATTTCTGATCTTAACCGTGTTTGCGCTGTGTGCGAATGCGGCCATGAAAAAGGCAAGCGATGTCCCCACGGGCTTTCAGAATGTGGTGGAGCTGATCGTGGAGATGCTGGATAATATGCTAAAGACCAATATGGGTTCCCACGCACATCAGTTTGCCAATTATATCGAGACGGTTTTCATTTTTATTCTGATCAGCAATATTTCGGGTCTTCTGGGACTCAGACCGCCGACAGCGGACTACGGCGTGACCTTCCCGCTGGGCGTTATCACGTTCTGCCTGATCTTTTTCAACAAGATCCGTTATCAGAAAGTCAGCGGCTTTTTGAAGGGTCTGATGGATCCCTGGCCGATCTGGGCACCGATCAATGTCATCGGTGATGTGGCGGTACCCATTTCATTGTCGCTGCGTCTGTTTGCCAACGTTCTGTCCGGAACGGTTATGATGGCGCTGGTTTACGGTTTGCTGAAATGGATCGCGATCTTCTGGCCGGCAGCCCTTCATGTTTACTTTGACCTGTTTTCGGGGGCGATCCAGACCTATGTATTCTGTATGCTGACCATGACCTATATCTCTGATGCCATCGGAGAAAAATAAGCACAGCCAAACTGAAAAATACGGCTTGAACCACAGCCGTTTTTCCCCGGCACAAGTCGTGGGACTAATATTTCACGTAAGGAGGAAATTCAAATGCAATTCGACTCAAACTTTATCTTAGGGTGTTCTGCGATCGGCGCAGGTCTTGCGGTTATCGCCGGTATCGGACCCGGTGTAGGCCAGGGTATCGCGGCAGGTCATGCCGCTGCGGCTGTAGGACGTAATCCGGGTGCCAAATCCGATGTTACTTCCACCATGCTTCTGGGCCAGGCCGTTGCCGAGACCACAGGTCTTTACGGACTGCTGGTAGCCATGCTTCTGATGTTCGTTAAGCCTCTTGTTCCGTAAGGCACAGGCTTTTAAAAATCTGGGAAAAGGAGGCAACAAGGCTTGAATACAGCAGTAGGTACGGCTTTCATCCTGGCTGCGGCAGATGCCGAAGTGACGACCCGTCTGTTTGATCTGGACTGGCAGCTTCTGCACGATGCCGTTCTGATGATCATAGCGATCTTTGTGCTCATGCTAATCATGGGACACTTTCTGTTCAATCCTGCCAGGAAGTTTCTGGCGGACCGCAGTGACCGGATCAAAAATGACCTGGATACCGCGTCCAAGGAAAAGGCAGATGCGCTCGCACTCAAGGATGAATACGAAACCAGGCTCCGCGATATTAACAAGCAGGCTGAGGAGATCCTGAGCGATGCCAGGAAACGTGCGCTGAACAACGAGGCGGACATTCTGGCAAAGGCCAGGCAGGAGGCTGCCCGTATCATCGAGAGAGCCGGTCAGGAAGCAGAGCTTGAAAAGCAGAAGGTCGCCGATCAGGTCAAGGTCGAGATGATCGACATCGCCGCCATGATGGCAGGCAAGGTGGTTTCTGCCAATATCGATACCACGGTCAGCGACAGCCTGATCAATGAGACCCTGAAGGAAATAGGTGAAAGCACATGGCTAAGCTAGTTTCAAAAACATACGGCGAGGCTTTGTTTGAGCTTGCCATCGAGGAAAACAAACTGGATGAGTTTTTGGAGGAAGCAGAGCTGACTCTCAGGCTGATCCGTGAGAATCCGGATTTTTCCACGCTGATGAACCATCCCCGTATTGATATGGAGGAAAAGGTCAGAGTGGTGGAAACGGTGTTCGGCGGTAATCTTTCCAAAGAGATCACCGGACTTATGAGACTGATCGTGCAAAAGGACCGCTATCGTGAGGTAGAGCAGATTCTCGGCTGGTTCATCGATCAGGTCAAGAACGAAAAAGGGATCGGCAAGGCAGAGGTAGTCAGCGCCGCGCCCCTGACGGATGCGCAGAAAGAACAGATTGAAAAAAGGCTTTTGGAGACCACATCTTTTCAGCAGATGGAGATGGATTACCGTGTGGATGAATCCCTGATCGGCGGCCTGCAGATCAGGATCGGAGACCGTGTGGTTGACAGCAGCATCAGTACCCGTCTTTATGATTTGAAAAAAGAACTTTTAAAAATACAGTTGGCGCAGTAGCGCCCGAAAAAAATGAAAGGAAAACAGATCCATGAATTTAAGACCAGAAGAGATCAGTTCGGTGATCAAGGATCAGATCAGGCGATATGCTACGGAGCTTGAGGTATCTGAAGTCGGTACGGTCATTCAGGTAGCGGACGGTATTGCCCGCGTACATGGTCTACAGAAGGCTATGCAGGGAGAACTGCTGGAGTTCCCCGGCGAGGTCTACGGTATGGTCATGAACCTGGAGGAAGACAATGTAGGTGCCGTTCTTTTGGGAAGTCATAAGAACATCAATGAAGGTGATACCGTTAAGACAACGGGCCGCGTGGTTGAGGTTCCGGTTGGCGATGCACTGCTGGGGCGCGTTGTAAATGCACTCGGACAGCCCATCGATGATAAGGGACCGATCCAGACTACCAAATTCAGACAGATCGAGCGTGTGGCTTCGGGCGTGATCACACGTAAGAGCGTGGATACGCCGCTGCAGACAGGTATCAAGGCGATTGATTCCATGGTACCCATCGGCAGAGGTCAGAGAGAGCTTATCATCGGAGACCGTCAGACCGGTAAGACGGCGATTGCCATTGATACCATTATCAACCAGAAGGGTCTGGGGGTAAAATGTATCTATGTTGCCATCGGTCAGAAGGCTTCCACCGTTGCATCATTAGTCAAGACATTAGAGGAGTACGGCGCAATGGCATATACCACCATCGTTGCCGCAACAGCTTCCGAGCTGGCCCCTCTGCAATATATCGCACCTTATTCAGGATGCGCCATCGGTGAGGAATGGATGGAGAACGGAGAGGATGTGCTTGTGATCTATGACGATTTGTCCAAGCATGCCACCGCTTACCGTACACTTTCCCTGCTGCTTCGTCGTCCCCCCGGACGTGAGGCTTATCCCGGTGATGTATTTTACCTGCATTCCAGACTGCTGGAGCGCGCGGCCCGCATGAGTGACGAATACGGCGGCGGTTCCCTGACTGCATTGCCCATCATCGAGACACAGGCAGGAGACGTGTCTGCCTATATTCCGACCAATGTTATCTCCATTACCGACGGTCAGATCTATCTGGAGACTGAGATGTTCAATTCCGGTTTCCGTCCTGCCATCAATGCAGGTCTGTCGGTCAGCCGCGTGGGCGGAGCCGCTCAGATCAAGGCAATGAAGAAGATTGCAGGTCCTATCCGTGTGGAGCTGGCGCAGTACAGAGAGCTGGCATCCTTTGCACAGTTCGGTTCCGAGCTGGATGCGGATACCAAGGAACGTCTGGCACAGGGCGAAAGGATCCGCGAGATCCTGAAGCAGCCCCAGTACAGCCCGATGCCCGTGGAATTCCAGGTTATCATTATCTATGCGGCTACCAAGAAGTATCTGTTAAAGATCGAGACCGGTGAGATCACGGCATTTGAGACGGAACTTTTTGAGTATATCAGGACCAAATATCCCGAGATCCCCGAGACGATCCGTGAGAAAAAGGAGATCACCGAGGATATTGAAGAGACGCTGAAAAAGGCGATCGAAGAGGCGATTGAAAACTTTAAATAAAGGAACAGGTGAACGCAAATGGCTTCGATGAGAAGTATCAAACGACGCAGGGAATCTGTTCAGAGTACGCAGCAGATCACCAAGGCGATGAAGCTGGTATCAACGGTTAAGCTTCAGAGGGCAAAGACCAGAGCAGAGCAGTCCAAGGATTATTTTCAGGGTATGTATGCCACGGTAAAATCCATCCTGGCAAGGTCCGGCAGCATCAGTCATCCTTATCTGGAAAAGGGAGACTCTCCCAAAAAGGCGATCATCATGATCACCTCCAACAGAGGTCTGGCGGGAGGCTACAATTCCAATGTGATCAAACTGATCACGCAGTCTCAGACGATGCCTCGAGAGGATTGTCTGATCTATGCCGTCGGCAAAAAAGGAAAGGATGCCTTGCACAAAGCAGGTTATGAGATCGTAAAGGACTATTCCGATGCCATCGAAGAACCGATCTATATCGATGCGATGAATATCGTAAAGGATGTGCTTGCGGACTATGCGGATCAAAAGGTGGGAGAGATCTATCTGGCATATACTGCATTTAAGAATACGGTTTCCCATATTCCGACTCTGATCAGACTTCTGCCGGTGGACCCTCAGAATGGTGCTACGGATGAGGGGCAGGAAGCACAGGCAGACGACAAGCTGCTGATGAATTTTGAGATGGATGAGACGGAGGCGATCAGCCTTCTGATCCCCAAATACATGACCTCCCTGGTCTTCGGCGCAATGGTAGAGGCTGTGGCCAGTGAGAACGGTGCCCGTATGCAGGCCATGGATTCGGCCACCAGCAATGCAGAGGATATGATCAGTGCCCTGTCCCTGCAGTATAACAGAGCGCGCCAGGGCACCATCACACAGGAACTGACAGAGATCATCGCAGGTGCGGATGCCATCGGATGATAAACAAGCTTTATAATTCAATACAAAAAGGAGACAAGGAAAATGGCAGATAAGGCAATCGGAAAGATTACCCAGATCGTAGGAGCCGTGCTGGATGTCAAATTTACCGGCGGACGTCTTCCCGAGATCAATGAAGCGATCGAGATCAGGAGAAAAGACGATACCAGACTGGTAGTGGAAACGGCACAGCATCTCGGAGATGATACGGTGCGCTGTATCGCGATGGGTCCTACGGATGGTCTGGTCCGAGGAATGGAAGCTGTTGCCACCGGAGCGCCTATCACGGTTCCGGTAGGTGAGAAGACACTGGGACGTATCTTTAACGTTCTCGGTGAGCCTATTGATAACAAGCCGGCGCCCACGGATGTGACTTATGAGCCGATTCACAGGCAGGCTCCCGAGTTTGCCGAGCAGTCCACGAATACAGAGTTGCTTGAGACGGGTATCAAGGTTGTTGACCTGCTCTGCCCTTATCAGAAGGGTGGTAAGATCGGACTCTTCGGCGGTGCCGGAGTTGGTAAAACGGTACTGATCCAGGAACTGATCCGTAACATTGCAACAGAGCACGGCGGATATTCCGTATTTACCGGTGTAGGTGAGCGTACCCGTGAGGGTAACGATCTGTACTATGAAATGTCGGAGTCAGGGGTTATAGACAAGACCACCATGATTTTCGGACAGATGAATGAGCCCCCCGGAGCCAGAATGAGAGTCGGTCTGACCGGTCTGACCATGGCGGAGTATTTCCGTGATAAGGGCGGCAAGGATGTGCTTTTGTTCATTGACAATATTTTCCGATTCACCCAGGCGGGCTCCGAGGTATCGGCTTTGCTGGGTCGTATGCCTTCGGCCGTTGGTTATCAGCCTACGCTGCAGACCGAGATGGGTGCGCTGCAGGAGCGTATCACTTCCACGAAAAGCGGTTCCATTACCTCCGTTCAGGCGGTATATGTGCCTGCGGATGACCTGACCGACCCTGCGCCGGCAACCACCTTTGCCCATCTGGATGCGACCACCGTTCTGTCACGTTCCATCGCAGAGCTGGGTATCTATCCGGCCGTGGATCCGCTGGAGTCCACCTCCAGGATCCTTGACCCGAGAGTGGTAGGCGAGGAGCATTATCAGGTAGCGCGCGGCGTGCAGGAGATCCTTCAGAGATACAAGGAACTGCAGGACATCATTGCAATCCTGGGTATGGACGAGCTTTCCGAGGAGGACAAGATTGTCGTAAACCGTGCCAGAAAGGTACAGCGTTTCCTGTCACAGCCGTTCTTCGTTGCAACCCAGTTTACCGGTATGGAAGGAAAATATGTTCCGATCAGTGAGACCATACGGGGCTTCAAAGAGATCCTGGACGGCAAGCATGACAGTATTCCCGAGAGTGCATTCCTGTCAGCGGGTACGATCGATGAGGTTGTAGCCAGGGCATAAGGAAAAGTTGGAGACCACTATGGATAATGAAAAGCAATTCACGTTGAAGATCATTACGCCTGACCGTGTGTTTTATGAGGGGCCGGCGGAAATGGTCGAGTTCAATACAACAGAGGGTGAGATCGGTGTTTACCGGCAGCATATCCCGCTGACAGTTATCATAAGGCCCGGCATTCTGACCATTACCGAGAGTGCGGACAGTGTCAAGGAAGCGGCGCTGCATGAAGGGTTTGCGACGATCATGCCGGATGCTGTAACGATCATGGCAGAGATCATTGAATGGCCTGCCGAGATCGATCTTCAGAGAGCGGAGGCTGCCAGGCAGAGAGCACAGGAGCGTCTTGAGAAAAAGGAGACAGCTACCGATATTGCCAGGGCAGAGACAGCGCTGCAGCGGGCGATCTGCAGGATCGAAGCGGTGCATTAACAAAGACAGAAAGTGTATGATATCGCATCCGGACAATTCAGGTTCGGGTGCGATTTTTCGGCAAAATGAACGATCTGAAAAGAATCATTATCAAAACTGTATATGCCATAGCGGTTTTTCTGATCGCCCTGTTTGTCACTGACCGTATCATGAATCGGGCGGGAAGCGATTTGACGGCGGAAATGTCGCGGGCCAGCTTTCCGCTTGTCTTTGTGAAAAATGAAGATGTGCGGTTTAATTGTATGCACGGCAGGATCTTAGAGACCGAGCCTGCGTTTGTATGCAGCAATATCACGCCGGTGGATGCACAGACCAGAACCCTGGATTTTGAGATGGAAACCTATGGCAACTCTGTGGAGAGCATCTTTTATGAGGTGCGGGATACTTCCGGTGAGAGACTGGTGGAAAACGGAGAGCTGGAACAGATGGATTTCAGTGGTGATCAGGTGGATTTTTCCCTGACGCTGAAGGATCTTTTTGAGGTGGGGGAGGAGTATGTCCTGCGGCTTTGTGTGAATCTGACCGGCAAGAACGGAATTTACTTCGATACCCGTATCAGCTTCCAGGAGGACATGACCAAGGCCGGTGAGGCTCTCTCTTTTGCCAGAGATTTTTCCGACAAGACTTTTGACAAAGAGAATGCCAGAGAACTCACAACTTACCTGGAATCCAATGCCCAGGGCGATAACACGACCTTTGCCAAGGTGGATATCCATTCCAGTTTTTCGCAGATCACCTGGGGACTTTTGCAGGTCAAAAGAGCAGGCGAACCGGAAGTGGAGATCAAGAGGATCAACCCCTATGTCAGCAGTGTTGTCCTGACTTATCCGCTGGTGCTCAAAAACGGGGTGAATGATGAAAATTACAATGTCAGCGAATATTTTTACATGAGATTCGGAAAAGAGAGAATGTATCTGCTGGATTATCAAAGGCGGATGAATTCCGTTTTCAATCCCAAAGATGCCGTCTTTTCCAACAACAAGATCTCCATGGGGATCACGGATCCGGAGGCTTTGGAGCTTGCGGAGAGCGAAGACGGCAATATACTGGCCTTTATCAAGGAAAACAGCCTCTATTCCATTAATACCACCGAGAATAAGACTGCAAGAGTGTTCAGCTTTTATGATGAATCAAACAGGGATCAAAGAGATACCTATGACGGCAGCATGATCCGTATTCTGAGCATCGATGAGAGCGGGAATATCCGTTTTATGGTCTTTGGGTATATGAACAGAGGATCGCATGAAGGCGGGATCGGTGCGACCTGCTATTATTACAACAGTGTGATGAATACCGTTGAAGAGGAGATCTATATTCCGTTTTATACGTCGGAGGACTATCTGAAGCAGGGGATGGGGAAGCTTGCCTATGTCAATTCCACCAACAAACTGTACCTGCTGATCGATGACAAGCTCTACAGGATCGATCTGGTGGAAAAGACCTACGAGGTGATGGAAGAAGGGCTGAAGTACGGCTCGTATTTTACCAGTGAAGACAATCACCTGCTGGTGCTCGAAGACGGGGAGAACGGCGGGGAAAATGGGAGCCTGAAGCTGCTTAATTTCACAAACGGCAGGATCACCGAGATCGAAAGTCCGGCAGGCAGTACGGTTAAGGCTCTTGGGTTTGCGGGAGAGGATCTGGTATACGGACTGTCAGACACCGGGGACGTTTCCCGGGATGAGTTTGGAAATGCGATGTCTCTGTTTTCCGCTGTCCTGATCTGTGATGAAGACGGAAATGTGCTCAAGACCTATGATAAATCCGGTATCTTTGTTACGGATGTGGAAGTGACTGCGGGACAGATCAGGCTGAGCAGGGTGACAAGATCCGGCTCGGGACAACTGATCCCTGCGGATGATGATTATATCATGAGTGATACGGCGCAGGCAGAGATGAAAAATGTTGTTGAGGTCGTGGCAACACAGAATTTTGAAAAAGTGGTGCAGATCGCCATCAAAGCGCCCCTTTCCGGCAGCAAGATGAAGCTGCTGACACCCAAACAGGTCATGTATGAAGGGCAGAGACAACTGTTCCTGAGTGACAGGGAGAATATCGGAGAGGAATACTATGTCTATGATGCTTATGGGATTGCGGACATTTATGAAAAGGAAAAAGAGGCTCTTCTGAAGGCGGAAGAGATCAACGGAAGAGTATTGGATGCATCCGGCAGATGTATCTGGGAAAAATCCGGCCGTGGCAGCGTGTGTCAGATTCCGGATATTGAGGAAAGACAGGCGCAGAGTGACGCAGAGAGTGTGGCTTATTGTCTGGAAGCCATGCTGAAAATAGAAGGGATCAGCATCGATTGCAGACCGCTTCTGGAAAAAGGCAATTCCATCGCCGCTATTATGGAGAAAAACCTGCCGTCTTCGGGGATGCTGGAACTGAATGGATGCAGTATGGAAAGCATACTGTATTTTGTAGACCGCGGAAAGCCCGTAATGGCGCTTTTGAATGATGGCAGCGCCGTGCTGATCGTGGGCTTTAACGAACTCAATACGATCATCTACAATCCCATGAGCGGCAAGATATCCAAGATGGGGATGAACGACTCGGCGGAATTTTTTGAAGCAAACGGGAACCGTTTCATTACCTATCGGTAAGCACATGCTAACAAAAATGTTGCTATTGACTAACATCAAAAGGATCTGATATACTTCATCACACCATAACAGTGTGCTGATCTTTTGTACGATCATCTAAATCTCAAACCTCCAATGCCTTGCGGTGTGAAGGAGGAAATCACCATGAAAACAATTAAATTCGGGAGAACAGCGGTGCTCTTGTGCTCGCTGTCGCTTTTATTTGCCGATATCGCTCCTGCGGTCGTTTTGGCAAATGAGACAGGAAGCGAAGATCTCCTGCAATCAGAGAAAGGGCAGATATCGGCCGAGGGACCCGGCAACGGCAGTGAAGAGATTTCGGCCGAGGGCCTGGGCGATGGCAGTGAAGAGATATCCGCCGAGAGCCTTGGCGATGGCAGTGAAGAGATGTCTGCCACAGGCCTTGGCGATGGCAGTGAAGAGATGTCTGCCGCAGGCCCCGGCGATAGCAGTGAAGAAATACCGGACGTGGCAGGGAATGAAAAACCGGCCACGCAGGACGGGGAGAGTGATGAGGGTGACGGGATCGTTACGATCAATGATCCGCTGCCGGAAGCCGTCGGTGCAGATTATAAATTCACCTCGTCAAAAGGCAAATTTACCGTGAAAACCGTCAATACGGGGAATAATCTGACGACCACGAGTACGGTTAACGTGACGGTGGATACCAAGACCAATATGGCAACGAGCGGTCAGGATGCTTCCTATACCGTCACCAATTCCGGCAACTGGCAGAATATATCGGTAGGGGGCAGCAGAAATGTGATGGGAGTTGTGTCGGAGAGCGGGGATAAATCAAAAACCAAGTTTGTACTGTACGATATGATCTCGGTTCCGAAGCCTGCAGGCTACATCGTATCATCTTATTCTATCGCGGATTATTATGGCGGCAATGTTGACGGATACGGGGTCGGGGCGACATTGAGATGGAGCTTTACCAATTCGGGAGTAGAATACGGAAGTGTGGCCGACAACAAATATTTTATCATGAAGACGCTGGATCAGTATGCTCCGCCGCTGCAGAACAATGATCAGAGATTTAACAACACCTATCCAACTGCGGAGACTCTCAAGCTGATGTTTGTCACAAACTGCAGAAATGCCGGACTGCGGCTGGACAGTCAGGCCAGCGGTGTGAAAAACATGACGATCACCATCAATTACAAGCCGGCTGCCTATACGGTCGTATATCAGACAAACGGCGGCAGCGGCGCGACGAATACGGCGGCGACCTATGATAAGGCATTTACCCTGCCTACGCCCGTCAGAGCCGGCTATACCTTTACCGGCTGGAGCGGTTCGGGACTGAGCAACAGAACGGGAAACGTATCAAACCTTACTGCCGTAAACGGCGCTGTTGTGACCCTGACGGCGGGCTGGAGGCCGAACAATTATAAGGTTCGTTACAACAGCAACGGAGGAAACAATCTGTCGGATGCGACAGTCGTTTACGATACGGATCTCAGTCTTCCGGTGCCCCAGCGCAGCGGTTATATTTTTACGGGCTGGAACGGAGCAGGTCTGACATCGAAGACCGGAACGGTCAGGAATCTGAGCACCAAAGATCAGGACACGGTTACTCTCAGCGCGGGCTGGAAGCCCATCACCTACAAACTCAGACTGACCAAGGAAACGGGAGAATATGATGAGACAGAGCTGAACTACGATCAGGACTATGAGCTTCCGATCCTTGAAAAAGAAGGATATATTTTTGATGGCTGGAGCGGCGGAGGACTGGTAAAAAAGACAGGTACAATCAGCAATCTTACCGCTGTGAACGGCGCAACCGTCGAGCTGACGGCGGAATGGACCAAAAAGGAAGAATCGCTTAATAAAGGTGCGGAATCCGGAGACAATAAAGGTAACAAGGGAGTCGTCAATCAGTATATTAATGAGTATGGTCTGAGTGAAGAGCAGGCCATAGCCATCCTGGATGCGCTGACAAAAGGGTCTGTCGCAAGACTCAGGATCAGCGGTACAGAGTTTTCGTTTGCCAAAAATGAAGACGGCAGCATCACGATCAAACTCGCGGGAGTAGATGAGGGAGGCAGGGTGGTCATTCCCAACGAAGTCACCATCGGCGATCTCACCTATCCCGTCACACACATAGACAAGGAATGCTTCAAAAACAATGAAAAGATCAGAGAGGTGGTACTGGGCAATCATATCACCACCATCGGCGAAAGTGCCTTCGAGGGTTGCAAAAACCTCACAGGTCTTACTACCAACGAAGGACTGACCACCATCGGTAACAAGGCGTTTTACAATTGCAGCTCCCTTGGCGCATTTACAGCGCCGTCCACGCTGCAGTCCATCGGCAATTCCGCCTTTGAAGGCTGCAGCAAGCTGTCGGCTCTGTCTCTTGACCAGGCGCTTTTGTCCATCGGCAAGAGAGCCTTTTACAACTGTACTTCTTTAAAAAAGCTCACCATTCCCAAAAAGGTGCTGGTGATCGGAGCCCAGGCCTTTGCAAAATGCACGTCTCTGACCAAGGTGACATACGTTCAGGGGGCAGAGCTTATGAAAATGGGAAAGAGCGTCTTTGAGGGGGACAAGAAACTCAGCAGCCTCAGCATACCCAAGGGATTGACGCAGATCCCCGACAAGGCTTTTTACGGCTGTAAAAAACTGAAAAAAGTGACGCTGCCCTCCAAGGTGCAGAAGATCGGCAAGCAGGCTTTTTATAAATGCAGTAAACTGCAAAAGGTCTCCATCAAGTCGAAGAATCTGACCAAGGTCGGGAAGCAGGCCTTTATCAAGTGTAAGAAAAAGATCCGCTTCAACGTGCCCAAGGGCAAGATGACCAAATATATGAAACTGATGAAGGGCAAATATTAAGCGCTGCCTGCTTAAGCAGCAAAAGAGAACTGCCTGACCGGCCCTCTGTCCGACGTTTACTATCATCTCAAAATCTGTTATGATGGTTTTTGCCGGCAAGGCGGTCAGGTGGTTTTCCCTTGTAAAAGGCGCTGATTTTCCGCGCGGGGGAAGTCTCCGGCAGGATGCACACGGATTTGCAGGGGAAGATGTTGCCTGGCAACGAAACTTCCGGAGTAATATTCAGGATCATTAAGAAGAGCAAGATGGAACAGAACAGAAGAGGACTTAACAGAAATCAGATCAAATATATCCTGATCGTGGCAATGGTGATCGATCACATTGCATGGGGTTTTGTGGACCGCGATACGATGAGCTGGCAGGTAATGCATTTTTTCGGCAGGCTGACAGGCCCCGGCATGTCTTATTTTCTGGTGGAGGGATACCATCATACGGGGAATGTCAATGCCTATATCAGGAGGCTGGGGATCTTTGCGTTTCTGTCCTGGCCGGCCTTTGCTTTTTTTGAAAAAGGAAAGTTCCTCTATCCCAATCTCGGTATGATCTATACCCTGTTTTTGTCCCTGCTGCTACTGAAGGTTTATGACACACCCTTTATGAATGCCGTCATCAAAGAATACCTGATGATCGCATTGATGGGTCTGTCCCTGCTCGGGGACTGGGCCGGATTCGGACCGTGCTATGTCCTGTGTTTCCATGTGTTTCGCAATGATAAAAGGAAGATGTGGGCGGTGTACTGTCTTCTCTCACTACTGACCTTTTCCTATAACGGTTTCAAGCTGCAGGGGGCCTTTCAGTCCGGAGTCTATCTGGTGCCGCTGTTATTGATGACATACAATGGAGAGTCGGGCAGTAAACATCCCTTTCACAAATGGTTTTTCTATGTTTTTTATCCGGCGCATCTTCTCCTGCTGGGATATTTCAGATGGAAATGAAAGAGAAAAGTGATAAAAATGCGAATGCCGGCAAAAATAATTGAGATAAACCGTGAAACACGGTATAATCATAGTATCAATCCGGCATGTGGGAAATGGATTGATGAGAAAAGGAAAACGACATAACAGGGTTCTTTGTGCCGCCGCTTTTATGATGGCGGGGATCGTGGCACTGGAGCAGGTAACGCCTGCCGCAGAGCCAACGGCCTGTCATGCGGAAACGGAACTGCCCGGCGCAGAGCCCATGGCCTGTCATACGGAAACGGAACTGCCTGCCGCAGAGCCCATAATCCATCATACGGAAACAGACTTGGGGGATACGGATGATCGCGGATGCGGCAGTTATCTGGAGATGCCCTGGGAGCTTGATGTTCCGGCAGCGGATCCGGAGCTGAGCCCTTCTCTTGCAGACGAGCTTTTGAAGGGAAACGGGGCTGACTGTCCGGGGGAGCTTGCAGCCGAAGGAGACGCCGCAGAAGCTGTGGAGTCTGCTTATCCTGCCGCCTATACGGAATCGGAGGCGCTAACGGAGTACTTCAGTAAGGTGCTGCCGCCTACCAGGGACCAGCGCCCTTACGAAGCCTGCTGGGCATATTCATCTGTGGCACTGGCGGAGATCTATGACATTTTCCATGGCGGGGCAGACGCAGGCAGTATTGATTACAGCGAGAGACATCTGGCTCACTATACCTACAGTCAGGGGAATCCGCAGATGTATTCCCAAAAGGTGTGCGCAGACAGTGTTACCGTGTCGGGGAATACGCCGGATGAACAGGACCTTGTGATCCTGGGCAGAGGGGGCAATATCTTTGATGCGGCTGCCAATCTCCATCGCTGGAGAGGACTTGCGGATGAACGCAGGGCGCCTTATCCGGTCAATGATACCGGGGACTCTTTGCCGTTGGAGCCTGCAGTGCAGTGGAGCACTGATGCGGAATATGATGCGCTCTCAAGGCTCAAGGACTGTTATATCCTGAACCTGAGAGCCAATCCACGGCTGGTAAAGCAGTATATCAGGGAAAACGGCTGTGTGGCAACGTCCTGTTTTCATACGGATCAGGATGAGACTTATTACAGCGAGTCCAATCATGCCTATTACTGCCCTGATGAGAAAAAGACCAATCATGCCATCACCATCGTAGGATGGGATGATGATTATCCCCGGGAGAATTTTGCTATCACACCTTCCTCAGACGGCGCCTGGCTGGTCAGGAACAGCTGGGCGGAAGGCAGTACGGAAATGTCCGTATATTCCTATTTCTGGCTGTCCTATGAGGACCGGTCTATTGCTGATGCGGCTTATGTGTACATCATGCAGAGCAGTGAAGAGTGGGCTGATCATAATTACTATTATGATTCCCAGATTCATGCCATCAGCCGGTATGCAAACAGGGAGGGCGGCCTCAGAGCTGCCAATGTTTTTACGGCTGCGGGATCTGCCCGGCAGGAAGCAGTTGTGTCTGTATCCTTTCAGGTGTCAGGGTTCTCTGCCTTTTTTGCTGACGGCGTCTTTGATTATCTGATCAGAGTTTATACGGATCTGTCGGATCCGGCCTGTCCGGACAGCGGCAGGCTGGCAGCAACCAAAGAGGGAGTGCTTTCTTATCCGGGGATTTATACAATTCCTCTCGATGAGCCTGTTTTAGTGGATCATGACAGCCAATATGCCGTGGTTGTTATGCTGGATAACGGAACCCAGACGGTGGATCAGGAGAGGGATTATTGTTCCGAGCGGGGTGAGATCGTTGCCAGAGCCGGCAGAGGAGCCGGTCAGAGCTATTACAGCTGCGCCCAAAATTCGCCGCGCTGGGCAGAGCCGGCGAGCCTGACGATCGTGAACCCCGGCAGTGCAAACAGCAGAGTGGAAAATCTGGGTAATTATTGTATCGGAGCCCAGAGTGTGGATATGCCGGACCAAAGCGAAGAGGCGGAGAACCGCGAGACGGAGAACCGCGAGACGGAGAACCGTGAGGCAGAGAACGGGGATGAGAGTCCGGGAGGGCAGAGGAGCGGGCAGCAGAGAAGCCCCCTGGCAGACGGTGAATCTGAGATTATCCCGCAGGGTCCGGGCAAAGAAGCTCTGAGTAAAGAGAATCAGAAGGAACAGATCCGAAATATCCTAAAGAAAAAGGGATATAAACAAAATGGAGATGGGGCGAGTGTTACCCTTGTGGCTCCCCCTGATCCAAACGTTACCGCCTTTTGCGTTCCGGCCGCCGTAACCGCAAAAGGAAAAACCTTCAAGGTCACCGGCATCGGTGCAAAAGCCTTTGCCGGCTGCAGAAAACTGAAAAAAGTAACCATCGGTGCCAATGTGACGGTGATAGGAGCCAAGGCGTTTTACGGCTGCGGCAGGCTGAAAAAGATCACCATCAGAACCCTGAAGCTGACGCGGGATAGGGCCGGCAAAAAAGCCTTCGCCCGCATTGATAAAAAGGCAGTGTTTACACTTCCGAGGCTGACAAAAAAGAGAAAGAAGGAATACGGCAAACTGCTGAAAAAAATGGGAATACCCAAAACAGCCGGTATCAGATGATGTTAAAATCGCATCGCCACCGGCCGGGAGAGAGTAAACGATATGGAAACAATTTACGGAGAATTTAAGCAGGCCATCGAGTCTGTGGAGCGCGGGTTTCTGACCCGGATGGAAGCGATGGATAAGGGATATTTCGCTCAAACCGGAGAACATCTGTATGAACATATTTCTGCCCGCATCAAGACGGATGAGAGCATGCGGCAGAAGTGTAAAAACAGGAATCTGCCGGAAACGGCATATAGTGCCCTGGTAGAGCTGAAGGATGCCATAGGCGTGCGTATCGTATGTTCATTTATAGACGATATCTACGAGATCATCGAAAGGATCCGGCAGTTTGAGAATTGCAGGATCATTGAGGAAAAAGATTATATAAGGCACACCAAGCCCAACGGCTATCGGAGCTATCATCTGATTCTGGAGATGATGGGTGAGTTTGCGGATGTTTGCGGGAACCGGCCGGGACGCTTTTATGTGGAGGTTCAGCTGAGGACCATTGTGATGGATTCATGGGCAGCGCTGGAACATAAGATGAAGTACAAAAAGGATATCAAAAATCAGGAAATGATCGAGGCCGAGCTGAAAAGGTGTGCGGATGAGCTCGCCAGCTGCGATCTTTCCATGCAGACGATCAGGGAACTGATCAGAAACAGCGATTAGGAGACGGGAAATGAGGGAAGGTGCGATATCGATCATTGTTCCGTGTTACAATGAGGCGGAGGCTTTGCCCTGTTTTTATGATGCGGTGACAGAGGTTTTGGACAGCATGCAGACGGATCATGAGCTGCTTTTGATTGATGACGGATCGACGGACAACACCCTGGGCATCATGCAGGATCTGGCGCAGCGCGACAGCAGGGTAAAGTATTTTTCTTTTTCGCGCAATTTCGGCAAAGAATCAGCCATGTATGCCGGTTTTTGCAATGCAGCCGGAGACTATGTAGCAGTCATGGATGCGGATCTGCAGGACCCGCCTTCGCTTTTGCCACAGATGTATGAAAAACTCCGGAGCGGAGAGTATGATTCGGTGGCTGCCAGACGCATCAACCGCAGAGGTGAAGCCCGCGTCAGAAGCTTTTTGTCCGGTGCTTTTTACAAGATTATCGATCAAATGACAGATGCGGATATCAGAAGCGGAGCCAGGGATTTCAGATTGATGAAGAGAGAGATGTGCGAAGCGATCGTAGCCATGTCGGAGTATAACCGCTTTTCCAAAGGCATCTTCGGCTGGGTGGGATTCCGGACATTCTGGATGGAATATGAGAATGAAGAACGGGTGGCAGGCAGCACCAAGTGGAGCTTCTGGGGGCTGGTCAGATATGCTCTCGACGGCATTGTGAGCTTTTCTCTTTCGCCTTTATCCTTTGCCTCATGGCTGGGGTTTGGCATGACTTTACTGGCTGTCGTAATGCTGTTTTTTGTGGTGATCCGCAGGATCATTTTCGGAGACCCCGTAGCGGGGTGGGCGTCGACCATCTGTGTGATCATTTTTATCGGCGGACTGCAGCTGTTCTGTCTCGGGATCATAGGACAGTATATATCCAAGATCTATATGGAGACCAAAAACAGACCGCATTATATCATTGCCCAAAGTAACGCGGATGCGGTCAAAAAGATCCGATAGAACGAAAGGAATCGGAGATGATAGGAGACAATGTTAGGTGATGAAGATCTTACTTGCGGAGGATGAAAAAGAAATGTCCAGAGCCGTGGTGGCGGTGCTGTCCGCCAACGGCTTTGAGGTAGATGCGGCTTATGACGGCCTTGAGGCGCTGTCGCTGGCCAAGCAGAATGCTTATGATGCCATGATATTTGATATCATGATGCCCGGGATGGACGGACTGACGGCCGTGCGCCAGCTTAGGGAGACCGGAGACGTGACGCCGGTGATCTTTCTGACTGCCAAATCCGAGCTGGACGACAAGGTGGAAGGGCTTGATGCCGGAGCGGATGATTATCTGACCAAGCCATTTGCCATGAAGGAGCTGTTGGCGCGCGTCAGGTCTATGACCCGCAGAAAAGGGGAATACCTGAACAAGAGCATTACCGTGGGCGGTGTCACGCTGAAGACAGATGTTGGCGAATTGTCAGCGGAAAATGCTGTGCGTCTGGCGGGCAAAGAGGTGAAGCTGATGGAGTTCTTCATGCGTTCACCGGGCAAGGTTTTTACCACGGAGGAGATCTTTGCCCATGTATGGCAGGATGAGCCGGATCAGTCTCCGGATATCGTCTGGGTCTATATTTCTTACCTGAGAACCAAGCTCAGATCCATCTATGCGGATATCAGTATCGCGGGCAGCGAAGGGGAGAGCTTTTTTTTGTCGATCGATAAGGTAGGATAACATGGTTGAAAAATTACAGCACCGGCTGATCATGATAGCAACCCTTTCCGTTATTGTGATGCTGCTTTTAGTTCTGGGGGTCATCAATATCATCAGCTCCGTGCGAAACAACAGAGAGACAGGATTACTGCTGGAGTATATAGCGGAGAATGACGGGGATATTCCGTCCTTCATGGGTCTTTACAGGGGAGAAGGAGATCTGGAATCCGTACTGACGCCGGAGACGCAGTTTGAGACCAGATATTTTTCCGTACATGTACAGGACGGAGAGATTACAGGTATCAATATCGATCACATTGCGGCCGTTGCCAGGTGGGAGGCCGCAATGTATGCAAGGCAGGTGCTGGGTGAAAAACAGCGACGGGGCAAGGAATTTTTCAACAACCGCAGCTATGATTATCTGGTGCATGATCAGGGCGAGGGAAAGAGCCTTGTGGTCGTCGTGGATACCACCAGACTGTATAATGCAACAGCAACACTGGTTCGCTTTTCCGCGACGGTAGGAGTGATGATGATCGGCATTTTCTTCGTGATGCTTTCCGTTTTGTCAAGGCGGGTACTCAGTCCTGTCATTGCCAATATCGAGAGTCAGAGGCAGTTTGTGACCAATGCCAGCCATGAGCTGAAAACGCCCATTGCCATTATCTCGGCAAATACGGAAGTGCTTGAAATGACATCGGGGGAAAATGAATGGACCAGGAGCATCCGTAACCAGACAGAGAGACTTGCCGGACTGATCAACAGACTCATAACGCTGGCCAGACTGCAGGAGTGGGGAGATACCAGGCTGGAAACCTTTTCCGCCTCTGCTGTTGTAAAAGAGATAGCCGAGTCTTTCAAGCCCTTGATCACGCAGCAGAACAAGGAATATCAATACGAGATAGATGAAGATGTGTCTGTGCTGGCTGAGGAAAGAAGCTTTCAGGAGATGGTCTCGATCCTGCTGGATAATGCCGCCAAGTATTGTGATGACAACGGCAAGGTCAGCGTAACGCTGACGCAAAAAAGCAGGACCATGTATCTGGAGGTTTCCAATACCTATGTCAAGGGAGCGGATGTGGATTACAGCAGATTCTTTGAGCGGTTCTACAGGGAGGACCGGTCTCACAGCAGCGAGAAAAAGGGTTACGGAATCGGACTGGCCATGGCCGAGGAAATGGTAAAGCAGTTTCACGGCAAGCTGGAAGTTTCATACAAAAATGATACGATCACGTTCACGGTGACGATATGACAGCGGAAGATTCTTTTCTTGTCCAAAAGATTGCAACGATCCATACGGATTTGCCGGAGAAATTCGGCATTCCCAGACAGAGCTCGCTCGTGCCGGAACTGACAGCCACCGTCACTTTTGAAAAGGGCTATGACAGTCCGCAGGCGGTCAAAGGGCTGGAAGGGTTTGATTATATATGGCTTTTGTGGCGTTTTGAGAACAGGGATGAAACCTGGCATCCCACCGTGCGCCCGCCCCGCCTCGGAGGCAATACCCATATGGGTGTTTTTGCCACGAGGTCGCCGTTCAGACCCAATCCCATCGGTCTGTCTTCCGTGCGGCTTGAGCGCGTGGAGATAACACAAGACGGTCCTGTTCTTCATATATCGGGTGCGGATCTCAGAGACGGGACAGCGATCCTGGATATCAAACCTTACCTGCCCTATACAGATTCTCATGAGGGCGCAAGAGCCGGATTTACAGACTCAGGCGACATCCAAAGACGCAGCCTGAAGGTAGAGATGCCAGAGAGTGTGGCAGAATGTCTTCCGCAGGATAAAAGGGATGCGCTGCGGGCACTTTTGTCGCTGGATCCCAGACCGTCCTATCAGAATGATGAAAGCAGGATATACGGTATCTCCTTTGCCGGTTTCAATATCAGATTCCGCGTGGCAGAGGATACTTTGTATGTGATGGAGATATCCTCGGTATAGATGTCGAGGAATAGAAAGGACATGATGTATTGATATCTTTAAAACTGGAAACACTGCTTGAAGGGAAAGTGGTGGAAGCAAACAGAGTTGAATATAAGGAAGGCTGGAACCCGCAGGAGATTGTTCAGGCACTTTGCGCCTATGCAAATGATTATGAGAATGTAAACGGTGGTTACCTTGTCGTAGGAATAAAAGCAGAGGATGGGATTCCTACACTACCGCCTGTCGGTATACCTAAGAACAGGGTAGATGATATTCAGAAAGAACTCTTTGAATATTGTAATAAGATTGAGCCAAGGTATATACCTAATTTTGAAATTGTAAATTATCCTGATAAGGACACATATCTTCTGTATATGAAGTGCTCTGCGGGGGATGCGGGTCCGTATCGTGCGCCGGAGACGGTTTATCTGAATGATGAGGATCCGGGTAAAAAGGGTAAGAAGAAGCCGAAGCAGGGAATGACTTTGAGGAGAAGGTTTTCACCGGACCGATATGGAAGCAGATAAGGGATGTGCTTTCTTATATAGAAACCAATGTTATTGTCTCTAAGACGATAAAAATAGAAGGTCAGGCAGAGTCGGTAAGTTTTTATAACTATCCGTATAATGCACTTGAAGAGGCTGTAGTGAACGCTGTTTTTCACAAGACATATCGGGATGGGGAGCCGGTTGA
>CAJOOZ010000048.1 GCA_905236705.1 uncultured Lachnospiraceae bacterium | reverse complement strand
GAAAAGGCATGTGAACTGGTCTGAGAAGATATAAGGAGGAAAACATGAAAGTATTGATCGTAGGCAGCGGCGGCAGGGAGCATGCCATTGCAATGAGTGTCAAAAAGAGCCCCAGAGTGGACAAGATCTACTGCGCTCCCGGGAATGCGGGGATCGGACAGATTGCGGAGTGCGTCCCCATCAAGGCGATGGAATTTGATAAACTGGTTGCATTTGCAAAGGAAAAAGAGATAGATCTGACGATCGTGGGAATGGATGATCCTCTGGTGGGGGGTATTATCGACGAGTTTGAAGCTGCCGGTCTCAGAGCCTTCGGACCGAGAAAAAATGCGGCTATCCTCGAAGGAAGCAAGGCTTTCTCCAAGGATCTTATGAAAAAATACGGTATTCCCACTGCGGCATATGAGAATTTTGACGATCCCAAGGAAGCGCTGGCCTATCTTGAAACGGCGCATTTTCCCATTGTGCTCAAAGCGGACGGACTGGCGCTGGGCAAGGGCGTACTGATCTGCAATGACAAGGCAGAGGCAATAGAAGGCGTCAGGAGCATCATGCAGGATAAAAAATTCGGCAGCGCCGGAAACCGCATGGTGATCGAGGAGTTCATGACGGGCAGGGAGGTTTCCGTATTGTCCTTTGTGGACGGGGACACCATCAGGATCATGTCTTCCGCTCAGGATCACAAACGCGCCGGAGACGGTGACACGGGACTGAATACCGGCGGTATGGGCACCTTTTCTCCCAGTCCTTTCTATACACCGGAGGTTGATGCATATTGCAGGGAGCATATCTTCCAGAAGACCGTGGATGCCATGAAGGCAGAGGGCAGAGAGTTCAAGGGCGTTATCTTCTTTGGGCTGATGCTGACCCAGGACGGTCCCAAGGTGCTGGAGTATAATGCCCGTTTCGGAGATCCCGAGGCGCAGGTGGTGCTTCCGAGACTGAAAAATGATCTGATCGATGTGGTGGAAGCCTGTATCGACGGAACACTGAAAGATATCCGGGTAGAGTTTGAGGATAATGCGGCTGTCTGCGTGGTACTCGCATCGGACGGATATCCTGTTTCCTACGAAAAAGGATTTGAGATCAAAGGACTGGAGAACTTTGAAGGAAAAGATGATTATTTCTGCTTTCATGCCGGTTCTGCCCTCAAGGACGGCAAACCGGTGACAAACGGCGGCAGAGTATTGGGGATCACGGCCACCGGAGAGGATTTGAAGAAAGCTAGGGAAAAGGCCTACGCCGCAACAGAGTGGGTTTCCTTTGAAAACAAGTATATGAGGCATGATATCGGAAAAGCCATAGATGAAGCATAGGTGTTTGCATAAATGTTTACATAAATGAAAACTGCAAGATAACCTTCATTTATGAATCCGCAAATAAAGCCGATAAAATCAGCATTATCAGGAAATCGGATCATGTTACGATTGACATAACATTATTATCATAGTATGATGACTGTGGATTGTTCTGCATTTTTTGAATGAAATCCTGCATTTGTGCGGAACAAACGGAGCAGGTTGACCCAATCCATAGGAGCATAGTATGAGATCTGTGAAAAAGAAACGGGAAATGTCGGCCGGTTTTAAAATAACATCCGCTATAGCGCTTGCAGCGGTACTGTTGTCCGTGGGAGGCAGCAGAAGGGCGTATGCAGCTGCCATTGGGACGGGGACCCTGACGGCAGATCAGGTGAATGTCAGAGCGGATGCATCTGCAGCCGCAACCAAAGTCACGACGCTCCCGAAAGGAACGCAGATGTCAGTGGAGGGTGTCAAGGCAGATCCGGCCGGCAAATACTGGTATCAGGTTTCCTTTACATACAATAACACCAATTATTCAGGCTACATCCTGGGCGATTTTGTGAAGTACAGCGCATCCGAACAAAAGGAGAGCAGTAGTAGCAAGAAGAAGTCCAAAAAGAAAAAAGCGGCACAGACGGAGGCACAGCTCATTACGGATGGTGAAGTCACCGAGATCAGGGTGCCGGAAGAGATTGCCAATGCGCCCGAGCCGAATGAGGCAGCTCAGACTAAGACGCCCTCCGTTTCGGCGGACACAGCTGTTATTTTATCAGATGAACAATTCGAAGCGGCGCTGCAGGAGCAGGGCTTTCCCGAGGACTATAAAGCCGCACTGAGACAACTGCATGAAACACATCCGACCTGGGTCTTCAAGGCGACATCTACCGGACTGACCTGGAACGAGGCTCTGACTGCGGAGAGCAAGGTAGGGAGGAATCTGGTAGCGAAAACGGCCATCACCTCCTGGAAATCCACGGATGTGGCTGCCTACAAATGGAAAAATAACACATGGTATACATTTGATGGAGGCAGCTGGGTGGCAGCATCCCCGGAGCTGACGGCTTATTATATGGATCCCAGGAATTTTCTGGATGAGACGCAGATCTTCCAGTTTGAGTCCCTGGAGTATCAGGATTATCAGACCAAGGCAGGCGTCAAGGCGATGCTGGCAGGCACCTTTATGAAAGGAAATTTCACTGATACGGACGGTAAAAAGAAGTCCTATGCCTCTACTTTTTTGAAAGTAGGTAAGAAAGTGGGAGTCAATCCCTATCATCTGGCGGCGCGGTGCTATCAGGAGCAGGGAAGCGGCAAGAGCGACAGTATCTCCGGCAAGGTAGCCGGTTATGAAAATATTTTTAACTACTTTAACGTGGGAGCCTACGCCACCGGCAAGAACAGCCCCAGCAGACAGGGTCTTGTATATGCGGCGGGCTCTGCCAAGGGAGCCGGTAACTACGGACGCCCGTGGAACAGCAGATATCAGTCGATTTTGGGCGGCTCCACTTATCTGGCGGAGAAATACGTCAAGGCAGGGCAGAATACACTGTATTTCCAGAAGTTTAATGTAGTCAACAAAAAGAACGGCCTGTATCAGCATCAGTATATGACCAATGTTCAGGCGGCCGGCAGTGAAGCGGTCAAGATGAAAAAGGCATATGAAAAAGAAGACGCGGCGCTTGTTTTCTACATTCCGGTCTATAAAGACATGCCCGCCAAAAAGTGCGCTCTGCCAAGCTCCAACGAGGATGTCAATAATTATCTGAGCAGCCTGTCGGTTGGCGGACAGACCCTCAGCCCTGTATTTAACGGGGGCGTATACAGCTATAAAGTGACAGTGAAAAAGAAGGTAGAATCCGTGATCATCAATGCAACCGCAGCATCCGGTAAAGCCAAGGTTACCGGAGCGGGAGAGGTGGTTCTGGAAAGAGGAGAGAACACCTTTACCATCACCTGCAAATCGGCTGCGGGGAAGGATCGCAAGTATACGATTGTTATCACGAGGAAATAAATAAGAGAAAGAATACACAAGGAGACAGTCATGAGCAGGAGAGATCAGAGTATCATATCAAGAGGAAAGATGCTGGCGGGAGCGATGGCATTTGGTATCGTGCTTTCCCTGGGGCAGATAAGTGCCGCTGCGGCAGGTACGGTTTCAGTGTCAACCACCAAATCATCTGCCGCGGTTTCCGAACAGGTATCCGTGGCTGTGCAGACCTCCGAGCCGGAGGATCCCGCATCACCCCCTGAAATCTCTGTCAGTTACGATCCTGCCGTTCTGCAGTTTGATTCCTGCGATGTGGAATACGGCGGTGGCGAAGGCGGTCTGGTGACCATCAGGGGTACGGCCGGAACACTGAACTTTACAACGCTGACCGAAGGAACGACCAACGTAAGCGCAGAGGCTGTCATTGATGATGACGGTAACAATCCCGCCACGGGACAGACCACTATTACGGTGGGAGGCGGCGGCCCGGTAGCTGCGGCTGCAACCGGCGGCGGCTCTGCCGATGCCACCCTTCGCGGGATACAGATCAATCCCGGCGTGCTGTCACCGGCCTTTTCACCGAATGTGACGAATTATACCATTACCATCGATGAAGGTGTGACCGATATATCGGTCAGCAGCGGCGTGACAGATCCCGAAGCCAAGATCACCTCCGCAAACGGTTTCAAAAACCTCGAAGAGGGTGAGAATGATGCGCAGATCCTGGTGACTGCTGCTGACGGCAGTACCCTGACATATACCTTCCATATCGTAAGGGGCGATACGCAGGCGGCAGCACAGGCAGTCGAGGACACGCAGCCCGTGGCCGAAAGCGAGGCGCCGGCGGAAACGGAAAGTGTGGCGGTGGATACCACCGGCAGCCTGCAGGCAGGTGCGAGTATCGGCGGCGGCTTTTCCAAAGGGAATGATATGACCATTCTGGTGGGCAGCAACTCTTATACGATCCAGCCCGTTGTGAATGATGAACTGATCCCCTCGGGCGGCAGCAAGACGACTGCTACCTACGCATCCCAGAGCATTGAGGTGGTGGCACTGGGAAGCCTGGTGCTGGTAGATGCCAGGTCCAATGTGGACGGAAGCGAAAAGCTGTTTATATATGATGCACAGTCGGATTCTTTTCAGGGATTTATCAAGATCGATTCCCAAAACGGAGATTACATCATTCCGCTGGCGCTGCCAAAGGATCTGCCCAAAGGCTTTGTTGCCGACGGCGCAGAGCTGGGCGGGGTCTATGTAGCCTGCGGCAAATTCAAGGACAGCAGTGTGGAGCAGAGAGAAAATGTCTGCCTTCTGTATGCTGCCGGACCGGACGGAAGCCAGGGCTATTATCTGTATGATATTTCCGGCGGGGGATATGTACACTTTTTGAATTATGCATCCGGCAGCGGCAGTGCGTTCGGAACAAGAGGTCTGCCGATGATCATTCTGCTGGCAGTATTGCTTCTGATCAGTCTGATCATCATGCTGGTAATGGCTGTGAACAAAGTCGATTACGTACAGGAAGAGCCAAAGGAGCCGGAGAAAAAGGCGCCGAAAAAGAGTCCGGAAACGGAACGGGAGCAGGGAGGCGTCAGAACGGTCAAAAAGCCCAGGCCGAAGACTGTGTACGAGGAAGAAGAGCAGCGGATGACAGAGCGCCCCAGAACCGTCAGGAAAAAGACGGTTGAGCCCGAGAAAAAACCCGTCGCCCCCGTGGAGAACGGAGAGGGGGCACCGGTCACCACAGTCAAAAAGGTAAAAAAGAAAAGACCTGTTTCGGATGAGATTCAGGACGGCGGAGACGATTTTGATGTCAGCAAAGAGATCGAAAACATGAAGGAAAATGCTGCCAAAAAGACGGCCACCGCCCGCATGGAAAATATGGAGGCTGCCCTGAGAACCCGCAGCACCACCAGAACCGTTATGCCCGAAAAGAAATCTGTCAGGGAGGAAATGGCCAGAAAACCGGAATCCGTTAAAGTAAAAAAATCCTCCAGACCGGTCAGGTCTGAAGAGATCACGGTTGATAAGCCTGTGAGAAAGCCTGCGGCCAGGACGGCAAAGACCGTAAGAGACGAAAGCAGTCCGGCTGAGGAAGGGAGCAGACCCAGGGTGACCAGAACCGTGACCGACAGGGGAGTGACCTATACCACAGGCAAGATTCCCATTACCGTCGTAAAATCCACCAAACCCTCCGGAGAGGGAAACAATTCCAATGTGCCCATCTTCACGCTGGGCAAGGAGTCCGGTTCTTTGTCAAGAGAGAGCCGCCCCGGTGCACCGGATACGGATTTCAAGTTTGATTTTATCGATGTGGACAAAGACGGCGAATAAGTGAGATTGACATTATGCAACCGCTGTTATAGAATGTATATAACAGAGGGGAAGTCTTATGATGATTGAGATTGATTTTAACAGTGAAGAAGCGCTTTATATGCAGCTTAGGAACCAGATCATTCTGGGGATTGCCACATCTCAGTATCATGAAGGGGATGTGCTGCCAAGTGTGCGCGCTCTGGCTGATACGGTAGGCATCAATATGCATACGGTAAACAAGGCATACACGGTGCTCAGGCAGGATGGTTTTGTCAAGGTTGACAGGCGAAAAGGGGCTGTCGTTGCCGTGGACATGGAGCGAAACGATACCGGGCAGAGGCTGGAAAAGGAGCTTCGGGTCATTCTGGCCCAGGCGTTGTGCAAGGGCATGAAAAGAGATGAGCTTCACGAGATGATAGACCGTATCTGTGATGAGTATGAGTGAGAACAGAACGGTTTTGGAGGAATATTATGGATTATACGGCAAAAGCCAGGGAGGTGCTCAGGCTGGCATCCAAGGCTGCCAGGTCATATCTGCAGAATTATATCGGAACGGAACATATCCTGTTGGGACTGCTGGGGCAGGGTGACGGCATTGCCGCCCGTGTGCTGGCGGACAACGGTGTTGAGGAGGAAAGCGTCAGACAACTGATCAGGACCCTGATCGCGCCGCCCGCGGACATTGCCCTGATGGAGAGGACCGGCTATTCTCCCAGGGCCAAAAGTGTTCTGGAGGAGGCCGAAAAGCTGGCTGTCGGATACGGCGAGAAGGCCGTTGGAACGGAACATATCCTGATGGGGCTGATACGGGAGGGCAACAATGTTGCGATCCGTCTTCTGGCTTCCATGGAGGTGAATCTGAACAAGCTTTATGCCGACACATTATCAGCGATCGGTGTGGATCCCTCCGAATTTCATGAGGAGCTGCGGCGCCTCAATGAGGGTATGTTTGAAGGCGGACAGTCGGAGACCAGGGTGCTGGATAAATACTCCAGGGATCTGACCAGACTCGCATCCGAGGGCGGGCTTGATCCCGTGATAGGCAGAGAGGATGAGATCAACAGACTGATCCAGATCCTCAGCCGCAGGACCAAAAACAATCCCTGCCTGGTCGGAGAACCCGGCGTGGGTAAAACGGCTATCGTAGAAGGCCTGGCACAGAGGATCGTGGATCAGGAAGTGCCGCCTGCCATGCAGAATAAAAGACTGGTTACGCTGGATATGAGCGGTATGGTGGCCGGCAGCAAGTACCGCGGTGAATTTGAGGAGCGGATCAAAAAGGTGATGAACGAGGTGATCACAGACGGCAATGTGATCCTGTTCATGGATGAGATCCATACCCTGATCGGCGCCGGCGGTGCAGAGGGTTCCATCGATGCTTCCAATATCCTGAAACCTTCTCTGGCCCGTGGAGAGCTGCAGCTCATCGGAGCTACCACCGTGGAGGAATACCGAAAATATCTGGAGAGAGATGCGGCGCTTGAGAGGCGTTTTCAGAAGGTGGATGTTCCGGAGCCGACTATTTCCGAGGCCATCGGCATCGTTTCCGGTATCAAGCATAAATATGAAGAGCATCACGGCGTTTGCATTACACCGGAGGCCGTGGAGACAGCTGTCAAGCTATCGGCGCGTTATATCAATGACAGAAATCTGCCCGATAAAGCCATCGATCTGATCGATGAGGCGGCATCGGCGATCAGGATGCAGAAACTGAAGCTTCCGCCCAAGGCGCAGGAGCTGAAGCAGCAGATCGAAAAACTGGATCAGCAGATCGAAAGATCCCTGAAATTTGAGGCTTTTGCCCAGGCGCATGAACAGCGCTGCGAGCAACAGAAGCTGGAGGATAAATACACAAAACTCCTGGAGCGTTTTACCAGAAAGCAACAGGAAAAGAGCAGGACCGTCACACAGGAGGATATTGCGGGAGTGGTATCCCAGTGGACCAAGGTACCCCTCAGGCAGTTGTCCGAGCAGGAGAGCGAGAGACTGCTCAGACTCGAAAAGATCCTGCACAAGCGCGTGATCGGTCAGCAGGAGGCAGTTTCGGCTCTCTCCAGGGCTTTGCGAAGAGGCAGGGTAGGGCTGCAGGATCCGTCCAGACCCATCGGCTCCTTTTTGTTTCTCGGTCCCACGGGCGTGGGCAAGACAGAGCTGTCCAAGGCGCTGGCAGAGGTAATGTTCGGCTCGGAAAATGAGCTGATCAGGGTGGATATGTCGGAGTATATGGAACCGCATTCCGTCGCCAAGATGATCGGTTCACCGCCGGGGTATGTAGGACATGACGAGGGCGGTCAGCTGTCCGAAAAGGTCAGACGCAAACCCTACAGCGTGGTGCTGTTTGATGAGGTAGAAAAGGCGCATCCGGATGTCTTCAACGTACTTTTGCAGGTACTTGATGACGGCCACATTTCCGATTCCAAGGGACGCAAGGTCAGCTTTAAGAATACGATCATCATTATGACCAGTAATGCAGGCGCCTCCAGGATCGTGGATCCGAAGAATCTCGGCTTTGCCGTGCAGCAGGACGAAGAGCAGGATTACCGGAAGATGAAGAGCGGCGTCATGGATGAGGTGAAACGCATTTTCAAGCCGGAATTCATCAATCGTATCGATGAGATCATGGTGTTCCATCCTCTGAAAAAGCCGGAACTGGAAAAGATCGTTACCCTTCTTTCAAATGACCTGATCCGTCGCAGCAGGGAGCAGATGAACATTCAACTGACCATCAGCCCGACCCTGAAAAAGCATCTCATTGAGGAGCACTGCGATGTCAAGATGGGCGCAAGGCCTTTGAAACGGGCCATCCAGACGGTGGTAGAGGACGAGATGGCACAGGAGATTTTGATGGGACACATCGGGTCCGGAGACAAGGTGACAGCCACCTATCAGGGTGGTAAGGTGGTCTTTAAAAAGACGGAAGATACGGAAAACAAAGAAGAAAAAGAAGAAAAACCGGTGAGAAAGAGCCGGAAAAAACAGAGCAAATAAGCAGGAGGAAACTAAGATGGCAGCAGTAACAGAGTTATTAAGAAGCGAGGCTGATGGCAAGGTGAGTTTCGGCAACCACACATTAGCGCAGAAGGCCAAACTGGATGACTTTGCCAGTGGCGGAGATATTTACAAGGTAAAGACCTACAATGCTCTGACCAAGCTGGAGAAAAACGGCATGTTTCTGTATGAGTCCGTACCCGGCACAAGTGTGGAGAATTTTGCCGAGGAGACTAACGGCGTGTCCTTTGGCGTATCCGGCGACGAGGATGCCCAGATCACTCTGGGTATGAAGGAAGATACCGAATATGAAGTGTTTGTCGCAGGAGAGAGCGTTGGCAGGATGAGCACCGGAGTGAGCGGCAAACTGTCGGTATCCGTTGAACTGGCGGATATGGGTGAAGTGGCAATCAGAGTAGTTGAGGCATAAGATGGCAAAAAGCAAGAATCAGACCGTGTTCTTTTGCCAGAATTGCGGTTTTGAGTCCACCAAATGGATGGGACAGTGTCCCGGCTGTCATGAGTGGAACACCCTGGTGGAGGAGACGGTGGGGACAAAGACCGCGGGCGGATCGCATGCAAGGCGCGAAACAGCCAGGCCTGTAGCACTGTCTGATATTTCCATGACCTCCGAGGAAAAACTTTATACGCATATCAATGAGCTGGACCGGGTATTGGGTGGAGGCATCCTGCCCGGCCAGCTTGTTCTGGTGGGAGGAGATCCCGGGATCGGCAAGTCCACGCTGCTGTTGCAGATGTGCAGAAGCCTTGCCAAGGATGGCTGCTCCGTTCTGTATGTATCAGGCGAAGAATCCCTGAAACAGATTAAAATAAGAGCACAGCGCATGGGTGATTTTACCGATGCTTTAAAGCTGCTATGTGAAACCGATCTGGAACAGATCGAGAGAGTGATCGAGGAAAAGAAGCCCGGGGTGGTCATTATAGATTCCATCCAGACCATGTACTGTGAGCAGGCCACCAGCGCTCCCGGAAGCGTCTCTCAGGTAAGAGAAGCCACGGGAATCCTGCTTCGGATCGCCAAGAGTCTGGGAATTGCCATTTTCATCGTCGGGCATGTGACCAAAGAGGGCACGGTGGCAGGGCCCAGAGTACTGGAACACATGGTGGATACGGTATTGTATTTTGAAGGGGACAGATATGCTTCCTACCGTATTCTGCGGGCCGTGAAAAACCGGTTTGGCTCCACCAATGAGATCGGTGTTTTTGAAATGTGCGCCCGTGGGCTGGAGGAAGTAGAGAATCCGTCCGAATATATGCTCAGCGGCAAACCCAGGGATGCTGCGGGCAGTGTGGTGGTCTGCGCCATGGAGGGGACACGTCCCATGCTGATCGAGCTGCAGGCACTGGTCTGCGATACCAGTTTTCAGCTTCCCAGAAGACAGGCTACGGGGATAGACTATAACCGCGTAAATCTGTTGATGGCTGTTCTGGAAAAGAGATTGAATCTGCGTCTTGGCACTATGGATGCCTATGTCAATCTGGCAGGCGGTATGAGAGTGTCGGAACCGGCGCTGGATCTGGGTGTGGTACTGGCCATGATCTCAAGCTTTAAAAACAGACCGATACCGGAAAAGACCGTGGTATTCGGGGAAGTGGGATTGTCGGGAGAAGTCAGAGCCGTTACGCAGATGCAGCAGAGAGTGCAGGAAGCGGCCAAGCTGGGTTTTGAGATCTGTGTATTGCCAAAGGCAGGGTCGGACAAGCTGCAAAAAGAGCTGCCGGAAGGGATGCGTCTGGTAAGGGTTGCAAATGTATCACAGATTCTGGAGTGGGTATGACGCAGTCTGAGACCCTCACCTGAATCAGACGCTTTGCGGGGATGCGCAGGCGGGTTTTGACCCGGTTTAATCGGGGCAGGAGATCTGCGCAATCTCTTCAATGGTGTGATGGAGCTTTTGCGCCAGGTCGGTGTCGGCAGCCTTATAATACATTTCTTTGCCGTCTCTTCTCGATTCGATGAGACCGCTGTCTTTTAACAGCCGCAGATGATGTGAGACTGCGGGAGAAGTCATATCCACAAGTGCCGCGATATTGGTCACACATTCTTCCATATGGCAGAGCAGCCAGAAGATCCTGAGTCTGCTGGGATCCCCCAGTTGTTTCATAGCCTCCGATACGGTCCGTATCGTCGCGCTCTCAGGCATATGGGAAAGTACATTTTCACGTTCACGGTTCCCGTGATCATGTGGCAGATCAAGCGCCGGCGTTGTCTTTTCAGTAGCCATACTACACCTCATGTTCCTGCGTCCAAGTTGCAAAGCTATTGTAGCCTTTTTTGCAGGATTGTGCAAGCAGAGATGTTTACGTGAAAAGAGGGTTGACAGAGAAGAAAATAAATAGTATAGTGGTCTTGACGATTAAAAGATTGCTTAATTGTTGAAAGGAGACAAAACGATGAAAAAAACGTACAAGATCGATGTTGACTGTGCAAACTGCGCCAATAAAATGGAGGAAGCCGCCAAAAAGACCGGCGGTGTCCGAGATGCGGCTGTCAATTTTATGGCATTGAAGATGACGGTGGAATTTGAGGATGGAGCAGAGCCAAAGGCTGTGATGGAGTCTGTATTGAAAAACTGCCGCAAGGTAGAGGATGATTGCGAGATCTATATATAGTGAACGACAAAAATAATTTGTCGTTCACTATAAAGCCTCCGGCGCGGGAAACGCCAAAGTAAAAAGAACTTTGTCGTTTCCT
>CAJOOZ010000047.1 GCA_905236705.1 uncultured Lachnospiraceae bacterium | reverse complement strand
TATGATGAGAATGACAAGACGCATACCTGCAGGATAGAGCGGTTTGAAAAGTGAGTGAATATGCATTTTCGGTGCACATGATCTCAGCTTCGGAATCTCAGCTTCGGAAGCAACAGGCGCGGTTGCCTTTTTATGTCAGATGTGATAGAATTGGAAAGCTGAATACGGAAAACGGTAAGGTGTCGGAGGGAATCGATTAGGTTCTGGCTCCGATGAAAAGGGAAACAGGTGCAAGTCCTGTACGAACTCGTCACCGTAAGCAGGGAGCCAAAGGCGATATACCACTGGGAGACCGGGAAGGTGCCTGAGGCGTCGATCTGCAAGCCGGGAGACCTGCCTTATCGTGCATGTGAGTCGGCTTATGTCGGCTCAGGGCCACGAGTAACTGGCTGTGCGCATAAAAAGAGACGTTTTGCCTCTTGTTTTTTGTGTGCGCCTTTTGCCCGGTGGCAAGAGGTTTTTTATTTGGCAAAAAAACATTTATAACAGGAGGAGAACTAGTATGAAAAAAAGAATTCTGACAACCATTTTGGCGACCGGTGTTTTAACAGCGGTTCTGACAGGATGCGGCGGCGCAGACAGCAGCGCTGGAGCAGACACTGGGGTGGCTGCCGAAAGTGAGGAAACTGCTGACAATGGACAGACGCAGGGTGTTGAGGAAGCTTCCGACAGTGAGGAATCATCTGACGTTGAGGAGCAGGCGGATGCCACGGAAGAAGAGGCCGGCGAAACGGAACAGGCAAGCGATACGGCGATCCTGGTCGTCAGTTTCGGAACCAGTTACAATGATTCCAGAGAGGTCACGATCGGAGCCATTGAACAGGATATTGCAGATGCTTTCCCGCAGTATGAGGTGCGCAGAGCCTTTACAAGTCAGATCATTATTGACAAGCTGAAGGAAAGAGACGGTCTGGAGATCGATAACGTGGAGGAAGCGCTGGACAGAGCAGTCGACGACGGCATCAAAAAGCTGGTCGTTCAGCCTACACATCTGATGAACGGATTTGAATATACCGATCTGGCCGATGCGGTGAAGAACTATGAAGCCAAGTTTGACGCGATTGAGCTGGGTGCTCCACTGCTTGACTCTGAAGGCGATGTCGCGCTTGTAGTCAAGGCTATCACGGATAAGCTGAAATCCTATGATGACGGCAAGACTGCCATCGTTTATATGGGACATGGTACGGAGGCGGATTCCAACGGCGTATATCAGATACTTCAGGATACGCTCACGGAGGAAGGCTTTGAGAATTTCTATATCGGAACCGTAGAAGCAACCCCTTCTCTGGATGATGTGATCGCTGCATTGAAATCCAACGGCGGCTATGAAAAAGTCGTTTTGGAGCCGCTTATGGTGGTTGCGGGTGATCATGCCAACAATGATATGGCGGGCGATGAGGATGATTCCTGGAAATCGGTTCTGACAAAAGAGGGATACGAGGTTGAATGTATTCTTGAAGGTCTGGGACAGGTTCCCGAGATCCGCAGCATCTATGTCTCTCATACCGCAAATGCAGTCAGCAATCTGACCGCGGAATAAATGATTATGAAAAAAACAGACATAAGCAAAAAAACAGTAATAGGGAGGCTGGCCACTGCTTTGGTGAGCCTCTCACTGCTCATTGGAAGTGTCTTCTGCGCGCCGGTGCAGGTCTTCGGAGAAGGAGACGTGGCAGGCGCAGATGAGATGACCACACCCGAAGAGGTGGGCAGGGAAGGACTGGCGGCCATCCCTGCCGAGGATGTTCCCGAAGGGGAATATGAGGTGGATGTTGATTCCAGTTCCTCGATGTTCAGGATCATCGAAGCAACTCTGTATGCGGATGATGACGGACTCAGAGTGGAGATGGTCATGAGCGGCAAGGGCTATTTGTATGTCTATCCGGGCAGCGGGCAGCAGGCGGCGCAAGCGCCCGAGAGTGAGTATATCCCCTTTGTGGAAAACGAAGACGGAGCACATACGTTCACCATTCCGGTTACGGCTTTAAATGAGGAGTTTCAACTGGCTGCATTCAGCAAAAAAAAGGAGAAATGGTACGACAGGCAGGTGCTGGTCTATGCGCCGCCACGGATTGAAAACAAAGGGCTGGAACCCGCCACGATCGAGGCAGAGGACGGCAGCTATGAGATCGAGGTATCACTTGATGGAGGCAGCGGCAGGGCGTCCGTTACTTCGCCGGCAGTCATGGAGGTCAGAGATCAAAAAGCGACGCTGCACCTGGAATGGAGCAGTCCCAATTATGATTATATGTATGTGAATGGCAAAAAATATCTGCCCGTGGAAGCTGAGAGCGGCAATTCTCTTTTTGAGATACCGGTTTATGCCTTTGATGAATGGACGGATGTGCTGGCCGATACCACAGCGATGAGCAGACCCCATGAAATAAGATACAGGATATTGTTAAAGACTTCCACTATGGAAAAAATGCAGGAGGAATCAAACATGAGTATACTGTTGTTCGCTATCATGATCATCGCCATTTTCTCGATAGCAACTGTAGCCGCTGTGGCTGTTGTGACAGCCACGATCGTAAGACGCAGGAACAGACAAAAAAACGAGACGGAATCGGAGAAATGACGGAGATCTGAAGTTGCGAAAACAAACAAATAAAAAACCGATGACTCTCGGTCTGCTGATGTGTTTTCTGTTATTTTTGCTGCTGATCACCGGTTGTCAAAAACGGTCAGACAAAGATAATGCGTCGGGAGACGGGACAGGACAGACAGATATCAGCAGTGAGCTGGAATATATTTCGGAGGAACCGCTTTCTTACGCCAAAGAGTTAGCAATATACAACTATAAGGATGATTACAGGCTGGTGGTGATCGGCTCTGACAGAAGATATCTTGTAGTGCCCGAGGAGGGTGAGGTGCCGGCTGATCTGCCGGAAGATGTGATAGTGCTGCAAAAACCGCTGACAAACACCTATCTGGCGGCTACAGCGGTCATGGATATGATCTGTGCGCTGGATGCGGAGGATCATCTGCGGTTTGTTTCCCTCAGGGCATCGGACTGGAGCGTAGACAAGGCGGCGGAAAAGATGCGGCAGGGAGATATCCTCTTCGGAGGAAAATACAGTATGCCGGACTATGAGCTGTTGTTATCCGAACATTGCTCTCTGGCCATTGAGAATACCATGATCCTGCATGCGCCAAAGGTAATAGAGCAGCTCAATTCCTTCGGTATTCCGGTACTGATCGACAGAGCCACCTATGAGGAGCATCCCCTGGGCCGCGTGGAATGGATCAAGCTCTACGGGATATTGTTTGACTGCAGCCGGGAGGCAGAGGCCATCTTTCGGGAACAGGAGGAGGCTGTTCTGGCAGCAGCGCATCAGCAGGATACGGCGCCAAGGCCGAAGGTGGCTTTTTTCTATATCAGCGAAAGCGGCACCGTGAATATCAGAAACGGCAATGATTACATTCCCCGTATGATCGAGCTGGCAGGCGGCGAGTATCTGTTTCAGGATCTGACGGATGAGGAAAGTCACAGGATATCGATCCCGTTGCAGATGGAGGTCTTTTATGAAAAAGCAAAAGACGCGGATGTGCTGATCTATCATGACTATACCGACAAGGAAATGACCTCGCTTCGGGAGCTGCTGGAAAAATCGGAAGCGATGAAGAATTTCAAGGCTGTCAGGGACAAAAATGTATGGTGCGTGCAAAATGATCTGTATCAACAGCCGCTTACGACTGGAAAAGTGATCACAGACTTTCAAAAGATCTTTTACGGGGATAAGGATCCGGAATATCTGTTTTTGCTGGAGTAGAGTATGAACAAATCAGACAGCGCGATAAAAGAGAAAAAAGGAGCAGAAAGACGGGAATGGATTTGTCTTTCTGCTTTACTTGTATGCAGTGTGATGGGATTTCTGGCCTTTCTGAGCCTGGGGAGCGTGCACGTTGGCATCGGAGAATTGTTTGCGTCCATCGGCAGGAAAGACAGTACGGATATTGCCGTCAGAGTGATCTACGATATCCGTCTGCCCAGAGCGCTGGCGGGCTTTTTTCTGGGCGGGGCTCTTGCCCTGGCCGGTTACCTGATGCAAACTTTTTTTCACAATCCGCTGGCAGGTCCTTTTGTGCTGGGAATCTCATCAGGGGCCAAACTGTTGGTCGCATTGACGCTGGTATTCGGTCTGGGAAGAGGGCTTTTACTTAATTCCTGGATGCTGGTACTGGCAGCTTTTCTGGGCGCTCTTTTGTCCATGTGGATCGTGATGATATTTGCCGGCAGGGTAAGTGAAATGTCAACTCTGATCGTCTGCGGTGTCATGATCGGCTATATATGTTCGGCGCTGACGGATCTGATCGTTGCTTTTGCGGATGATGCGGATATCGTAAACCTGCATAACTGGTCAAAAGGGAGTTTTTCGGGCATAGGCTGGCCGCAGGTCAGGGTGTTTGTGCCCTTGGTTCTGTTGTCGGCAGTGGCTGTGTTTTACCTGTCCAAACCCATTGGCGCCTATCTGTGCGGTCAGGAATATGCGGATTCCGTTGGTGTGAATGTAAAAGTTCTGAGGATCCTGTTTGTGCTGTTGTCCTGCTTTTTATCCGGAGCCGTGGTGGCGTTTGCGGGGCCGGTGTCCTTTGTGGGGATTGCAGTACCGTTTCTGATTCGCACCCTGCTTCGCAGTGAAAGACCCCTTGCAGTGATTCCCGGCTGCTTTCTGGGCGGGGGGCTGGTATGCCTTTTATGTGATCTGACAGCCAGGTGCGTATTTGCGCCCATGGAACTGAGCATCAGCACGGTCACGGCCTTTTTCGGGGCACCGGTGGTCCTGGTGATGCTGACTGCGGGAAAGGGGGGCAAAGGCAGATGAACCGGACAGGGGAAAAAGAATACTATTTTACATTACAGAATCTGACGGTGGGATATGACGGGACGCCTCTGATCAGGGATATCACGGTTTCTCTGAAAAAGGGAGAGATTCTGACTCTGGTGGGGCCGAACGGCGGCGGAAAATCCACGATTCTGAAAAGTATAGCGGGACAACTGTCAGTCCTCGGAGGATGCGTGACGCTGGACGGAGCGGATATGGCAGGAATGAAACGCCGGATCAGAGCCCAAAAAATGGCCCTGCTGCTGACAAGAGGATTCCACGGCGGGCATATGAGCTGTCGGGATGTTGTGGCAATGGGTCGATATCCCTATACCGGTCATTTCGGCACCTTGACCCCGAAGGATCGGGATATCATCGAGGAGACCATGAAAATGGCATCCGTGGACGGAATCGGCAGTATGGACTTTCACCGGATCAGTGACGGACAACGGCAGCGGGTCCTGCTGGCCAGAGCATTTTGCCAGCAGCCGGAGATTCTGATTCTGGATGAGCCCACCTCCTATCTGGATATCCGGTACAAGCTGGAATTTATTACCGCTCTTGAGAATATGCGCAAAAAGACGGACGTGACAGTGATCATGTCTCTGCACGAGCTGGGGCTGGCGCGGTACGTTTCGGACAAGGTGCTCTGCGTAGAGGGAGAGCATATCAGGTATCAGGGCAGGGCCGAAGAGATACTCACCGATGAAACGATCCGGAATCTGTTTGGTATGGATGCCGGTCAGTATGAAAAAGCAAAGCAGATCGGGCTGATCGATCAAAGGATATGATATGGCTAAGGTATTAATGGTGCAGGGAACCATGTCGGGGGTCGGCAAGAGCCTGCTGGTGGCGGCGCTATGTCGCATCATGAAGGAAGACGGTTTCAGGGTGGCACCTTTTAAGTCACAGAATATGGCGCTCAATTCCTATATCACGGCAGAGGGTTTGGAGATGGGAAGGGCACAGGTGCTGCAGGCGCAGGCAGCCTGCATGGAGCCGGAGGCGGATATGAATCCGATCCTTTTAAAGCCCACGGGATGCAGTAGCTCCCAGGTGATCGTGAACGGGCGGGTCATCGGAAATATGAGTGCAAGGGAGTATTTTGCCTATAAAAAGGAACTGGTGCCCGTGATCAGGGCGGCGTTTGAGAGACTCTCCCAAAAGGCGGATATCATTGTGATCGAGGGAGCCGGCAGTCCGGCGGAGATCAATCTGAGGGAGAATGATATCGTCAATATGGGAATGGCAGAGCTGGTGGATGCGCCGGTACTGCTGGTGGGCGATATTGACAGGGGAGGCGTTTTTGCACAGCTGCTGGGAACACTGATGCTGTTACAGGAGCAGGAAAAGAAGCGTGTGCAGGGATTGATCATCAATAAATTCAGGGGAGACGAAAGCCTGTTGGACAGCGGTATCAGGATGCTGGAGGAGCGGGGGAAAACCAGGGTTCTGGGAGTGGTGCCGTATATGGAACTGAGCCTTGAGGATGAGGACAGCCAGAGCAGCAGACTGGATGATATGTATGCGGCAGGAAACAGTTTTGGGCAGGAAGGAAAAGAGGCAGGCGAGATGCCGGATCATGAAGAGATTCTGATCACGGTGATCCGTTTTCCGCATATTTCAAATTATACGGATCTGCAGGTTTTTGAACAGTGTGAATCAGTCAGGGTGCAGTATGTGATTGAGCCATCCGCTCTGGAAAAGTCCGATCTGATCGTGCTGCCCGGGACCAAGAATACCATTGCCGATCTGAGATGGATGAAAAAAAGAGGATTTGAGGACGCAGTCAGAAAAGCGGCCGGAAGGATCCCCGTCTTTGGGATCTGCGGAGGGTATCAGATGCTGGGAGACAGGATAGAGGATCCCCTGGGCACGGAGAGCGGCGGCAGTGAAGAGGGATTGCATCTGCTGCCCGTCAGAACCATCTTAAGACCGGACAAGACACAGCGCAGGGTAAAGGCGCAGATCGGTCAGACAGGAGGGATTTTTTCCGCACTGACGGGATTGGAGGCGGAAGGATATGAGATCCACATGGGAAAGACCGTAGATTCATACCCCCGGGCGTCCCAAAAAGCAGCCCAAAAGGATGAGCAGGCACTCAAAGCCACGGCAACAGGCAGAGTGATTGAGTTTGGCGAAGGCCTGAATGTTTACGGAACCTATCTTCACGGAATCTTTGACAGGGGCGAGATCGCCGGTGAGGTTCTGCGCACATTGTGGAAAGAAAAAAAATCCGGCATTAAGGTAACGTTTCGGGAGCCGGAAAGTCTGGATGTGTTCAGGGAAAGAGAACTGGACAGGCTGGCGAAGAGTGTCAGAGAGCATCTTGAAATGGACCTTATCTATGATATGCTGAGAGAGGCGGATATCCGCGGAATTTAAGCGGAATGAAGTTGAGATGGAAGAGAAAGATTTTATATATGACGCACTGACAATTGAGCAGCTTGAAAAGCTTTCTGTTACCGCACCGGATGAACAGATCCGCACTGCCGCAAAAGAGCATTGGGATGCCATTGCCAAACCACTGGACGGACTGGGAGTCTTTGAACAGTTGATTGCTGACATCGCAGCGATCCAGGGCAGGGTCAGACCAAAGATATCCAGGCGCGTGTTGCTGATCCTCTGTGCCGATCACGGGATCGTAGAGGAAGGAGTCAGTCAATGCGGCTCCCATGTGACCAGGCTTGTTGCCGAAAATATGGGAAAAGAGCTATCGAGTGTGGGACGGATGGCAAAGCGGTCAGGAGTGGACACCTGCCCCGTGGATCTCGGCATCCTGGGCAGAGAGCGGATCGAGGGGGTTCTGGATAGAAAGATAAGGGAAGGAAGCCGCAATTTTATCAAGGAGCCGGCGCTTACGGGTAAGGAGGTTCTGGTAGCCATTCAGACAGGCATCCGCCTGGTATGGGAGAAGAAGATGCAGGGTTATGATATGCTGGCTCTGGGGGAAATGGGAATCGGAAATACCACGTCCTCGGCGGCCGTTTGTGCAGCGCTGCTGGGACTTGAAGCATCCGAAGTAACCTCAAGAGGTGCGGGACTGTCAGACGAAGGACTGGACAGAAAGATCGCTGTGATCCAAAAAGCAGTGGAGAAATATGACCTTGGAAACAGGTCCGCCTTTGAAGTATTATGTGATGTGGGGGGACTGGAGATCGCGGGACTGTGCGGTGTATGTATCGCGGGAGCCCTTTACCGGATGCCGGTGGTACTGGACGGCGTGATCACCATGACGGCTGCACTGGCGGCGGAAAGGCTGTGCCCGGGCGTCAGGGAATACCTTCTGGCCAGTCACATCGGAAAAGAAAAGGCCTGCGGTCTGCTGGCAAAGGCGCTGGATCTGAAGCCGGTGATAGATGCGGGAATGAAGCTGGGTGAAGGAACGGGAGCCGTGATGCTTTTTCCCCTTCTGGATATGACAGAGGCGGTCTATGAGAACGGCGGTTCTTTTGATGAACTGACGATCCGGCCTTATGAGAGGTATGGAAAATGATCACACTGATCATTGGTGGCAGCGGAAGCGGAAAATCGGAATTTGCGGAAGAGTACGTCTCGCACCTGGCGGGAAATGCGAAGGAAGGACGGGCAATGCTGTATTATCTGGCCACCATGCATGCGGATGATGAAGAGAGCAGAAGCAGGATCGGCAGACACCGGCAGATGCGAAAAGGGAAAGGGTTTGAGACCATCGAAATGCCAGTCCGGATCGAAAGGTCACTTTCTATGATGGAAAATCCTGAGAACGGAAAAAGAAAAGACGTGGAAAGGTTTGTCCTTCTGGAATGTCTCTCCAATCTGGCAGCCAACGAAATGTTCGACGGATGGACGGATGTAAGGGATGGGTGGCATGATCCGGGAGCGGTAAAACAGAGGGTCCTGAAGGGACTTTTTGATCTTGATGAAAAGAGTAAGCACCTGGTCATCGTCAGCAACCTGATTTTTGACGATGGCGTAGAGTATGATACCGTGACGACAGAATATATCAGGTTTCTGGCAGAGCTGAACATTGCCGTTGCTAAAAAAGCACAGACCGTGATCGAAGTGGTGATGGGACTGCCAAACGTGCTGAAGGGAGAAATGTATCCGCCATGCATGTGATAAAAGGTTTTTTCATTGCGATCTCCACATATTCAAAGCTTCCGGTGGGCGGTTTTGAGTGGAAAGAGGAAGATATGAGATATGCCCTGATCTTTTTTCCATGGGTCGGTGCATTGACAGGGCTCCTTTGTGCGGGGTGGCATCTGCTCTGCGACAGAGCGGGTATCGGTCCGATATGTGAGGTTCTTGTCATGACAGCAATCCCGCTTCTGATCACGGGGGGGATTCATGTAGACGGCTATATGGATACCATGGATGCCGTGCATGTCTACGGAACATACGAGAAAAGGCGCGAGATCCTGTCAGATCCGCATATCGGCGCATTTTCCGTTATCATGCTGATGTTGTACGGGCTTATCTTTGTGGGAGCACTGGCGGAGGTAATACAAAGAAATGCGCTTCCGGCTGTATATGCCTGCTTTTATTTTTCGCGGGTCCTGAGCGGACTGAGCGTGTTATGGTTCCCCAAGGCCAAAGAGGGCGGTATGCTCTTTACATTTTGCAGTGGAGCGGCCAAAAAGATCACCACCGTCTGTCTGATCCTTCAGGGCCTTTTCTGCATCGTCTTCTGGCTGTGGGAGGCGCCACTGACAGGAGGAGCGGCTGCCTTGGCCGGCCTGATCGTCATGGGGTGGTACTACCGTTTCAGCCGGGATAAATTCGGGGGCGTAAGCGGAGATACAGCCGGCTTTTTTCTGCTGATGGAGGAGCTGTTTATGATCCTTGCGATCTGCGTCGTGTCAGTGACCTTAACGTATTGCAAATAAGGAACTGTAGCAGAATTAACGTAAGCAATTTGCGCAGAATGATTTTTCAAACGCCAAAACGAAAAGAGCGGGGATGAAAGAGGAGAAAGTAAAGGTGACAAGGGGATGAGGCTGATCATCGGAGGCTATGCACAGGGCAAACTGGACTATGTCCTGGAAAAATACAAAGATCCCGTACTGATATGGGATGGGATGAAGGATGAGGAACTTCCGACGGGGGACGGGTACATGGTTTTGCACAACCTGCATAGCTGGATCGGAAAAAAGTTAGCAGATGCAAACTTCTCCCCCGACAGGATTACGGAAATGATCCTGACATGGACGAGGGAACATACGGACTGTATCGTAATCTGTAACGAGATCGGATCGGGTGTAGTGCCGGTGGATGCGGATGAGAGAGCATGGCGTGAAGTGACAGGCAGGATCTGCACGGCTCTGGCCAAGGAAGCAGAGAGCGTGGAGAGGATTGTCTGCGGACTGGCGCAGAGATTAGGATGATACAGGGAAAGAGCATAGAAGGATATGGCAAATCAGAAAAACGAGGGTGCAGAGCAGGTTATAAGGCTGATCCTCATCCGGCACGGTGAGACACTGTCCAATGCCGGACACCGTTATCTGGGCAGAACGGATGAACCGCTGAGTGCAGTGGGAATCGAAAAGCTGCAAAAGCTGCGGCGGCTGCAGCTTTATCCGCCGGCAGAGATCCTGTTCACCGGCCCGATGAAACGCTGCAGGGAATCCGCCGGAATCCTTTATCCGGAGCTGGTTAACGCAGCCGGTATCATAGAAGAGTGGCGAGAGATCGATTTCGGAGAGTTTGAAGGCAGAACCGCAAAGGAGCTTACAGACAATGCGGCATATCAGGCTTTTATCGATTCCGGCGGGAAGACGCCTTTTCCGGGCGGAGAGAGCAGGGAGGCATTTTGCGACAGGTCCGTTCTGGGCTTTTATAAGATGCTTGATCTGATCAGCGGAAACAATATGCCCTCTGCGGTGGCTGCGGTGGTTCACGGCGGCACTGTCATGGCGATTTTAAGCCGGCTGGCCGGGGGAGACTATTTTGATCATCAGCTCAGATGCGCAGAGGGGGTCATCTGTTCCGTGAGCTTTAAAACGGAGCAGGTGCCCATGACAGCAGATACCGGAAGGTATGAATGCAGGATAAATATTGAAAACAGGATCACGCTGCAAGGATCGGAGGTATGATGGGGCAAGGAATACTGACTTATCATTTGATCGCGTTTTCGGCCGGGTTCATACTGGATCTGATCATCGGAGATCCTGCATGGATATTCCATCCGGTGCGTCTGATCGGTTCGCTGATCGCCTTTCTGGATCAAAAACTGTATACGCAGGCTCAGGATGAGCAATTTGGCCGTGGTGTGTTGCTGGCGTCGCTGGTGACGGTTATCACAACGCTGACAGTTGCCGCCATCGTTATCGGAGCATATCTTCTGCATCCGCTGGCGGGTATCGTGATCGAAGCCGTGCTGACCTGCTATCTGCTGGCCGCAAAAAGCCTCAGGGTCGAGAGCATGAAGGTGTATCAGCAGTTGACCACCGGTGACCTTGAGGGAGCGCGTAAAGCGCTGTCCATGATCGTGGGAAGAGATACGGAAATGCTGACAGAAGAGGGCATCGTCAGGGCAACGGTGGAAACGATAGCGGAGAATACCTCGGACGGGGTGACGACGCCCATGCTGTATGCGGCACTGGGAGGCCCCGCTTTTGGATTTTTTTACAAGGCAGTCAACACCATGGATTCCATGATCGGTTATAAAAATGAGAGGTATATGAGATTCGGAAAAGCTGCGGCCAGGCTGGATGACGTATGCAATTTTCTGCCGGCCAGGATCAGCGCCGTTTGGATGATACTCGCATCTGCCCTGAGCGGCAGAGGACTTGATACGGGTGAGGCTCTCAGGATCTGGAAGAGAGACAGAAACAAATCCGTCAGTCCGAACGCGGGACAGACCGAGTCGGTCTGCGCAGGTGCGCTGGGGCTTAAATTGTTAGGGCCGGCTTATTATTTCGGAAAAAAAACGGATAAAGAGTATATCGGAGATGAGAGGAAAAAAGCCGAACCTGAGGATATCAGAAAGGCAAACCGGCTGATGCTGCTTACCGCCATGACCGGTATGCTGTTTTGTGTTCTTGTGCAGATTTGGATATCGGTTTTGATCCCGACATTAAAATAATTTGTCGTAGTAATTGATGTAAAAGTCCCTAAGGAAAGCGAAAGGCGAAATGATACACGGAGGAGATATTTACAGGCACCCGGTGCAATATGATTTTTCGGTCAGTCTGAATCCCATGGGCATCCCGCCCGGGGTCAGAGAAGCGATCCTTGCCGCCGCAGAGGAGCAAATCTGCCGGCCTTCCTATCCGCAATATGACAACAGCAGTCTGAAAGAGTCGGTGTCCGGATTTCTGAAAGGCCAGGAATCAGAAAGCGGACGGATACCGTCTGATGCGGATGAAAGCGAGAGGCTCCTGGTGGGAAACGGTGCTTCTGAACTGCTGATGTGCCTCTGCCAGACCATAAGACCAAAGAAAGCACTGATACCGGTTCCGTCTTTTTACGGCTATGAGAGAGCCTGCGACGCAGTCGGGTGCAAGATCCGGTTTTATGATCTTAGGCCTGAAAATGGATATTTACCGGATCAGGATATGCTCTTGCAACTGACCGAAGATATTGATCTGGTCATGCTGGCAAATCCCAATAATCCGACGGGAAGGCTGACAGAGCGCGGGTATCTGATGGAGCTGCTTGTCAAATGCAGGCAGAACCGGATCGCGGTTCTGCTGGACGAGAGCTTTATCTGGTTCTGCCACGGGACACCCTCAATGACAGAGGTGGCTGAGGAGTTTGGGAATCTTTTCATACTGGGTTCCTTTACCAAACTTTTTTGTATTCCCGGAATCAGGCTGGGTTATCTGTATGGCAGCGATACGGAGCAGATCAGCAGGATCGGAAAAAACCTTGCGGAGTGGAACGTATCCGCAGCGGCGCAAAAGGTGGGGCGCGCTTGTACAGAGGAGAAGACATGGACCATACGGACAAAGGAATATGTGAAAGCGGAACGGGATTACCTTTGGCGCAGCCTGGAGCAGGTGGCCGAAAGCCACAGAAATGCAGGCCTTAAGCTGTTTGAATCTGATGCCAATTATCTGATGCTCTGCTGCAGGCTGCCTTTGTATGATGAGCTGCTGGGAAGAGGGATTCTTATCCGGAATCTGGAAAATATGAGAGGGCTGCCCGGGGGCTTTTACAGGATCGGCATCAGAAGCAGGGAAGAGAATGAAGTGCTGATCCGCACCATCAGGGAGGTCATATCACATGATGCAGAATAACAAACTTGATCAGATACAACGGATTAGGCCGGATGAGATCGAAAAGGAGAGTTTTTCCATCATTCAAAAAGAGCTGGATCAAAGAAAGATTCTGCTGCCTAATGAACAGGCACCTGTTACGATGCGGGTGATCCATACCAGCGCCGATTTTGACTATGCGCACACTATGACATATTCCAAAGGGGCGGTTGGAATCGCTCAAAAGCTTCTGAAAAACGGAGCTGTCATCGTGACGGACACCAATATGGCTCTGGCGGGAATCAATAAAAAAAGACTTGCCGGCTATGGCGGCAGAGCCTTCTGTTTTATGGCGGATGAAGATGTGGCTGCGGCAGCCTCAAAAAGAGGCTTGACCCGGGCGGCGGTCAGCATGGAAAAAGCAAGCAGGCTCTCCGGAGATGTGATCTTTGCCATAGGCAATGCGCCGACGGCGCTGGTAAGGCTGTATGAACTGATGCAGGAGACGGATTGGAGACCGGCGTTTAT
>CAJOOZ010000046.1 GCA_905236705.1 uncultured Lachnospiraceae bacterium | reverse complement strand
CCCGCCAGGATCTTGCTTGCAAAAGCGCCCATCATACCGGCTGTGGCAGATGAGATAATGACCAGCGGACTTTCTTTGTACTTGATAGCTACGCCGATGCCAATGCCGGCACCTGTCACGGAGGATGCCACCTTTCCCATCATCACAACACAGGTTCCAACCACACCGGGCAGCAGTGCCCCGATCTGTGATATGATGGTGCCGATGATCAGCGTTGCAAACAACCCCGTTGCCATGCCGGACAAGCCGTCAATAAAAATCTTGTGAAGTATCTTTTTTCCTTTTTCCATGATATTCTTTTCTCTCCTCTTACCGTCGCCGCTCATACGGCATATCGGTACATTCAATGACCTGATTTGTCCCGAATACTATAAATCATTTAAGGAAAATTGTAAATGCTTATTTGCCAAAATAATTTCTTTACAACCTCCCCGTTTTGTGCTATTCTGAGACTGTCACAGCAGTTGTGACATACATTTTTTCGGGAGGAAAAGAAAATGAACAAAGGTACAGTTAAGTGGTTCAACAATCAGAAGGGATACGGATTTATTTCCGATGAGGCAGGAAATGATGTATTCGTTCACTATTCAGGACTGAACATGGAGGGCTTCAAGTCTCTCGAAGAGGGACAGGCTGTTGAGTATGAAGTTGTTCAGGGTGAAAAGGGACCGCAGGCAGTCAATGTAACAAAGCTTTAATTGTCTCAAAAGATTAATCAGTTTTTCATGTGCCTTTTTAAAATATAAATTTTCGGGATTTTGTTTTAAGATACACAAATGTATTAACGGATTAATACCAGAACCGCCGGATATTTCCGGCGGTTCTTTTATCTGCAATATCTGATCACTTCATCAAAGGAAAGCCCTCCTCCGAACAGATCCAGGGCACTCCCCACTGTCACGTTCAGCCCGCCTTTAGCGCACTGTTTCAGTGTTTCGATATCCGTCAGGTTTCTGACCCCTCCGGCATATGTCACCTTTTCGTAAAAAGCCTTATTTGACTCAACCCAGCTTCCCAGCAAGGCAGCCAGCTCAGCCTCTATCCCTTCTCCTTTGCCTTCCATATCCACGGCATGGATCAGAAACTCATTGCAGTATCCGGACAAAAGGCTGAGATTTTCTCTATTTACCTCGAACTCTGTCTTTTGCTGCCATCTGTCTGTGCTGACATAGTACCCGTCCTCATATCTGCTGCAGCTCACATCCAGTACCAGGTGTTCTCTGCCCACTGCACGTTCCAGCTGCTCAAGCCTGTCCATCCGGATCCTGCCGCCGGAGAACACGTAGGATGTAACAATCACATGGGAAGCTCCTGCCCTCAGATACTCCTCAGCATTTTCAGTTGTGATGCCGCCTCCGATCTGAAGAGCGCCGGGGTAGGTCTTCAGTGCCTCCAACGCCTGTTTCCGGGTAGCCTCGTAGTACCGGCTGCCGGCGTGATTCAACATGATCACATGGCCGCCTGCGATCTTTCTCTTTTTGTAAAAAGACGCATAGAAAGCCGCGCCCTGCCTGGCCACAAAATTTTCGCTGGCAGCATCTCCGTCGTCCTTCAGACTGCTGCCGACGATCTGTTTGACAGCGCCGTTATGTATATCAATGCACGGTCGAAATTGCATATCTGCCGCTCCCTTCAGCCGATCACATCCGACATATTATACAGCCCTGCCGCTTTTCCCGTCAGGAATTTGGCAGCCTGCACGGCGCCTTTGCCAAACACCGCCTTGGAATAGGCTCTGTGTGAAAAAGTGATCACCTCATCTTCACCGGCAAAGATCACATCGTGATCCCCCACGATAGTGCCGCCTCTGACTGCGCTCAGGCCAATCTCCTTTTGAGGTCTCTGGATCTGACGGCCGCTGCGATCAAACACATACTCATACTTCTCGCCAAGTCCCTCGGATACGGCATCCGCAAGTGCCAGGGCTGTTCCGCTGGGCGCATCTTTTTTCAGCTTATGATGCTTTTCCACCACTTCAATATCAAAACCGGCTTCTGCCAGTGTTGCGGACACATCCTTCAGTACCTTTTCCAGCAGATTGATACCCATGGACATATTGGCACTTCTGAGAACAGGGACAGCCTCTGCTAACTTTTGGGCTCTTGCGATCTGTTCATCACTCAACCCCGTGGTACACAGCACCAGACCTGTCTTTTTCTCCTCACAATAGTCCATCAGATCATCCACTGCCTTCGCAGATGAAAAATCGATCACAACATCCGCTTCCACGTCACAGTCTTTGATAGAGGTAAAGGTGGGATAGTCATTCCTGATCCCGTCATAAGGGTCGATGCCGGCTACAATTTCCGCCTCGACATCATCCGAAACGATACGGGAAATAGTCTGTCCCATTTTGCCGTTACACCCATGCATAATTATCCTGGTCATCTGTCATTCTCTCCTTTTTCTTCTCATTTCATCTACCCGGTCGCATCCTGGGCCCTCAGGCCTGCCACCGCCCACGCTTTGCTTAGTGGCATCTCTGTCCGGGGTTAAATGATGTGTTTACAGAATTCCAAAATCCTTCATCGCTTTTTCAAGTCTTGCCGCATGCTCCGGCTCCATCTCGGTCAGCGGGCGTCTCAGCACACCTGTATCAAGTCCCAGAAGCTCCATGCCCTTTTTCACGGGAATGGGATTTACCTCACAGAACAGCGCATTGATCAGAGGAATGGCATCCAGTTGGATCTTGCGGCTGCCCTCGATATCTCCGGCAAAGAAGGAAGCACACATATCATGTGTCTGACGCGGTGCCACATTGGAAAGAACAGAAATCACACCCTTGCCGCCCAGGGAAAGGATCGGTACCACCTGATCATCATTTCCGCTGTAGATATCCACGCTGCCGTCTGCCAGTGCTGCCAGCTGAGCCACCTCGGAGATATTGCCTGTGGCATCCTTTACAGCCACGATATTCTCAACATTATTTACCAGATCCACAACAGTTTCCGGCTGGATCAGAAGTCCGCCCGTTCTGCCGGGGATATTGTACATGATGATGGGCGTATGTACCGACTCGGCGATCATGGTATAATGCTCTTTGAGTCCTTTCTGGGTACATTTGTTGTAATAAGGTGTCACGATCAGCAGTCCGTCGACCCCCACCTTCTCAGCCTCCTGAGACAGAAAGATCGCAGTCTCGGTGCAGTTGGAGCCGGTACCTGCCACTACGGGGATCCGATGATCGACCACCTCGCAGCAGTACTTGATCACTGCCAGATGTTCATCATGATCCAGTGTGGAGGATTCGCCTGTGGTTCCGCAAACGATGATGGCATCCGTTCCGCCCTCGATCTGTCTCTCGATCTGTTTTTCAAAGGTTTTGTAATCCACCTCTCCCTTTGCATCAAAGGGTGTCGTGATCGCAACTCCAGCTCCTGTAAAAATAGCCATGGCTAACTCCTTTCCGCAGCTTTGCTGCAAAAAAACCGGCTCATGGTGAGCCGGCACAAATGTTCTGTGTGTCGATAGCTCTCCATCCGTTTCCGAATGACAGTCATACAGCTCTTAACTGTATGCCCAAGAGTCCGGCTTCAGGTACCGAATCCTTTCGGCGGCTTTGCCTTTCTCCGGCGTTCGTCTGCTCCTGAAGCATCCCGCCGACTACTGATCAAAGTCGCAACCTCTATCGTTATCAAAAAATACAATATCACTATGTAGTGGGAATGTCAACATCCCCCGGGTTCTGATTTTGTGTCTGATTCAATGTAGCGTTCATACTGCCCATCCGGTAGCCCCCAAGATCCAGGGAAACATACAAAAAACCAAGCTCTCTCAGTTTCTGCCAGATCTTTTCCCTAACCGGCCCCGCCGCGATCCTCTCGATATCTTCGGGCGGCACTTCGATCCTGGCCAGATTACCGTGTATTCTGACACGCTCCTGCAAAAAACCCTGCTCGATCAGAAACTGCTCTGCCTGATCCAGCCTTTCCAGTTTTTCACGCGTGATCTGTTCTCCGTAAACAAAACGCGAAGCCAGACAGGCATAGGCAGGCTTGCTCCATGTGGGAAGCCCCATTTCCCTGGAAAGCTCGCGGATTTCATTTTTATGTAAACCGGCTTCGCGCAGGGGGCATTTCACTCCCAACTGAGCTGCCGCTTTCAGACCGGGTCTGTAATCTCCCAGATCATCCAGATTTGACCCCTCTGCCGTATATTCTATGCCGTATTCCTTTGCAATCCGCTGTATCTCGGTGAAAAGACCACTTTTACAAAAAAAGCATCTTTCCGGACTGTTATTGCGATATCCTTCTTCCCTGAGGGGATCAAACTGCGCATATACATGCCGGATCCCTCTTTCCTTGCAAAAGGTTTCCGCCTCTTTCAGCTCGCGCCGCGGCACGGACGCATCCGATCCGGTCACGGCCAGTACCTTATCGCGGGGCAATACCTCTGCAGCCACCGCCAGTAGCAGCGTAGAATCCACCCCACCGGAAAACCCCACCGCCAGCGAGCCCAATGACCGGATATATTCTTCCAGTTTTTCTTTTTTTTCCGTCAGGTCCATTTTTCTTTTCCGCGCTTTCAGGATTTCTCTGCGGTCAGATCGTTTATGATCTCCGCAGCCATGATCAGTCCGGCCACCGAAGGAGCAAATGCCGTAGATCCCGGCGTACTGCGGCGATGGCTTTCCTCTTCGCTTATCCCCTCTTGGTCCGGACGCAGTGGCGTTTCCTTTGAATAGACCACCTTCAATGAATCAATGCCCCTTTTTTTGCATTCCCTGCGCATAACCTTGGCCAGCGGACAGATGCTCGTCTCATAGAGATCTGCCACCTCAAACATCTCGGGATGCACCTTATTACCGGCTCCCATGGCCGAGATCACGGGAGTCCCCGCCTCTCTGGCCGCCTCTATGATTGACAGCTTGCCGGCCACCGTATCAATGGCGTCCGCCACGTAATCATATGCGCCGAAATCAAACTGCTGCCTTGTCTCAGGCAGGAAAAAAACGGGGCAGATCTCCACCTTGCAGGCGGGATTTATATCCGCTATCCTCTCGGCAGCCACTTCTGCCTTGAGCCGTCCCACAGTGCTGTGGGTCGCGATGATCTGCCGGTTCAGGTTGGATAATGCGACTCTGTCATGATCGATGAGTGCCAGATGCCCGACACCGCTTCTGGCCAGTGCTTCCACCACATATCCTCCCACGCCGCCGATCCCAAAGACAGCAACGTAAGCGTCTGCTAACTTTTCCATGGCGCGCTCTCCATACAAAAGCCGCATTCTGATGAAACTCTCATTCATAGCTTCCCGCTCCGTTCTCTCCCCTGTCAGCTGTTCTTTTTGAAAGAAGCTCTCTTGCGAAGTGTCGGATCCAGAATCTTTTTCCGGATACGAAGATTCTCCGGTGTCACCTCCAGCAGTTCATCCGTATCAATAAAGTCAAGCGCCTGCTCCAAAGACAATACCTTTGGCGGAGACAATCTGAGAGCCTCATCCGAGCCGGATGCCCTGGTATTGGTCAGCTGCTTTTTCTTGCACACATTCAGTTCTATATCCTCTGTTCTGCCGGTCTCTCCGATGATCATACCGCTGTACACCTTTACGCCGGGACCGATGAACAGTGTCCCTCTCTCCTGTGCATTATACAGACCGTAGGTAATGGATTCTCCGTCCTCAAAGGCGATGAGGCTGCCCTTGGCGCGGTAGCTCAGATCCCCCTTGTAGGGACCGTATCCTTCAAAGCTGGTATTCATGATGCCGTTGCCTTTGGTGTCTGTCATAAATTCGCCGCGGTAGCCGATCAACCCTCTGGAGGGAATTGAGAACTCCAGTCTTGTGTAGCCTCCCGCTGCCGGTTTCATGGATATAAGCTCTCCTTTTCTGGCTGAAAGCTTTTGAATGACGGTTCCCGAAAACTCCTCCGGCACATCCACATAAGCGGTTTCCATGGGCTCCGTCTTTTTGCCGTTTTCATCGGTCTTGTACAGCACTTCCGCCTTGGATACCGCAAACTCATAGCCCTCACGACGCATATTTTCGATCAGAACCGACAGATGCAGCTCGCCTCTGCCGGATACCTTAAAGCTCTCCGTACTGTCCGTTTCCTCCACCCTGAGGGACACATCCGTATTCAGCTCTCTGAACAATCTGTCCCGAAGATGCCGGCTGGTGACGAACTTACCCTCCTGACCGGCCAGCGGTGAATCATTGACGATAAAGTGCATGGCAATGGTGGGTTCGGAAATCTTCTGGAACGGGATCGGTCTGATCTCTTCCGGTGCGCAAAGCGTATCACCGATATGAATATCGGAGATACCAGAGATTGCCACGATGGAACCGATCTGTGCCTCTCTGACCTCCACCTTGTTCAGCCCGTCAAATTCATATAGCTTGGACACCTTGACCCTGCGTTGTTTGTCAGGCTCATGATGATTGACAATCACAACCTCCTGATTGACCGCAATGGATCCGTTATCCACTTTTCCCACACCGATACGTCCTACATATTCATTATAATCTATGGTACTGATCAGCACCTGCGTGCCCGCATCCGGATCACCCTCAGGGGCGGGAATATAATTCAGGATCGTCTCAAAAAGAGGCTGCATATCCGTGCCCTCCTCATCGGCTGAAAGAGACGCCGTACCGGATTTGGCAGAGGCAAAAACAAAAGGGCAATCCAGCTGGCTTTCATCCGCCTCCAGATCGATGAGAAGCTCCAGTATCTCATCCACCACCTCATCGGGACGTGCCTCCGGTCTGTCAATCTTGTTGACACAGGCTATGACGGGGAGCTTGAGCTCCAGCGCCTTTCTCAGGACGAATTTGGTCTGGGGCATGACCCCTTCAAACGCATCCACCACCAGGATTACACCATTTACCATCTTCAGCACGCGCTCTACCTCACCGCCGAAATCCGCATGTCCGGGAGTATCTATGATATTGATCTTGGTATCCTTGTACATTACCGCCGTGTTTTTGGACAGGATGGTGATCCCGCGCTCCCGCTCGATATCACCCGAATCCATGACACGTTCCGCCACCTCCTGATTTTCCCGAAATACGCCGCTTTGCTTGAGCAGCTCGTCCACCAGTGTGGTCTTGCCGTGATCCACGTGGGCAATGATCGCTACGTTTCTGACATCTTCTCTTTTTGTTTTCATCTTTTTCATTCCTTTATATCTGTATGTTTTCAAGTCGTAAACAGTCTATCACAAATGTTTGAAAATTCAAGACAAAAATGCAAGACAGAGCATTTTATTCTTTTCATTCCTATGGATGTTTGCTATAATGAAACAGAATATGTTTACAAAATCCGGAGGCATTTCATGAATTACGGAAGACGCAGTATCCGCAAGAAACAGCGGAAACTCAATTCAAAATCAGTTAAATTCAGCAAGATGTTCATTCTTGCTCTGGAAAAAGCGGTATTGATCGCAGTCATTTCCGTGGGGATCATCGGTGTCTGCGTGGGGATCGGCGCTTTCAAGGGCATCCTGGCATCGGCACCGGATATCTCTTCCCTCGATGTGACTCCCACGGGATATGCCACTGTTGTTTACAACGCCAAGGGCAAGCAGATCACCAAGCTGGTGGGAACCAATTCCAACCGCAGCTATGTCGGCAAGGATCAGATCCCGCAGGATCTCAAGGATGCCTTTGTCGCCATTGAGGACGAGCGTTTTTACCAGCATAACGGTATTGATATCACCGGTATCATCCGTGCCGGCGTTCTGGCCGTCAGGAGCAGACATCTGGGGCAGGGCGCCAGTACCATCACACAGCAGCTGTTAAAAAACAACGTCTTTGAAGGCTGGACGGATGAACAAAGCGATATGTCCAAGATCCGCCGTAAGATTCAGGAACAGTATCTGGCGACCGAGCTTGAAAAACGAATGAGTAAGGAAGATATCCTGGAGCTTTACATGAACTCCATCAACCTGGGACAGAACACCCTGGGGGTCCAGACAGCCTCCATGCGTTATTTTGACAAACCCGTCAACCAGCTCACGCTCTCCGAATGTGCCGTTATCGCAGGCATCACCCAGAACCCTTCCAAATATAATCCCATCTCCCATCCCGATAAAAATGAAGAGAAACGGGCAACTGTTTTAAAATACATGCTCGAACAGGGTTATATAGAACAAAGTGAGTATGATGCCGCCATGGCAGACGATGTCTATTCACGCATCAAGATCGTCAACGAAGCCAAGGATACGGAATCCGTCAACTCCTATTTTGTGGATGCCCTGATCGAGCAGGTCACCCAGGCGCTGATGGAGGAAAAGGGTTACAACGAGACACAGGCCTATAACATGGTATATTCCAGTGGGCTGCAGATCTTTGCAACCCAGGATCCCGCAGTACAGTCTGTATGTGATTCCGTCTACAATGACGAAGAGCTGTATCCCTCCAACACACAATGGCTGCTGGACTATCAGCTCACGGTCAAGACGGCAGGCGATGAATATGTGAACTATTCCACCGAAGCCTTCAAGCAGTTCATGCAGCAGGATCATCCATCATACAACCTGCTCTACACTTCGCAGGACGGAGCATATGAGGATATCGAAGCATACAAGCAGGCGCTGCTCGGCCCCGGGGATGAAGTCTATGCGGAAAACGTGCATATGACACCCCAGCCGCAGGTATCCATTACCGTCGAAGATCAGAAGACCGGATATGTTCTGGCGATCGTCGGAGGCCGCGGTACCAAAGCTGCCAGTCGTACATTAAACCGCGCCACCGACACTACCAGGCAGCCCGGCTCTACCTTCAAGGTTGTGGCCGCTTACGCCGCCGCTCTGGATTCTGCCGGTCTGACGCTGGCCTCCGTACAAAACGATGCGCCTTTTGAATACGCCAACGGCACGCCGGTCCGCAACTGGTACGGCGAGGCCTACAAAGGCATCTGTTCTCTTCGTTACGGAATCGAGCAATCCCTGAACATCGTTGCGGTCAAGACGCTGACCCAGATCACACCGCAGCTTGGCTTTGATTATCTGAAGAACTTCGGCTTTACCACTCTGGTGGAGCGTCGGGAAGTGAACACCGGTGAGGGAACCCGTATCCTGAGTGACATTAACCAGTCCCTGGCTTTGGGCGGCATCACCGACGGCGTCAAAAACATCGAGCTGAATGCAGCCTATGCCTGCATCGCAAACGAAGGCAAATATTATAAGCCCACCATGTTCACCAAGATCCTGGACCATGACGGCAACGTGCTGATCGACCACACCGTACCGGAATCCAGGCAGGTGCTGAAAGACTCCACTGCCTTTCTGCTGACGGATGCCATGACGGACGTTGTCACCAAGGGTACCGCAACAAGCGTCAAATTCAGCGACGAAATCGCCATTGCGGGCAAGACGGGTACTACCTCAGACTACAAGGACGTCTGGTTTGCAGGCTATACGCCTTACTATACGGCTACCACCTGGACCGGATATGACAATAATGTAAAAATGCAGGATACTGCGGAAAAGAATCTTTCCAAGACGATGTGGAAGGCTGTGATGGAACGGCTTCACGAAAACCTCCCTCCAAAGGGCTTTGAGGTTCCGGAATCCATTGTGACTGCCACGGTCTGCTCCAAATCGGGCAAGCTGCCCATATCAGGTGTCTGCAGCGGTACGACGGAAACGGAATATTTTGCCAAGGGCACCGTACCAACCGAAACCTGTAATGTCCACTTTTCCGGTCTGGTCTGCTCGGCTACGGGCCTGGCAGCTACCTCTACCTGCCCGTATCAGACGCAAGGCGTGATCACGCTGCGGCCTGACGAAAACGGTAACACCCATACATCCTACTGTCCTCATACGGCAGAATATCTGGCTGATCCGGCCAATGCTCCTTCCATTGCAGCCGCACAGGCCGCTTTGGAACAGCAGCGTCAGGCTGCCGCCATCGCCGCTCAGCAGGCTGCACAGCAGGCCGCACAACAGGCTGCCCTGGAAGCACAGCAGGCCGCCATTGCCGCCCAGCAGGCTGCGCAGCAGGCCGCTGCCGGGCAATAAAAACGGCAAGGTACGGGTCTCAACCCGCCTTGCCGGTATAAAGCTGGTAATATTTTCCTTTCTGGGCAATCAGTTCATCATGATTGCCTTTTTCTATTACCCTGCCATGCTCAAGCACAACAATGCAGTCGCTATCCTGTACCGTGGAAAGTCTGTGGGCAATGACAAAGGTGGTCCTGCCTTTCATCAGACGATCCATGCCGCTCTGTACGAGACGCTCTGTACGCGTGTCGATGGATGAGGTGGCTTCATCCAGGATCAGAGCCGGAGGATTGGCAATGGCGGCTCTGGCAATGGCCAGCAGCTGTCTCTGCCCCTGACTCAGATTGGCTCCGTCTCCCGTCAGAACCGTATTATATCCATCGGGCAGCTGTCGTATGAAGACATCGGCATTGGCAAGCTTGGCAGCCTCTATGACCTCTTCATCCGTAGCATCCAGATTACCGTAGCGGATATTTTCCATAACGGTTGCGGTAAACAAATGGGTGTCCTGTAATACCATTCCCAGCGAACGTCTCAGATCACTCTTTCTAATCTTGTTGATATTGATACCGTCGTAGCGGATCTTGCCGTCCTGAATATCGTAGAAGCGGTTGATCAGATTGGTAATGGTCGTCTTGCCTGCTCCGGTGGAACCCACAAAGGCGATCTTCTGCCCCGGTTTGGCATAGAGATTGACATCATGGAGCACCATCTTTTCATCCGTGTAGCCAAAGTTCACATTCTCCATGACCAGATCCCCCCT
>CAJOOZ010000045.1 GCA_905236705.1 uncultured Lachnospiraceae bacterium | reverse complement strand
CTTCCTAATGGTTCCATTGCCATTTTCCTCACCTCCATGTGAAATAGCATAAAGCTGGTTAACTAGCGTCTGTGATACTTCTATCACGTATATCGGAAAAAGAAGTTTTATGCTTAACCTCTTTTTCTTTCATTGTTTTTCATTCACTGAAAAAATCAGATCAGATCCTTAAGATCGGTAGGCGAGACTACCGACATTGCTTCTTTATTGGCCTCCTGAATCTGCGTATACACTTCCTTGCGATAAACAGGAACCTGTTTGGGCGCATTAATGCCCAGCTTCACCTGTTCGCCCTTCACCTCAAGGACAGTGATTTCTATGTTGTTATTGATAATGAGGGAATCCCCTTTCTTACGGGATAGCGCTAACATATCATCCTTCCTCCTTGCGGCGCTTCAAGATATCGTAAACGGGATATTTCACCATATATTCCTCACCCTCGGCGATTACCTGCGCCGCCTTTCTGTTATCCGTGTTAATAATGATCGGTCCCCTGAGATTCACACTCATCTTAGTAATATCCTTGGGCACGGTAACCGTCACAAGCACCAGCATATTATCTCCGTTCAGTTCTCCAAGTGGCTTTATCAGTTCATCCTCGATCTCGGGATTGTAGCTCTCCAATACCGACAGCGGATCGAGTACCGGTATAGCAAACTGTGGCTCCTGGATTGACTGCAACCACTGGATCCCACTGGCATTTTCATCATCGGAATCATGGATCAGGGCAAAATCAACGAGCTCCGGAAATCCTACCAGACCGCCCTCAAACTGAATCAGCTTATCATCCGCGACATCAACTGTACCGAAAATTCTGGTTGTAACCTCCATAATGATCTCCTTTTCCCATAAAAAGATACCTATCCACTAATGATAGATATGAAAAGTATACAATATTTTACTGAAAATGAACAGTTTTTTTTGCAATTTTCTGAAAATTCTTTTGTCTTACAGCGAAATCATAAGTAATTCAAAAGAGTAGTCTGGGAAATCTTGCCCGTTGCCATCAATGCAGCCTGATAGGCCAGCTCCACGCTGGACAGATCCACCGCCACTTCTGCCATATCGATATCCTCATTTTCCGAAGACAGATTTTTAAAATTGGTCTGTTGCTTTGAAAGACGATTGGATACCAGTTCTACTCTGGCCCCCCTGTTTCCGGTTGCTGTCAGCGCATCATTGGCCAGCCTGTGATGCTCCTGCATCTTGGAGATTCCCTGCTCAAAAAGCTTTTGCATCTTATCATTGAGCATTGTACCTGCTTTTTCGGCCGCTGCCAGCCTGTCCTTCAAATCCTGATTTTCAGGATCCTCTGCCAGTTTATTCTTTATGCTGGTGATATTTTTATCCATGGCGGCAACATCTTCTATGGAGCGAATCATATCATCAAGATCTCTGCCAAGCGAGGTGGAAAAAAGCTCACTGGCCAATGTATTTACGCGCACACTCTGGTTAAATCCCACGTCATAGGAGATATACTGATTGGCATCATCATCTCTGTCTCCCGCTAGAAATTTCTCGTTATAGATTACATTGACCCCGTCATCATTCACCGATTCACAATAGAAATAATGTTCCGGCCTCAGATCCTTTGCTTCCCAATTGCTCTTCTGATAGGTGATCCTGATCTCACCCTCGTCCACGTCCGTTCCTTCCACATCCCTGGTGTTCATCAGCGTGTTATAGGCATCCTCACCCAGCAGAAGTTCTCCCGTCTCCGGAACAAAGATGACATTGTTTCCGGTAGCCATCTCATATGGATTCTGCGTGTCATCATACAGCGAAACCACTTGCGGTGTCATGGTCTGTTGCGCTGTAGGAACCTCGGGATCCCCCGCCATGGCAAAATCATATCCGATCTGAGGAACCACGTCCTTATCAATATTATCATAGGCCAGTCTCAGCCGGAAAATCTGGGAATTGGAAATATCCTGCTCCGTAGTCCCCAGTGTTTCTGCATTTGTCTCCGTCAGCTGTCCCAGTTTATCCACATCTACATAAGTGATCTGATCCAGCGCTTTCCTGTCCACCTGCTCACTGATGGTATAAGGCTTATCACTGGTTTTTTTCCCAAAGGTTACGGAAGTATTGGTACGATATCCGCCAAAAACAAATCTGCCTGCATAATCGGCATCTCCCGTGGCATATACCTCTTCCTGCAAAGCCTTCAGATTCTGAAGGACCTTGTCACGATCCTCCGTGGTATCAAATCCAACGGCCCCCTTGGTGCAGTTGGCCTGCAGATCCTCCACAATACCGAGTACCGTTGTGATGGCACTTTCCGTCACTTCCAGCCACGATTCCGCATCGGGAATATTCTTGGTATAATACTGATTCACCTGATTCAGATTGGTACGAAGGCGCAGTGCGCGGATCGCTACAACCGGATCATCCGAAGGTCTGGTCACCTTTGAGCCCGTAGCAAGCTGTGTATTGAGTTTGTCTTCAAGCACCTTGTTGTTGTTGATATTGGTTACCGAATTGTTGGATATGATCTTATTGGTAATTCTCATACTGTCTGCCTCCGCTTTGCTATTACTCTGGCCCCTGTTATCTCAACTCAGTCACTGTATATTTCGGCAAAACCGATTGCTTACTTTACAGAAAACCGTCACAATCAACAGCTTCCCGGGTCGTTTCAAGACGCCTTGCAGCGATCAGACGCCCGTCTGATTGATCAGCCTGTCATACACCTCCGACAGCACCTGGATCATCTTGGAAGCCAGATTGTATGCATGCTGATATTCCACCAGATTCAGAGACTCCTCATCGGTATCCACCCCGCTGATGGATAAGCGCTGGGTATCAATGACCTGTCCGATATTGGTATAGCTGGTATAAAAAGAGTTGGCGCTGCTGGCATTCAGCGAGATATCCGAGAGGATATTCTGCAGAAATTCTCCGGATGTGCATCCCCTGAAACTCATTTTATCTTTATTGGTTCTCAGGTCGCTTAGCTCTTTGATGATGTCATATGCCTCTTTTCCTTTGCCCAGCCCCGTGTGTGAAGCCAGCAGATCCGGATCGTCCATCATCTCGGAGTTGATGGCAAATCTGGCGGCCGTCAGATAATAATAGCTGTCTGCACTGCTCTCAATCTCGTCTCCTGCCACAGCAGTTCTGGAAGCGGCAAATTTTCTCTGTGTATCCCCGGTCGCTTCATTGGCCACAAAAAGGATTTTATCTGTCTCCTGTTCATGACCGTCAACGGCCTTTTCACCGTCATCGTACCCCTCATGCGCAAGGATCTTGTTAAACGCCTCTGCAAAGGTACGACACCATTCATTGATCTGCTGCTGATAATAAGGCACTCCCTGATATCCGATCACATCACCGATCTGAGCCTCCATTCCGACACGGTCATTCCCCGGCTGGGTCTGGTTTTTGGTGCTCAGCTCAAATACGTACTGCTCTACCTTGCCTTCTGCCCCCATCACAATCTTAAAGGAGTCATAATAATACTGCTGGGTACCGATCTTGATCAGACCGCCGTTTTCAGGCAGGGTCGTCTTGTTGATATCCTTCAGATACTCTGCCGTCACATCCATTGTCAGAGTTGTCTTTCCTCCCGAAATCCCGACTTCGGATACTGTCCCTTTGAAATTCTCTGCATTGTTACCGTCACGGATCGCCAACAACCCCTGCAACTGGCCGCCGATCTGCATGCTGGACAGATCAAACACTTCCTTATAACGTTCCTTCTCGCCCACAACATACAGAAAATCCGCCTCGGACAATTGCCGGTTTGTCACCATGCGCTCCAGATCTTCCCTGCTGATCTTGCCGGAATCATATTTCATCTTATAGCCCTCGATCCGGGCATCTTCCTCGTTTTTCCAGGTCAGATCAAACAGTCCCAGCGCATCGGACTGATTATTGGCCTGATAGGCTTCTCTGGCAACACATTCCAGCTGCCTGTACTCATTGCCGTCCACCAGCTGCTGGCCTCCGGCGATCTTGATAATGCAGCGCGTAGCGCCTGTATCTCTGTCCGGCTGGTTGGTATCATATACGGGCGTTTCCGTAAATTCCACATCCACGATCCGTGAGAGCTTGTCAATGATCAGATCTCTCTGATCCCGCAGCTCGTTCGCCTTGGCTCCCGTCATCTCGATGACATTGATCTGCTCATTCAATGAAGCGATCTCCTCGGCATAAGAATTGAGCTCGTCTACCTTATTCTTGATCTCGGCATTGGCATCCAGCTGGATCGTGGTCAGTTGATTTGCCACAGTATTGAAATAATATGCCAGATTGTTGGCATAGCCGATAAACTGCGCCTTTGTAGTTGAATCTCCCGCGTTTTTCTGCAATTCATCAAGTGCATTATACATCTCATTATAGATGCTGGTAAAACCCTTGATGGTGCTGTCATCTATAAACAGATCTTCGATCTGTTTCATATAATAATTCTTTTCCTCGTATTCTCCCGTCTTGGTGTTATTTCGCCACATTTTATAGTCATAGAACTGATCCCTCTGACGATCGATGGACACGGTATCAACGCCGGAACCGAGGGTACCGTATGTGGTATAGGCACGCAGCGGGTCAGATGCCTTTTGTGTCACTACCTGACGTGAATACCCGTCCGTCTGAACATTGGCAATATTGTTGGCCGTTGTATTCAGGGCGGCATTGGCTGCAGTCAGTCCTTTATATGCGATATCCAAACCAAAAAATGTCGATGCCATATCTCTCTCCTATTGCCCGCAGGTTATCTGCCAAGGGTATTGATAATATGTTCCAGAAGTTCGCTGACCACATTGATGTAACGACTGGAGGCGTTGTACGCATTCTGGAACTTGATCATGTTCTGCAGTTCTTCATCGTCCGATACACCCACAACCTGCTGTCTTGCATTGTCCGTTGAAGAAACGGTACTCTGTTCGTTTTCGTAAATGCTCTTGAACACTGCTCCCTGATTTGCCACCTGACTGACAATATTTGAATAATAGTCCATCAGATTGGCCTTGGTGGTGGTCAGGGGATTCAGCCTGTACTCTTCTTTGGTAAATACCTCCTGAAGCTTCGTCGCCAGTTCAAAGTCCTCTTTATTATCGCTCTTTAAAAATCCCAGTTTGGTCGGTTCCTTTACCAGATCCGGATTGATGATCAGATTTGAAATAGTGTAGAGCGTATCCGAATTTTTCAGAATGCCGGTCTCTCTGGACATCTGATCCACTCTGCTTCCGTTTTCATCCTTGACCACATTTCCGTATTTATCCACTCTGGTCAGATCCTCCCTGAGGATTGTTCCGTCCGGATTATAGGCATCGCAGGATTTTCTGGCAAAAAGCTGCATCACGGTACCATCATCATTCCGAAGGTAGGTACTCCCCGGGAATTTAGCCGATTCCGCCTCCGCCGCATCCTCGATTGCCTTGTTGATCTCTGTTACAATATTGTGGATCAGGTTGTCAAACTCCGCCTGTACATTCATGATCACGGAGGTTGATATCTCATCGTTATAAGCAGATACGTCTTCATAATCGAGATCTGTATAATTGGCCCGATGGTCGCCTCTGGCCAACAACATTCCCTTCAGCGTTCCAACATCCGTATTGGATTTGGTCTGAATCTCGATCGACATATCATAGAGCTGCGCATTATCAATATTATAATCATAGGTGGAAGGATTCTTCGGATCATACGCCACGCCCTCCCTGGGCACTTTTACCGCATCATACTCCCAGAAAGGGGTGTAAAAACCGGTCTCCGGATCCTCCTGCAATGCTATATTAAAGGTCATAGCGCTGTTGACAAGCATTCTTCCTTCAAACTTGACCGTCACGCCGCCATAGATATCTTCGTAATAATCGATATTGCCAAGAGCGCCCAGCTCATCGAGCATCTTATTGCGCTCATCCCTGAGGTCATTGGCATGTTCCACGCCGCCCACCTCGATCTTGGTGATGGACTCATTCAGATCATAGATCCGTTTCGCATAATCGTTGATCTTGTCCACCTGCTGCCTGACCTGATAATTCAGGTTGTCCTGATAATTGGAAAGTGACTTGTACACATTGCCGGACTGTTCCACGAACTGACTTGCCCTCTGGATCAGCAGACCCTGTGTCACGGAGCTGGAAGGATCCTTGGACAATTCCTGTACCGCTTCCCACAGGTTTTTCATGGAAGTGGAAAAGGATTCACCGTCCAGCTCACCCAAAAGAGTACCGACCTCTTCCAGCGTATTGTAAGCAACTTCATAAAAACTGCTTCGTCCGGATTCCTGACGGTAGGTTTTGTCCAGAAAAACATCCCTGACCTGACGCACCTCAGCATAAGTCACGCCGTTACCGGTCTGCTTGTTGGAAATTGCATTCGGGGTTACAGCCAGTGTATTGTACAGCTTGTCCGTCAATGCGATCTGCTGGCGGGTATAGCCTTCCGTACCCTGATTCGACAGGTTATGTGCGATTGTATTGAGGGCATTCTGTCCGGTCTGTAGTCCGGAGGAACCCACATATAAATTTCCAAACAGGGACATATTTCCACCTCATCCGTTACTGCTTTGCATCAAATTTACCGCTTGCAGTGCCCAGCCGGTTGCCGGCGCTGTATCCGCCGCTGGTATACTGCGCTGTCTCAGGCGCTGCCTTCAGGCCGCGCACCAGGTTCAGATCAAATTCCACCATTTCAAGCGCACTGCTGATCAGTTCCCGGTTCTGGTCATTGACACGGCTCATATTGGTCGTGATCTCCCGCAGTGAATCCGTGATCCTCGCAAGTTTCTTTTGTTCCACCGGTCTGCTTGAAAGCAGATCGACAAGCTCTGACAGCTTAAATGAATCCGCGTTTTTGTTCATCACATCCGCCACATCCTTCATGGCAGTCTCGCGCTTTTTGTCAAGAACTGCGATCTCATCCACAATGACCTGTTCTTCGTCCGTCAACCTGATCAATGCTTCCGTATCATTCGCAATAATGATTCCGGTCTTTTTCTGGGAAAGCGCCAGAAGAGCATTGTATTTCTTTTCCTCTTCTTCCAGCACTTCCATCAATGTTTCCATGATACTAGCCATGTTCAGCCCTCATAATCTGCCAGCAGTTTGTCAGCGATGGCATTGCCGGATACCTGATAACTGCCGTCTGCGATGCGCGCTTTGATATCCGCTACTACATCCTCTCTCACATCAGGAACAGATGCAACAGCCTGTTTGGCCGCCTGATAATCCTTAGCCGCTCCCGAAATCTGCAATGCATCCGAAAAGCTGGGCTTTTTGGTATTTTCTGTCTGTCTGATCGTGGAGTTATTGTAGATCTGCGTGATCTGATTGAATCCGCCGATACGCATATAAACTCCTCCCTTCCATGGTTTTATACTATATTTATCGGTTGAATTTTATTATTCTTAAGTACTATTTTTGTCTTTGATCTCATTTACGCCTCATTCACTGATCAGGTCAAACTCCGGCGGCATTGACTGTCCAATCTCACCAAGATTCTTTCTCAGCTCTTCAATGCAGCTTTTGACATAAACGTGTTCTCCCCATCTTACCGGTGTTTTATAATCTCCGAACATATTGGTCAGATACTGATCATAATCCTCCAGAATCGGGATCTGTACCTGTTCAAATGGTACACGAATAATCCTGGACAATGATTCCGTCGGCATTTTACGCCGTGGATTGTCATAATAATAGTAGATGATCGCAGAAAACGCACTGTCCTCATCCATATACATGGCAGATAGCCGATCCGCAAGATACAGGCAGTGCACGCGAGGATGACGTCCCTCGGGACAGGGAAAGCCCGTTACTTCTTCCAAAAAAGCCAACTGTTCTTCCCTCTCCGCGGAATCGGTATCATTCCAGTGATAGCCCACACCGCAGGCAGCCTTCACAAGATTACAAAGCAGTTCATCCGCCTCCGGATCATCAGGAATGTGATCCACACAGAAAATGTCGATCCCCGATTGATACGGACAACCATGATAATGACTCAAAAAGTCCTGATCCAGACAATAAGTATGTTCCGTATTCACAACTCTGGATATGATATTATTAAAATTACCCGCAATCGCTTCTCCCAGAGCCATGGGTGATTCCAGCTCCGTTTTACAATATTTTTTAAACAATTCATAATCTCTTCTGGGCATATTGATATCGATATCATCATCCCATGGAATAAATCCCTTGTGTCTGACTGCGCCCAGAGCCGTACCCCAGGATGCATAATAACGAAGGCTGTGCCTTGTACAGATTGCATCAATCTGTGACAGGACTTCCAATTGTGACAGCCAGAACCGTTTCATCAGAGGCGGAACAAAATAACCATCTCGCATTTCACCTTCTATTTTTTCGATCGTGATCTCCATCAGTTTCTGATCTCCTTCCCTGTTCAGGCATCCTTCATCCTGTTTTTGTAATAGGTTAATACAACTTTCTCCAGTTTCATCCCCATCTTGTAATATACTTCTTTGGCATAATGATTGGTAGCATCTTCAAAACTCTCAGGACCACTGATCAGATCCGTGACGGAAAGAAGCACTGTATCTTCTCTGTGACCAAAACGGCTTTCCAGTTCTCTGTTTAATTTTTCATATAAAGGGGCGTGCAGCGCAAACTCCTCCTTGTTTTTTTTCGCCTCGATTTCACTTCCCAGCAAGAGCACCAGCAGTGTATGATCATCCAGCCTCTCTCTGATATAGCTGATATTATCGGCTGCTCTCTTGGCAGTCTGACAGCCTTCAAACACGAAGCAATCGCGAAAATGCTGCAGCATTTGATGGGTAAAGGGCACATTATGCCCCGGCAGTGCGCCTTTAATAAACCCTTCCTCCAAGTCCAGATCTGTCAGATCAAACCGGCAGCTGCCAAAGCAAATGGTCAGCCCCGTTTCCTTGTGTCTGTATATACCGGAATGCATTTCCGACAGCGTACTGAATACCACAATATCGTAAGGATCTTCCAGCATAAAGGTCAGGAAATCCTTCTCACACAGAAATGGTGCATCTGCAATCACTTTGCGGATCAGATCCGGTGGATTCTGATATGCCTGCCGAATATGCAGACCGTTATTGGAACCCGCTACTACGATCCCCCTGTCATCCACAAAATTGGTTTCCAGCTCACAGCTGTCTTTAAAACTCAGATACGGGAGTATGGATACCAGATCACAGGGACCCTTGAGCAGGATTCTTCCGGATAATTCTCCTGAGTACAAAGCCTCCTCCGGATTGATCTTGTCCTTCTCTTTAGCCATTTTTTCAGTCTCCGACTCTGTGAGCTCGGTGATCCAGAACACGGAGGTTTCCTTCCGCAGCTTCACTGCCGTCTCTCCCATTACCTGTAAATCCGGAAACCCCAGCTTCTGATACAGATATTGTTCCACACCCATACCGAGAATACGACAGGAAAACAGAAAATGCAGCAGCTCTTTTCGTTCCCTGTTCAGAGCATAGAATCCGCAGATACCGTAATCTCCGAATCTGTCACTGACCCGGATCAACGCCGTTTCATATTCGGGGTTCCGTAACAGCTCTGCCACTTCCGGCTCAGAAGCTCTGCGCTTGGTGAAATTCAGCTGGTTCGTTCTCTGTACCAGCTCACAGATTCTGTCCTGGAAGGGCAGACAATCCGAAAGAATCCGGATCTCTATCTGCGAATCCTTCAGAAATGTCAGATTGGAATCGTAATTTTTTTCGGCTGTCCGCTTCGTTTCCAGCACCCTGTACTGATTCAGTCTCTTGTATGAAGGATCTGTCACCGGCAGATCCTTCAGTCCTGCCAGTAAGGCATCTGCTTCCTGCGGCGTTGCCGTATGGAGCTTCGGCAACGCATAGTTGACCTCCTTCAGCTGTCTGATATCATCATCTATAAAAAGGACATTTTCCTCCCGCAGGGACATCTCCCTGAGCATGTTTTTGATACGGCTTCCCTTCGATGTCCAATCAATGGAAGGAAAAACAAAATACTCCCACAGATGATCCTGACGCTCAGATTGAAGCTCCTTCATAGCCTCGGCATAATCATTTTTGGAGCAGATACTATTGATGATTCCCCGCCTTGTTGCCTCCTTGACCAGCTTCAGTCTCTCAGGCTGTGGCACAACGGCGCCCTCCGACAGAATTCCGGACCATAAGGTTTCATCCAGATCCCAGATGATCAGTTTAATCTCTTTGATCCCGGGCAGTCTTTTATCTTTGTTCCGCCTTGCATCTTCCCACTGCTTCTCATAAGTATGGCTGTCAAATCCCCACTTATCGATAAACTTCTGCCTGTTTGCAGCAAAAAGCTTGTCCAGATCGCTTCGTTTCATAAAGCTCTGACTGCCTGCATGATAAATAAAACTGTTTTGACACAGCAACAGTCTGTATCCCAGATCCCGGATCCGGAAACTGAGATCATCATCTTCAAAATAGCCTGGAGAAAACTGTTCATCAAAACCGTGAAGCTGATCCCAGACCCTGCGTCTGATCAGCATTGCAAAGCCACTCAATCGACACCGTTCCCGCAGCCAGTCATCTCTGTATACGTTATGCCGGCTACCATATTCCATGTATTGCTCAGGCAAAGAAAAGGACAATTCAAGTCGCTGCCCGTTGTCAGAATAATTCTGCAAGGCTCCCACAGCGCCGTTTCTGTCTGAATCATACAGCGCCATCCTCAGCCAGAAAAGTGCACAGGCCGGCATTCTGGTATCATTATTCAAAAGGAAAATATCCTGTTCCTCCGCAGCATAGGCCGTCGCCGCATTACAGCCCGCGGCAAAGCCCATATTCTCATCGCTCAGAAGCAGGATCATGCCGTTGTCGGGCTGTCTCTTCAGCCATTCTGCCACCCCGTCGTCGGAAGCGTTGTCCAATACAATCAGGGAATAGGCCTTTGGATTGCAGTTGGTATAAATGCTCTCCAGACAACGCTGCATCAGATAGGTATTGTTATAGGACAGGATCACAAAAGCAGTTTTCTTTACATGGATTGTTTCACTTTGCCCCAGCATCTCTGTCTTTTGTTCAAGGCGTCTGCTCTCGATCTCATCCGGTGCCAGAAAAGCTGCATTCTCGTAGCACAGATAGGCCTGATCCGCATTATGCCCCCGAAGCCTGTCACCTAATGCTTCATACTCCAAATAGGTATCGGTCTTTAAATACTTCAGCGGCGACTCCACCGTCAGCTCTTCAGGCGACCGGTGGACGGCATCCATAACCTTTCGGGTCTCTTCATCCTCATCATCCCAGGACTCCGTATATCCCTCCGAAAAGGTCTCCTGTGCGATCAAAAGCATCTGTTTGGCAGTCAGTTTTTTCTGATACTCCGGGTTATCGAACAGGTTTCTGTGATCCTCCCGCACAGACTGATTCTTCTCAAAAGAGATCGCATAAAAGTCCCTTCCCAGCCAGACATAATCTCTGTCTTTCATTCTATGCGGATCAAAGAACTGCGCTCCCAGACGAAAGGAATGCCAACGTCTGGATACATAAGCTTCGGGATGTTTGTAATGACAATATGTCCCATATGTCTCAAATTCGGAAAAAGCCGTATCCTTCAGATGCTCCGGCTCTATGGACAACAGAATCTTTTCCCAGAAAGCTTCTCCGACCAGCTTGTCATTGGCTTCTATCTCATCCAGCATCTGTCTCATAATTTCACTGCTGATCAGCATATGTTCAGCGATAAAAGACAGATTCCCTGTTTTTTCCATTCCCGGAAACAACTTTTGGATAGTATCAAAGTATTCCTTGTGGAACTCTTTTTTCATATCCAGATACGGCTTTCCTGTTGCCGGATCAAACATCATGATCGTCCGGCAGGGAATGGTATCCCCATCCCAAACCAAGTAATACTCATCCTTGCAGATCCTGGCATATTGCATTTTCAAAAACTGTTGATAATACCAGCCGGTCATACCCCGGGGCAATTCTTTTCCATCCAGAAAGCATTCCAGATGCTTCGTCATAACTGCATGAACGCTGTCAAAAGGCAGAATCTCATCTTCCGGTATCCAGCCTGCCCTCTCTCTTAGGTCCGATTCGCTGATAAGCCTTCCTACCTCTGCGCTTCCCACAAAGAACAACTTCCCTACCGGCATTTGATCCAGCAGTCTGTTATATTGATCCGACAATCGCAGATAATCCTGTGGCGTAATCATGATCAGCATATTATAATCCTTCATTTCCGTAACTCCTTATCCTTGGATATTTGACAAACTCCTCATGTAGTCTCTATAATAAAGTATCAAATATCAAGGAGAAATCTGTGAAAACCCTGACTCCCGACGTCTGTGATTCTTTTTCATGCATCGACAGTAAATGTCCCGATACATGCTGTGCCGGGTGGAATATTTATGTAGATGACAACTCCGTCGCATACTATACTTCCGTTAATGAACCTATCGGTGACGAACTGCGACAGAATATCATCACCAATCATACACCGGCCAGTTTCCGCCTGACTCCTGAAGGACGTTGTCCTTTTCTGAACGAAAATAATCTGTGCCGCCTGTATATTACACTTGGTCCCGATAAACTCTGCGGAACCTGTACCATGTTTCCGAGACTACATCTGCAAAATCATGATTTAATGCTTTCCTGTACTTCTCTGGCCTGTCCTGAAAGTGCCCGTTTATATCTCACGCAAACAAGTCCTCTTAGGATCACCGCCCATGATGAACCTCAATTTAGCAATGCCACTTTCTCAAGCAGTTCTGCTTATATCCTGACAGTGATCCAGACTGCCACTGCCCTGATACAAGATCGCAGTCTGACACTGAAAAGCAGGTTGATACTTACTATTCTGTATTATTATAACCGGCATGCCTCTTTTGTTTCCGGCAAAAATCTGTCAGCTGCCCAGGCTATGTTTTCCTCTCCTGCTCTGTATCAGCAGCTTCTGGATGAACAACCACACTCAGAATATGATCTGATACTTCGCCTCCGTCTGTTTCGCAGTGTGGCGGAAATATTAAAACTCGGGCAAAATGAAACTCTGTTGACAAATATCTATAAAGATTTCAATCAGTCCTATGTAGAAAGTGACCGGGATATCTTCATCCATTCGCTAAATGCCGCTTTTTCAAGTTATGAAATCCGCTCCTATGACATTGAAAAGGAAAACCTGCTTGTTTATATTTTTCTTCGTTATACGATACATCCCGTGATTGAGGACGATATTACATCTGCCCTTGCACTTGGCATTTCCTTCTACATTACCTATCTGTGTTTTGTTGCCTTTGCCTCTCTGCATAATCAAAAGCTCATCTCTTTTGAACATCGTCTGACCATTCTCTCGCGCCTGGCCAGATTCTTTGAACACAACAGCCAAAATACCTCTTTAATCTATCGGAAAATGAAAGAAGATGGCATGACCGACCCTCAAGCTCTCCTAAACCTGCTCTGATCTCTTTTGTTTTATCATGTCAGGATTTCCAACAACTTATCCGCTAAAACATCCCATGTCATGGATTCTTTTGCCAGCTTCTTTCCCTCCAGCATTGTATGGTACAATTGCTCCGGATCAGAAAGAATGGCTTTTATTTGCCCCGGAAGCGCATCCGTATTACTGCTCTGATAGAAATAAATCTGCTCATTATCCCTATATATTTCCCTCAGATATGGGTTATCATCACTAAGCACTGCCGCGCCGTTTAACTGCGCGGTCTCAATACGGTCATGTGTCCCTGCTTTGAACCATGGCAGTATGTTCAATACGATTTTCGATTGTCTGTTGACTGCCATAGTTTCATCAATATCAATATCCCCATGAAATAGTTCTTTACTTTCTGGAAACTTCTCTTTAATCCGATCCCATCCACTGCCAAAAATATGAATCGGAATATGCTCTTCCAACAGTTTGGTAACGACTTCCTCTCTGATGTAATTTCGCACGAAAAATATCGCCTGCTTAAAAGAAATGCCCAACTGCAAAAACTGTTCATCCGAAAGGTTTTTATCAACTCCCCATTCATGTAGCAGCACTCTCAAAGCATCCTCCGGCGAAAGATTGATATGAAGCAACATTTTTTCTATCCAACCAAGGCATATTTTTTTTGACTCTTCCGGATATTTTGCAAGTATTGCTATCATTTCATCCGTGTTGCTCAGATTACCTGTAAAAGTGATATCATAGGGACGTTTTCTAAATTCATCATATGTTTCATCTCCCTTTTCATCCATCATTCCGGCCAAAGGAAGAAAATAAGTGTTCTGGACTTTTGGAAAATATCTTTCTATAAACTCCTTATGGTTGCGATCAAGACAAATCACATTGTATTGTCCGAATGCATTTTGCAATGCCAGATTATGATCCAGCGGGTGATCTACAATATAATTGAAAAAAGGGACCTTGTGTTTCTCAAATAATTCCCGAAATAAAACAAAGCCGGCATTTGCATTAAACATCATCGCTGCATCTGTCTTTTTTTCGGACAGAACCTTTTCCATCTTCTGTTTTAAAATCTCCGGTTCGTCCCCATTAGGAAAAATAACCGTTTCCACACCTCTTTTTTGAAACAGTTCGGAAAGCAGATCCATCCAATACCCCAAACTATTATGGCAGATATCTCCCGGTTTAAACAGAATAACTCGACTCATCTTGTATCCTCTTTCTTTACCCTTATATTCTTTCTCCATCTATTACTCCGGCCATTAAATGTCGACAATCAGATGGTGGCGATTTTTAATGGCCAGAGTAATATTCACTGCTCCACAATTCATCTCGCAGATTCGTCGCATTGCAACTCAACTGTAGCTATACGGCTGTCTGCTCGATTCATGTGGAGTTCCAGCATTCTCCCAACCGTCTCCAGCATTCTGTCTTGTTTTGCACTCTCCAAGAGCGCTTTCATGGCGCCTTCCAGACAATCATGGTGCTGTAGCAGCTCCCGGTTCTTTGCTATGATCCGGCACCTGGCATCATAATAGTTGCCGGCATTGGAAGATACGCCACTCCCGGACAGATCCGCATGAACAAGGATCTCCGGAACAAACAGCACTCTGCCCTCACCACAGGCTCGGAGCGCAAGATCCCAATCCTCCAGCGCTCTCAGGCTTTCATCAAAGCCACCGAGTTTTTCATATATCTTTTTTCTGATCATGATCGTCGGTGCATCAACAAAGTTCTTTTCCGAAAGAACTGTAACCGGTTCATTCACCGACTGCAGGCAAAGATCGATATATCGATCACCCGAAAGCTGAGATCGAAAACCCGTGCAGCATATTCCCACATCAGAATTCTTCCCGATATACCACACCTGTCTGCTCAGCTTGTTTTCCATCCAGAAATCATCACTATCCTGAAATGCGATCCACTCAGCCTTTGCCAGCTTAACGCCTTCATTTCTGGCTCTTCCGGCACCGCCGTTTTGCGACAGCCTGTGATATCTGATCAGATCACTCTGCAACCCTTCCACAACTGCCTGCGTATCGTCACTAGATCCGTCATCCACTACAATGATCTCTGTCAGCTCATACTCTTTTCCCTGTCCTGTCTGTGCCAGCACGCTGCTGATAGCCCTTTCGATCTTATCCCTGCGATTATATGTCGGGATCACTACACTGATCGAAGGCAGATCATCCCTTCGCTCCTGCGCATCTGTAAGGTCCACCATTTCTTCTCCTCTCTCCCCGGGCAAGCCGTTCAAGTCGAATTCCGCGCCACAAGCTGCGCAAAATTGTACTCATACTACTCCTCTGATAATATGATATGACGCATCATTTCCTCAGCTCTGTTTTTCCACAGATCATGCGCCCCTGCATACTCATAAGCTCGCCTGGCCACGGATTCCCGTCTGTCCTCATCTTCTGATAATTCCTTAAGCAATTCCGGCAGCTGACCGGATTGTTGAACGGTATACAATATAACTGTTTCAGCCAAACCGGTATCTTTGAACTTTTCTCTCAGATACCTCGTCTCATCCGACACACATACAGCCCCGCAGAGCATGGAATTGATCACTCTCTCTGTCATGCCGTCTTTGTGCCAGGACATGATGTTTAGGCTGATCTTGGCCCGGCGCAGTGTCTCATTGACCTGTCGGGGATCCAGCGCGGGATGGATGATCAGGTTTTCCTTTCCCTTTCCCTCATAGGAGTACCAACTGTCACCATAAACATGTATTTGTAAGCCGCTGCTAACTATGTTCTCGATCACCTTATGCCGGTAATACCCTCTGACATACCGGTATTCGTTGGCCAGTGACCAGAGAAGCTGCATATACTGATCATGGGCAAGATGAAGACCCCTCTCTTCCAACAGCTTTTTTACACCCTGCTCATATGTAAGATCCGGATGTTCGATCATATATCGGATATATGATATTTTGAGATCACCTTGTGTTCCCGATGCTTTTCCACCTTCACCCGATATAATACTGTGATGCATCTCTGCATCCATATAAGTCTCCGGTCTGGTATAGGTTCCTATGAAAACGATATCCAGATCTCTGTTCTCAAAATCCGGCTCCCCTTCATCCACACCACCCGGCGGAAAGTGGATCGCATTTTTGATCCCGTAATGCTCTTTTAAATGTTCTGCATGATAGCCGTCCTGACAAAGCAGATAATAGGAATCATCTCCTTTAATCTGCTGAAATACATCATCAAAAAATACGGGATCATCAAACCAGAATTGAAACTTGGGAGCATCAAAGGATTTGAAATAATCATCAAACAGTACCGTGGCCTGGAATCCGGCCAGGGCTTTCAATGTTCTGCCTTCTATATCCTCCACGCCTTTGTACGGAACATATCTTCCGTCAGTTGTGATAACTGCCTGTCCCTGCTTCACAAACTCTTTCGCAAGCTGCTGAGCAAAATCCTTCAATACTCCATAAGCAGTATCATCCCCTGTCACAATATAGATCGGGGCAGTACTGCGCACATATTTCCGAAATTCCGTATCATCAGAGACAAAGCTCTGTAACTGTCTCATAAATACCTGAAGGAGGTTCTGTTTTTGCAGCGTCCCCACTATCTTGTGCAAGGCATTTTCAAAGCCGTCCGGAATCAGTTCCCCGGTCTGATACCTGCAACACAGATATGCCAGACTCCTTATATATTCTGTTGTATATTCCGTCACATTTTCCCTGGGATCATTTTCTCCCGTTCCTTCTATGGCCGGCCAAATCTGCACCCTGAAATCATCAGCTATCCTGCACAGAAATTCCAGATTTCCGCCGTCAGTCAGATAATCATTGAAGCGGCCGGTTTTCACCAGAATATCTTTTGCAAAAATGAAGCCCTCCAATGTTTGATCAAAAAGCCCCAGCATGGATGTACCATCGGTTATGTAATACGACTCGCTCCCTGCAAATACACATGCCTTTGCTCCGGCCTTCTGTAGGTTTGCAACAACCTTTTTCGCGTCAATTCCCGCCTCTTTCAGTCTTCCTTCGCAGTCAAAACAAAGCCACTGTTCGTCGCAACCGGCAATCATACTGTTCTTAAAAGCAGCATTATTGAATTCGTTTTCATGCACATTGATATACTTCATTTGCCTTTCACAGCTTTTATGTTCATTCACAAGTAGCATTCCCATATTGATTTGTGTATAATAATACCCATGAGAATCCTGTTCTACAGATACAACAGCATATGCGAACCCGACGTCCTGGAAGCCTTCCGTTACTACGGGCTCTCAGTCATTGAAGAGACAACAGAGATGACCAGGAAGTCTCTTTCGGATGCGGATAGAATCAGTCTCATCCAGAACCACCTGGACGATACTTCATCAGACGACCCTTACCTGTTTGTCTTTTCAATCAACTTCTATCCGGCCATATCGGAGATCTGCCAGATCTACTCTGTTCCCTATGTCTGCTGGACGGTAGATTCTCCCTTGGCGGAGATCTATTCAAAATCCGTGACAAATTCCTGTAACCGGCTCTTTTTATTTGACCGGCAGCAGTATGAGGATCTGCACGCTCTGAATCCGGAATGTATTTTTCATCTGCCTCTTTGCACCAATCCTTCAAGATGGGATCGCGTCCTGACAGGAAGCGGTAAAAATGACAGACAACGCTTTACATCGGATATTTCCTTTGTCGGATCACTGTATACCGAAAAGGACCCCTGGCTCTCCATGCCCGCAGTCCCTGATTATATCCG
>CAJOOZ010000044.1 GCA_905236705.1 uncultured Lachnospiraceae bacterium | reverse complement strand
TTGACGGCGTATGGGTTGGAAAGAACCGTATACAGACTGTCGGTGTCAGAATATGTGGAACGCTTCACGCTTAAGGGTGGTATATTCCTGTATGCACTCTTTGAAGGTGAGTTTGCAAGGGCTACAAGAGACATAGATCTGCTGGCAAGGAATATGCCGAATAATGTAGAGGATATGAAGAAGGTATTTGAAAACATCTTCTCCATCTTAAAAAGTTAGATGGTACGCTTGATGGTATTTTGACAACAGGGTTGATCGGAAGCCTTTGAAATCAAGGGTTATGTTTATTCTGCGTCAAGTGCAAGGTACATAGGTTTACAGCCCTTTTCGTCATCTTTGAAGGAAAAATGCAGATCAGCATCTAAATCATCAAAATAATTTCGCTTATATAACGAATAACCTTCATCGGTTGCGGCTAAAGTAACGAATGAAAAACCAATATATTTTTCTCTTAATTCATATACTTTATTCATGAAATCAGTAAATAGTCTGTCAGAAAATTTAATTACAGTACCATCCGCCTTTTTTCTGACGATAATTCCACGATACTTTTCATTTAATGCAAAGAAGTTTAAATGAATAGAACCACCGATCTTATATTTATCATCGCCGTAATACATATCAATATAACCAACACCAATATTATAGTATCCGATTATTTCTGTTCGATTTTCATTTAACCACACAAAGGTTTTTCCAATACTGTTATTTAAAGCATCTTCAGATTTTAGGAAATTATCTAAAAAGACATTTCCGGAAGAAAAATCCTGTGCTATATCATTCATATCCTTTGTGAATAATTCAGTGTTAATATTAGTCTTCATCCGTATACTCGCATTTCATTATCTCAGTTTTTCCGGTTCTTAAATCTGTTATTTTTGAATACAATTCTCCAGTCTTTGAGTCTTCAAATATTTCTATGTTTTCGGAGAATAATTCTTCAAAATGAGCTTTTGCCTCTTTTGACATAGTTCTTTTAAGAGGTTTTTTTGCAACGAAAGGTAAATCTACAGGCATTGCATATGCGCCGGTTCCTGCCATAATATCACCTCCAAATCTGTTAGACGTTATACATAAGTTTCTAAAGATACTATAACATTAATAAGTATATGATTCAATTAGTATGTTCAATTGGATCGGGTACCGCAAGCTTAGAAGATTATTTCACAAAGTGATATTGTATTGTGGTTTTTTTTCACAAAATGTATGATTTTGCGGAAAACTAGCTAAAGCAATTCAGGAAATGAGGCGATTCAACAGCTGAAATTTACTGTTTTTTCCCATACAATACTAATATGAAAAGCCCCATTAAACCAGGGGACAGAGACAACAAGGAGGGCAAAGATATGTTGACATTATTTGTTATTTGTACACTTGTATTTGCAGGCAGGATCGTTATCTGGGCTTTGAAAGCAGCCCTGGGGATTTCCAAACTGGTATTTACCATAGCGCTCCTTCCGGTGATCATTATTGGAGCCGTTATATTTGGGCTTGTACATGTAGCACTGCCATTTATCATTATCGGATTGATCATTTCGTTCTTTGTACAGCCGAGGAGGGCAGTTTAACTCATCTGTAAGAAAGAGCTATTATAGTATCATACAGTGTGATATACTGACATTGTATTGCGAGAGTGATAGTGAGAGTTCTTTTAGAGTACAAAGCAGATAGAGACATATCATTCGAGGGGCAATTTTATGAAATCAATGCTTATCAAAGACACGACGAAAGAGGAACGGGAGGAGCTCATCAAGTCTTCGCTTGATTGCGGAGGCGGATGTGAGAATTGTTCTTCCTGCTGGCTCGGAGGAGGCAGTCCATGGGACATTTATCAGGACTATATTGATGGCAAAAAGGAGATAAAAGAGATTAACGCGGAATACATGGAGCGTTATCGCTCAGGTAGACAGATTATGTGAGGAAAAGCTATATGACTGATGCACCGGATATTCGAAATTCATCAGAAGAAGAGCGAAGGAAATACATCAAGGACAGGTACCCATGCATTGCGGATTGCGACATGTGTGGTCTTTGCACTGTCTTTCACGGCAAGGATGCGGAAGCGGCATATGACGATTACATCCAGGGTATTCGGACATTTGCTGAAGTATCAGACGATTTCAAAAGGTGAATAGCTTATGCAAACGCTTCTCTTGTTTGCAACAAAAAGAGACACCCCATATGGGGTGTCTTTCCTTAGTTCATTTTACATGGTATAATGTTTTTGATGTTCGGACATGTCCTTGCGAGCGATCGCATGGCAGGAGTACAGCCGTTGGAAGGAAATTGAGCGTATGACGATCAATCAGATGGGAGCAGGATCTCAGGTCACACTTACCGTGAATATCAAAAGCGAATCTGTAACTCTCGAATCCAGAGTTGTGCAGGGATATCCGGACGAGTACAAAAATAATTTCTGCATCGGTCTTGAGCCTGTCTTTCAGAATGGCGTTCCTGTTTCTTTGGGAAAACACAGAGTCATGGCAACCATCATCAACAGCGTGGACAACAGAGAATACCAATATACCATCAATTATCACGGTATGAGTAAGGACAGAAGTCAGCTTTTGCTGTTCAGCACCGATGATACTGCGCCTGTCAATCACAGAATGAACTACAGAGTGCCCTGTAATTACCATATCGTGGCACAGATCGGCAACAATAAGAAAGCCGTGGACGGATATATGCATGATATTTCTTTTTCCGGTATCGGTATGGTATTTGTGGCAGGAGAGTTTAAAGCGATCCGGGAAGGTGATGCGGTATCCGTTTCGATCTTCGATCATTACGAACATATTTACAAAGTGTCCGGTCATGTGGTTCGTACCATTGATGAATTTGCAGAGAACAGAATCCTGGTAGGGGTGGAGTTTGAAGAGACGCCCCATGCCATAGTGGGAATGGTGGCAGCATTGCAGAGACGTGAACTGCGCCTGCGTAAAAAAACAGACAAAACCGGCTGACTGTGGTATGATGGGATGAAGGTATTTTTGTGACAGTCAAGGCTACGCCGGAGCGAGAGAAATGGGAGGGTATATGAAAGAAAAAGAAGGAATTTACGATGCAAGGGAATTGGGGATTCCCAAAATGCTGCTTTTGGGGTTGCAGCACATGTTTGCCATGTTTGGTGCCACGATCCTGGTGCCGATCCTGGTGAATACCTATTTTGAAGGAGAGGGGCTCAGCATTCAGGTGACATTGATCTGCGCCGGTCTGGGTACCTTGTTTTTCCATCTTTGTTCCAAATTTAAAGTACCCGCTTTTCTGGGATCGTCATTTGCATTTCTGGGCGGTTTTGCATCAGTGGCCAATCTCAAGAGCGGTATTTTTGCGGATATGACGATGGGCGAGAAACTGCCCTACGCCTGTGGCGGCATCGTGGTGGCGGGGCTTTTGTATCTGATCCTGGCGCTGGTGATCAAACTGGTGGGCGTTACCAGGGTAATGCGTTTTCTGCCTCCTGCGGTAACCGGCCCCATCATCATCTGCATTGGTCTGTCGCTGGCTCCTTCTGCGGTATCCAATGCTTCCACGAACTGGTTTCTGGCCTTTGTGGCACTGGCGGTGATCATCATCTTCAATATCTGGGGAAAAGGAATGTTCAGGATCATTCCCATTCTGATGGGCGTGGTGATCTCCTACGCAGTGGCTCTGATCATGTACTTCTGCGGAATGACCAATCCGGACGGAACGGCGATCCTGGATTTCACATCGGTGGCCTCGTCTTCCGTGGTGGGTCTGCCACCGTTTCAGTTGTGCAAATTTAATCTGACGGCGATCCTGGTCATGGCACCGATCGCTATTGCCACCATGATGGAGCATATCGGTGATATTTCCGCTATTTCCGCAACAGTTGGCAGCAACTTTATCGAAGATCCGGGTCTTCACAGGACGTTGATCGGCGACGGGCTGGCTACTTCACTGTCTGCTATGTTCGGTGGACCGGCCAATACGACATACGGCGAAAATACGGGCGTGCTGGAGCTGTCCGGTGTATATGATCCCCGCGTAGTCAGATTGGCGGCTGTCTTTGCCGTTATCCTCAGCTTTTTCCCCAAGGTAGCGGCGCTGATCGGCTCCCTGCCTTCTGCCATCATCGGCGGAGTCAGCTTCATGCTCTATGGTATGATCTCGGCTATCGGTGTCAGGAATGTGGTTGAGAACAAGGTGGACTTTACCAAATCCAGAAATCTGATCATTGCCGCCGTGATCCTGGTCAGCGGACTGGGCTTTACGGAGGGACTGACCTTTACGGTGGGCGGTACATCCATCACCCTTACGGCGCTGTCCATTGCAGCCATACTGGGGATTCTGCTGAATGCGATCCTGCCCGGCAATGATTATGAGTTTGGCAAGGATCTGCAGGGAGACAGAAACAGAGGGCTGGATATGAATCCCCTTGAAAAAAGAGAGGAAAAATAATGGAATATTGGGATATTTATGATGTGAACAAAAAAAAGACAGGCCGTACCATGCAGCGGAATGACTGGAATATGCAGCCGGGTGACTACCATCTGACGGTGCTGGGTGTGCTTGCCAGAAAGAGTGATGGCAGATATCTGATCACACAGCGGGTCAATACCAAATCATGGGCGCCCGGCTGGTGGGAAGTCAGCGGTGGCGGCGTGATGGCAGGAGAAGAGTCCTCTGATGCCGTCAAGCGCGAGATCCTGGAGGAAACCGGCATTGATGTGACAGGCTGGGAAGGAGGCTATGCGTTTTCCTACCGGCGTGACAATCCTCAGGAGAAAGACAATTATTTCGTGGACATCTATCGGTTTGTCGGGGAGTTCGATGAGAGCGACGTGGTGCTTCAGACAGCGGAAACGCAGGCTTTCAGGCTGGCAACGGCCGATGAGATAGAAGCGCTGGCAGCAGAAGGGATCTTTCTCCATTATGACAGTATGAAAGAGGTTTTTTCAAAATGACGACAAATGACAAAGGGTTTTATCTTTCCGTGGATGAAATCCTTTGTATTTTTTTGTCAGACGGTATACAGCAACGATGATTCAAGTCCCTTTTATGGGACAGCAGATGTGGTACGCTTTATCCAATTCATTCCAATTCATTTCCATTACGCTGGCCAATAAATGTCGACAAGCAGATGGTGGCGATTTTTAATGGTCAGAGTAATATATAGAAAGAGAGACAGACATGAGCCTTGAAATCATCGCCGGCGCATCCGGCAGCGGTAAGAGTACATATGCGTACAATGAACTGATCAGACGGTCACTGCAGCATCCACGGCAGCAGTTTATCATCATCGTGCCGGATCAGTTTTCCATGAGTACCACCAGAGAGATCTGCCGGCTCCATCCCTCAGGTGGTATTCTGAATATCGACGTGCTGAGTTTTTCCAGACTGACGCACAGGATACTTGATGAGGTCGGAAGAGCCGACAGAACGGTACTGGACGACACGGGTAAGAATCTGATCCTGCGACGGGTAGCGCTGATGCAGGAGGACAGGCTGGCTTTTTTGAAGGGTAAGATGAGACGGCCGGGATATATCCATGAGGTCAAGTCGCAGATATCGGAGTTTTATCAGTATGACATTTCACCGGATGATCTGGAGAGCTTGATCGAAAAAAGCCACGGGCAGGGGTATCTTGCCGGTAAGCTTCAGGATCTTAAGGTGCTGTACGAATCCTTTCAGGCCTATATCAATGAGAAATATATTACCACGGAGGAGGCGCTTCTTGAGCTTTGCAGACAGATCCCTTCATCAAAACTGCTTGACGGCAGTTGTGTGCTCTTTGACCATTTTACGGGATTTACGCCCGTACAGATCAGGGTGGTGGGAGAACTGATGCAGGTATGCGAGAGGGTGGATGTGACGCTCTGTATAGACCGGGAGCCTGATGAGGCGGACAGACTGTTCGACCTGACGAAAAAGACCTTCAACAGACTGATGCAACTGGCCGGGGAGGTGGGCTGCGAAGTACTGCCTGTTGTCTACATGAATGATCCGGCCTGCCGCCGGTATGCATCTCTGCCTGCCATGGATTTTCTCGAAAGACAGCTTCTTCGGTTCGGCAGGCAGGTTTATGACAGGCCGCAGGATGCCATCGGCATTTATGAGGCGGGGTTCAGAAGAGATGAGGTCAGGTGGTGCTGCCGCAGGATCAGATCACTGATCCGTCAGGGCTATGAATACCGTCAGATCGCCATTGAAACCGGCGATATGGAGGGATACTCGGATCTGCTCAGAGCAGAGCTTGCCAGATGCGGGATCCCCTTCTACATGGACACATCCCGCAGTGTGCTGCAAAATCAGATGGTGACGTATCTGCGTTGCCTGCTCAGGATGCTGATCGATGACTTTACGGCTGATAGTGTAATGGGATATCTGAGGAGCGGACTGACGGATTTTACCGCCGATGAGACAGACCGGTTTGACCTTTACCTGAATGCGCTGGGTATACGTGGCAGGAGCCGTTTTTCAAAGACCTTTGATCTGGGTTCGGATGCAGAACAGGCCGAAGAGATGAGGAAACGGCTGATGGAGAGTCTTGCGCCTTTTCTGGTGCCCGCCCGGACGGCCAGGGAGTTTACCCTGCGGCTGTATGATATGTGCACTTATCAGCACCTGCAGGAGAAATGCGATGCCCTTGCCGGGCGTTTTTCCGAGGCAGGAGAGCTGTCACTGGCCAAGGAGTATGAAAAGATTTACGGCAGCATCATGGAGCTGTTTGACAGGATCTATGACCTGATCGGTGATGACGAGATGGATGCGGCGGAGTATCTGTCCATCTTTGAAGCGGGAGTGGCAGAGATCAGGATAGGAACGATTCCCCAGAGTGTCGACCAGGTCATGGTGGGAGACATGCAGAGGACCCGTCTTGAGCCTGTCAAAGCTCTGTTCTTTCTGGGCGTCAACGAGGGGATCATTCCGCAAAAAGAAGGAAACAGGGGCCTTCTGTCGGAAATGGAGCGGGAATATCTGCTTGAGAGCGGGGTGACGCTGGCGCCGGGACCGAGAGAAAAGCTGTATGAGCAGAGATTGTATCTCTATCAGAATATGACCAAGCCGGCAGAGCATTTGTATCTGTCATATTCTCTGCTGGATAATAATGGCAAAAGTCTGCTGCCATCCTATCTGATCCGTCATATTTTGTCACTCTATCCCTCCCTGAAGGTGGAAAGAGCCGGCGGCAGGGATATGGCAGAGCCCCGGAGGATCGAATCCGCTGAGGATGGTCTGGATGATCTGGCGCTGATGCTGCGGGAATATGCACAAGGTGAATGCAGTACGCAGCGTCGCAGCGAGCTTGAGGGTCTGTTGATGGCACTGACGGCGGCCTATCGCGGAGACAACAGGGCAGGGGACCTGATCCGGTCGGCTTTTACCGTATATGTTCCCAGGCCATTATCGCGGACCGCCATAGATGCGATCTATGATCCGCGGGGCACGATCAGCCGTCTGGAACAGATGGCAGCCTGCCCTTTTGCACACTTTATCAGATACGGACTGGGTCTTAGGGAAAAGCAGGAGTACAGCTTTGAGCAGTCGGATCTTGGCAGTATTTACCACAGCGTTCTGGAGCGCTTTTTCCGCAGCCTGAAAGAGGAAGGCATGAGTCTGTCCCTGCAGACGGACGATCAGATCAGGGAGCGCCTGCATGAGACGCTGATGGAGGTGGCCCAAGGCTACGGAAATGAGATACTGTTTTCGTCAGGCCGCAATGAATACAGGCTCCGTCAGATGGAGGAGACCCTTTTGCGAAGTCTGAAAAGCCTCAGACATCAGTTTGCCAAAAGCGGCTTTGCGCCTGCATATTTCGAGAGACGCTTTGAACAGAGCGGCGGGCATCCGATACGGGGCATCATTGACAGGGTGGATGTGGCCCAGTCCGGCGGCAGATACTATGTAAAGGTGGTGGATTACAAGACCGGCAATCACAAGCTTGATGGTAACAAGCTGTATTACGGGGTTTCGCTTCAGCTGCCCATCTATCTGAAACAGGCGGTTGAAGTGGTCAGGGGAGAGCATCCCGGCGCCGAGGTGATCCCTGCGGGTATGTTTTATTATAAGGTGCAGAATCCGCTGATCGCACAAAAGAACGCATCCGTAGAGGAAGAGCTGCTCAGGGAGATGCGGCCGCAGGGCATGTTTCTGGAAGAAGATGAGGTGCTGAATCTGCTCGATCGGGATCTGCTGACCGAAGGCAGATCGGATGTGATCGTGGCTGATATCAAGTCCGGCAGGCTGTCGTCTAATTCCCAGTCCGCTTCATCTGCCAGGCTAAAGGGCTATCTGGATTATGCAACCCAAAAAGCGGATGATCTGATGCAGCAGATCAGAGACGGTAATATTGCGGTTGCGCCCTTTCAGACCGGCAAGGGGGAGAGGGGTTTTGACAGTTGTGCCTATTGTCCTTACATGGGGATCTGCGGATTTGATGACAAGATCCCCGGCTACCGGAAAGAGGTCTGTCCCGTGAAGGAGGTACCAGAGGCATGAGATATACACAGCAGCAAACTGAGGTTATAGAGGCGAGGAACTGTGATGTGATGGTTTCTGCCGGCGCGGGCAGCGGCAAAACGGCTGTGCTGACGGAGCGGATCTTCCAAAGACTGATGGATCCGGAGCATCCGGTTGATGTGGACCGTATGCTGGTGCTGACCTTTACGCGGGCGGCGGCAGCCCAGATGAAACAGAGACTTTTGCAAAAGATACAGGTGTATCTGCAGGAGCACCCTTCCGATGAGAGAATGCAGAGACAGGAAAACCTGCTGCATAATGCGCAGATCACCACGATTGACAGCTTTTGCCTGTTCATTCTGCGAAATCATTTTCACCGGATCGACATTGATCCCGGTTTCCGCATTGCCGACAGCGGAGAGGAAAGTCTGCTGGAACAGGAGGTGCTGGAACGGGTTCTGGAGGAAGCCTATCAGACGGGGGATGAGGATTTTCTCTATCTGGTTGCCTGTCTGAATCCCGATGTAAAGGAAAAAGAACTCTCCGAAAGCATTTTCAGGCTTTACCGTATGGCCTGCGCCCATCCGGCGCCAAAGCGGTGGCTGGGACAGATGGCTGATGGCACTGACGGTGACTGGACTCTTGCACTGAAGGAACTTTTTGCTTATACCGATGGTGAATTGCAGGGGACGCTGTCCGTGATCAGGGTGCTTCTTGAGGCTGGGCAAAACGGTGCTATACCGGAGGGATACAGAAGGGCGCTGACGGCGGATCTGGAAATGCTGGAGGGGATCGCCGCGGACATCAGGACGGACAGGGAGCCGGATGAGATCTATGAGGATGTGAGCAGCGCCTTTGCATCCCTGACATGGGAAAAGCTTGCCCCTGCCACCAAGGCGGAAAAAGAGAGCGTGGATGACTTTGTCGTCGAGCAGGTAAAGGAGCTGAGAAAGCAGTATAAAAAGACAGCGGAAGAGTTGGCAGGGCTGTATGCGCCTGCCGGGGATGATGCCAGGTACAGAGAGGAAGCGGCAGGCAGGCTGGTACGCGCTCTGGCTGCGGTGACACTTCATTTTTCAGAGGCGCTCTTTGAACGCAAGAAGGAGAAAAATGTTCTGAGCTTTGCGGACATAGAACATCTGGCGCTGGAGATCCTTTATGACGGCGATGGCCCGACAGAGACGGCGCTTGCCTACAGGGACTATTTTGAGGAGATCATGGTGGACGAATACCAGGATTCCAATGATGTGCAGGAGATGCTGCTTACGGTGCTTGCCAGGGATGAAAGCGGAAACAGAAACCGTTTTATGGTAGGCGATAAAAAGCAGAGCATTTACCGGTTCAGGCTTGCCAGACCGGAGATCTTTACAGCCAAATTCGACGCCTATCGCGAGGAGAGTCCGGATCACAGGCTGGTCCTCTTGTCAGACAATTTCAGAAGCCGTTCTCAGGTGATAGACAGTGTTAACAGGATCTTTTCAAGGATCATGCGAAAGGAGATCGGTGGGATCGATTATGATGAAAACGAAGTGCTCAGATGCGGGGCAGTCTATCCCGAGGCGGATGATGATCGTAGCGGTGATGCAGTCATGGATCATGACACAGAGCTGATGCTGTGTGAAACGGACCAGACCGGAACGGAAAAAAAGAGTCTTGAGGCTTTTATGATCGCAGCCCGTATTCATGAGATGGCAGGGCATTTCCGGGTTGCGGATGAGACGTCCGAGGGCAAAATGCGACCGCTTCAATACAGGGATATTGCGATTTTGCTGCGCAAAAAAGATGCGGAGGAGATCAGAAAAGCGCTGGCGACCTATGGAATCCCTTCTCATATGATATCGAGAGCCGGTTACTATAGTGAGCCGGAAGTAATGACGGTAATGGAGCTGCTGCGCTGCATAGAGAATCCGTATCATGATCTGCCCTTTGCTGCTGCCATGCGGTCGGTCTTCTTCGGGATCAGTGACGATGAACTGGCATTGATCAGGGGACATAAAAAGGATATCTCTCTGTATGAGAGTTTCCGCCTGACGGCAGAGGATGAAGAAAGGACTCCGGCTCTGAGAGAGAGAGCCCGCAAGGCGCTGGATACCCTGAATGAACTCAGGGATCTGTCAACCTATCTGTCCATGACAAAGCTGCTGACGGAAATATTCAAAAGGTTTCATTACAGGGAATACCTTCTGGCATTGCCCGGGGGAGGGCAGCGGGCAGCCAATACGGATATGCTCCTGCAGAGGGCAGCGGATTTTGAGAAGACGGGGTATGGCGGTATATTCCGCTTTATCAGATATATGGATCAACTGGAGAAATACAGCATTGATGAGGGGGAGGCATCTTCCCTGTCGGAGAATGCGGATGTGGTACGGATCATGACGATCCATGCCAGCAAGGGACTTGAATTTCCCGTGGTCTTTGTGGCGGGCTGCCATGGAGAGTTTAACCTTACGGATCTGAAAAAGAACATTCTGATCGATCCGGGGGAGGGGGCGGCATCGGACGGCATCGATCCTGTTGCCAGAACCAGACGGGGCAGTCTTAAAAAGATATTGCTCAAAGACAAGATCAAAAAGGACATGCTCGGAGAGGAGCTGCGGCTTTTGTATGTTGCAGCCACCAGAGCCAGGGAAAAGCTTATTTTCTCCGGTGTGGTAAAGGACGGCGAAAAGCAGCCGGAGAGTTTTGCTTATCTGAGACTGTTCGCCCTGAGCGCCACGGACAAGGTGCCTGCTGACGCGCTTTACGCCGGTGCCAAAAACTATCTGTCCATGCTGCTGATGGCCTATGAGATGGATCATAAGTGTTTTGGGATCAGGGTATACAGGGAATCGGAAATAGATACGGACAGATTTGTCAGAGCGTCCGAGCAAAATAAGGAGGCTCAGATCGTCACCGGTCTGACAGACTGGGAAGGACTTGCGAAGCGATTATCAGAGGAGGTGTCTGCAACGGGAGATTTGTACAGGCAGCTGGATGCGCGGTTTTCCTATGTATATCCGCATGAAAATCTGAAATATCTCTATGCCAAGACCAGTGTATCGGAGCTGAAGATGGCCGCGATGGAGGAGGCGGGAGTGCACCGCTCATTTGAAACGGAGGACAGAACTGCGGCGATCCTGCCCCGCTTTGCCGGCAGGGATGAAAAAGGCAGCGCTACCGGACGGGGAACGGCTTATCACAGGGTTCTGGAGCTTTTGGACTATGCTAAATATGAGAGTATCCTGCGAAAAGAAGGCGGCAGAGAGAAAGCAAAGAATGAGATGATTCGGGATATGGACGGATTTGTGACCGAAGGACGGATGCAAAAGGCGGATATGGAGCTGGTTTCCGGGGATAAAATCCTGGACTTTATTTGCTCGGATCCGGCAGGACGGATGGGCAGAGCTGATGCCAGGAGGGAACTGTACAAGGAACAGCCCTTTGTGATAGCCATAGCAGCTAACAGACTGCATTCCGAGATCCCCGAGGAGGAGCGGGTCATGATCCAGGGTGTCATTGATGTATATTGGGAAGAAGAGGGAGAGCTGGTTCTTCTGGATTATAAAACGGACCGGATCAGCTCGCCTGAGGAACTGACCGGCCGTTATCGCACACAGATGGATTATTATCAGGAGGCGCTGGAACAGATTACGGGGAAAAAGGTAAAGGAAAAGATACTGTATTCCTTTGCCCTCATGCAGGAGATCAGACTTTGAGATCGTCAAGCATTTTGCGGGCCGTTTTTTCGGTTTCCAGATTCAGGATGCAGGGGGCGCTTAGTGCTGCATGCAGCCAGATCTGTTCCTCCTCTTCATCCTTGACGGAGCGAAAATACAATGCCAGCTCAAGACAGACCTCGGCGCAGCCTTCCCCCTCTGTGGTCACGGCACGCAGGGCATACTTAAAAAAGTTGACCGAATCGCCCTTGATGCGGTAAGCCCTGGTAAGGACACAGTATGCTTCCATCAGGGAGTCGGCGGAGCGGGTCACGTCGCTTAGGGATTTTTCAAAGAAGGGGATGGAGCGCAGCAGATTGCTCTTTTCTCCGGCGATCAGCAGTTCCTTGGCATAGAGAGTGTGCAGACGGGCGTCCATATACAGTCCGTCCGTATACATTTTTTCAAATGCGATCAGATCACGGGAAGCATGAAATCCCGTGGGTCTGTGGATGATCTCGATATCGCTGTCATAGATCATGGGCTGCAGTGCCACGGCCTCATGGATGGGATTGACCCAGGTAAAGTTTCTTACCCGTTTGTACAGCTTGGGACGCAGTTCTCTGTCGTAATTGTATATGGTGTTATATTCCATCTGATTGCAGTAATACATCTGGACGATATCGATCTCCGGCAATAGCCCCTTTTTCAAAAGGGCGAATTTCTCGCGGTTCTCATCATCTATTACTTCATCGGCATCGGCGCAGTAGATATATTGGGCGGTTGCCTTGGAAAAAGAATAATTTCGGGCATCCGCAAAACTGCCGTTCCACTTGAAATCATAGATCTTGTCGGTATACTTTTCGGCAATCTTTTTCGTGGAATCATTGGAACCGGTATCTACGATGATGATCTCGTCCATCAGATCCCTGACGGAGTCCAGACACCTTGCCAGTACCTTTTCTTCATTTTTGACTATCATGCAGAGACTGATCGTGATCATAGGCGTACCTCCCATCTGTAGGTTTATCGGTGTTTTGATGTGATAATGATAACATCTCTTGCAGCGTATCGCAAGTGACAGCTCGCGTCCGGTCTTGACGGATTCGTATTCCTGTTGTATAGTAGGTTTTGCGCTAGGGGAGCCGTAAAGGCTGAGAGAGGTTTGCCGATACCCTTTACCTGATCAGGATAATGCCTGCGAAGGGAAGCGATACGATAGCTTTTTTTGTTGTCTCCTTGCGCATAAAATCACAAGGAGGTTTTTTTATGTTTGTTTATTTCAATGAAGAAGACGGAGCGTGGGCTCTGACCAATCCCGCCGGCTACATCGCACTGGTGGTATTGGTTGTGATCGCCATCCTGCTGACGGCATTTGTCGTAGGCAGAAAACAGGACAATGGTGAAAAGAAAGTCATCAGCGCCGGGCAGCTGGCATTCTGCGGCATTTCCCTGGCACTTGCCTTTGTGCTTTCATCTATTCCTTTTCTGAAATTTCATATGCCATGGGGTGGTTCCGTTACCCTGTTTACCATGTTCATGATCTGTTATGTGGGGTATCTGTACGGTGTCCGCATAGGAATGCTGACGGCCTTTGCCTACTCCCTGCTGCAGTTCTGGGACGGTTCCACTTATATCCTGTCACCGTTCCAGGTATGCTGTGATTATATCCTGGCCTTTACTGCGCTGGGACTGGCAGGGCTCTGGATGGGCAAAAAACATGGAATGACCATAGGATATATTGTGGGTTGTCTGGTGAGAGGACTGTTCCATACCATCGGCGGTTATCTGTACTGGATGGATTATATGCCGGAGAATTTTCCGGCGCCGCTCGTAAAATTTTATCCGGTTTTATATAACTATGCCTACATTCTGGTTGAGATGATCCTGACCCTGATCGTCATCAATCTGCCGCCGGTCAAAAAGATGCTGAACAGGATCGCCGTCATGGCACAGGGGGATCGGAATCGCTGAACGGCTTTTTTCCTTACGCCATGGAGTGGATCAAAAGAAGCCATGCCAGACTGTAATATGTTACAACGGCCACCAGATCATTGACGGTGGTGATAAGAGGCCCCGATGCAACAGCGGGGTCTATTTTTATCTTGTGGAAAAACATGGGAACAACGGTTCCCACGATGCTGGAGACTACCATGGCAGCCAGCAGGGAGATCCCGACACAGCCTGAGATCCTGAAGGCAAAGGAAAGGGGGTTATCCTTGAAGTAATGAATATAAAGACCGATGAAGACAAAGGCCATGCTACCCAGCAAAAGTCCGTTGCAAAAGCCCACGCGGATTTCTTTGAATATCAGAGCCAGCTTCTGCAGTCCGGTAAGGTTTTCATCCATCAGCACACGGATGGTGACAGCCAGTGACTGGGTGCCGACATTGCCGGCCATATCCAGGATCAGTGACTGGAAGCAGATGACCAGCGGGATGATTGCCACAACGGCTTCAAATGCGCCCACAACGGTGGAAACCATCATCCCGAGAAACAGAAGGGCAATGAGCCAGGGGAGTCTTTTTTTGATGCTTTCAAAGAGTTTTTCGTTGAGATCTTCCTCAGCGGTCAAACCGGCGAGACGGGCATAGTCTTCACCCATTTCATCGTCCACGACTTCTACGATATCCGTCGCGGTGATGATCCCGATCAGGCATTTTTCATCATTCAGCACCGGCAGTGAATCCTCGGCGTAGTCTTTGATCCGTTCGATACAGTCGCTGATCAGCTCTTTATCCTTGACATAAGGATAGGAAGTGGAGATCAGATCCTCCAAAGGTGTATAGTCACGTGCGATGATCAGATCCTTCAGATCGATGGCACCGTAATAATGCTTGTTTTCATCTTCTACATAGATGGTGGAGATATTGTCGTTATCTCCCGCCTGACGCACCAGCTCGTGCATGGCCTGACGGATGTTCAGGTCGTTGCGGATCACGATGAAATTGGTGGTCATATGGCTTCCGATTTCATCCTCGTCATAGGAGAGGATCAACTGGACATCCCGGCTTGATTCGTCATCCATGAGACTGACGATACGTTCCTGGGTTTCCGCATCCATCTCTTCGAGGACATCTGCCGCATCGTCTGAGTCCATCTCGGAGAGGACGGCGGCGGCGCGGTCTTCATCGAGTTCCTTCAGGTACTCATCCGGATCCTCGATATAGGTGAAGATCTCTGCAACACGTTCCGCACCAAGGATCGGATACAGTCTGATACGTTCCTCAGGCTGCATATGCTCAAGAGCCTCGGCGATATCATTTTCATGGTAATCATCCAGACGCTCCAGCAGGTCTTCTTTATTCAGGTCACTTCTGAGTATTTCCAGAAGCTGTTCTACATAGCTTGGTTCTTTCAGCGTATTCTGTTCCATGTTGCCTCCTCCTTCTGTCATGTGGCAGGTTTGCGGCCGGCATCTGTTCATTGATCGCAGATGCCCATAAAAAAAATGCCGCTCTTGCGGCACGTTCGGGCAGACACAACATGGCGGAAAAGAAATCTTATCCGCTGAAGGGTGATACTGCTATTGGGTGCCGCATTTCATTCATGTAACTTCGATAATCACCGTCATCCATCAGGTATCACCTCTTTCCTTGGATTCAGGGCACCGGCTCTTGCAACGCCGTGCCCCGTATATGCGTTCATTATATCATAGAATTCTTTTTCGGAAAAGATAAAATTCAATCCGGCGACAGTAGTTTTTTACGGGAAAATCGTATATAATACGAGTATGTATCAATATGTGATTTTTGACCTGGACGGAACGTTGACCGATCCGCTGGAGGGGATTACCAACTCGGTGAGTTATTCCCTTTGCGAAATGAATATCGAGATTCCTGACCGGAAGGTGTTTCAGGATTTTATAGGTCCCCCGTTAAAAGACAGTTATGAGAAATGGTTCCACCTGACTGGAGAGGAGAACGACAGGGCTATTGAACTGTATCGCGTCTATTATCAGGACAAGGGGATACTGGAAAACCGGCTGTACGACGGGATGGGAGAATTGCTGAAGGATCTGCATGACAGGGGCATTTTTCTGGCGATCGCATCTTCCAAGCCGGAGCATTTTGTCCACAGGGTGCTGCAGAGCTTTGATATAGAGCAGTATTTTTCGGTGATCGCCGGAGCCCGGGATGACGGAGAGGGAGGCACCAAAATTGCCGTTCTGACCGATGCGCTGAACAGGATCAGGCAGAAAGAGGGCAGAAGAGCCGGAAATTCAAGGATCCTGATGGTGGGAGACCGTAAGTTTGATATACAGGCCGCCAGAGAGCTGGGGACGGATGTGTGTGCTGTTTCCTACGGCTATGGACAGATGAGTGAGCTGGTGGGGTGTGATCCTGACTACATTGCCGATGATCTGGATGATCTGAGGTTTCGGATCACGGATGAAAACCCCTTTTTCCGCAGCCGGGAAAGAGCCATTTCCAAGACGATCAAGGTACTTATGCCACTTCTGATCTTCTGGATCATTGAGCTTGGGATCTATAATCTGTGCTATGTGGCTGTGCTGCATTTTATGAACCCCCCGGAAGATATGCAGGAGCGCATCCGTGTCTATCTGAACGTGGTGGCTGCCATAGCCACCTGGCCCTATCTGGCAAGGCAGTACGGCCTCGGCAAGACAGATCCTGCCCCCGTTGTGACGGAAAGAAAAAAGAAGATACTCCTGCGTGAAGCACCGCTGCTGGTAGCGTATAGCATGGCACTTTCGCTGGGGCTGAATATCATTTTTGTCATCTGGGGCCTGACCGGTGCCAGTGAGAGCTATCAGAGAGTGGCGGCCGGCCAGTATTCTGTGGCACTTCCGGTGGGACTGGTGATCTACGGGATACTGACTCCCTTTACAGAGGAGCTGTTGTTCAGGGGGATCATTCAGGAACGGATAGCCCGCTATTTTCCGACCTTTCTCGTGATACCGCTTTCGGCACTGATCTTTGGCTGTTATCACGGCAATCCCGTGCAGATCATCTATGCGTTTCTGATGGGTCTGGCACTGGCTGTCGCTTATCAGGTATACGGACATCTGGCGGCATCCGTGATCATGCACTGCGCAGCCAACCTGCTTGTATATTTTCTGTCCAAGCAGGTGGGATTTACAGCCGGAGGACCGGCTCTGGCATTCGGATTGATCCTGGTGGCAATAGCCTGTTTTATCAGCGGATATTATATCCGCAGGCTGATAGCAGACAGAAAACGTAAGGGATATTAAAAAAGGTAAAAAAAGGAGGAGACAGTATGAGCAGTTTGCAGGAACAACTCAGGAGCAGAAGGAGCTGCCGCAATTTCAAACCGGTCATGCCCGCGAGAGAGGACATTGACCAGATCATAGGTGTGGGATTGTACGCGCCCACCGGAATGGGAAGACAGTCTACCCGCATCATTGCGGTGACCAACAAAAAATTAAGGGATCTCATTGCAGATGAAAATGCCCGGATCGGCGGCTGGAAAGAGGGCTTTGACCCGTTTTACGGAGCGCCGGTGATACTGATCGTGATCGCAGATGCCCAGGCGCCCACTGCTGTATATGACGGCAGCGCAGCGCTGGCACAGATGATGATCTCAGCACAGGATCTGGGACTTTCCACCTGCTGGATCCATCGCGCAAAAGAAGAATTTGAGGAAGAATTCGGCCGTAAGATACTGGCAGAGATCGGTCTGGAAGGCGAGTATGTGGGCATCGGACATCTGGCACTGGGATATGCCGAAGAGCCGGCAGCAGCTCCCGCCGAGAGATTGCCGGACAGAGCCTTCTATCTTGAGTGATCCGCTGCGTCAATTATGCTCGTGTAAGAAGGAAAGAAAATCCACCAGCGGAATGGGCTTGGAGTAGTAGTAACCCTGGATATAATCCACACCGATGGCGGCCATGGATTCCACCTGATACTTTTCCTCGATGCCCTCAGCCACGATTTTAAGGTTCATGTTGTGTATCATGCTGACAACGGAGTCCATGACCAGTTTGGTACGTTCATTTTTGAAATAGTCCTGTGTCATGCTGCGGTCGAATTTGACAATGTGGACCGGCATATGCACAATGTAGTTGAGATTGGATTCTCCGGTACCGAAGTCATCCAGGGAAAAGGAAAAGCCACTCTGTGTCAGCTTCTCCATGTTGCTGATCACGATATCCCTGAATCGGATGGCGGAGGTTTCGGTGATCTCCAGATTCAGAAGACGGGGCGGAATATTGTATTTTTTTGTCAGTTGTTCGATGTCATCCGCCAGCCAGCGGTTCTCGCACTGCGCTACGGACAGATTGACCTCAATGTATTCGATGCCCAGCCCGGTAATGGGATGGTCGCGCAGCATGGCACAGACTTTTTCCAATACCCTGGCGCCGATCGCTTCCACAAGTCCCGTGCTTTCAGCCACAGGGATAAATTCGCCGGGCATCATCAGAGAGCCGTCCGCACGATTGATGCGGGCCAGTGCTTCGGCTGATACAAAGCGGCCTTTTTGGATAGAATAAATGGGCTGGTAATAAACATTCACGCGATCCTCGTCCAGAGCAGAGATGATCTCCTGCTGTATGAGCTTGGCTTTTTGCATACGGGCATGTTCCTGCTCATCAAAGAAGATCAGCCTCTCGGCGGAATCCAGTGACTTGGTTCTGAAATATTGATAGAACATGGTTACTTCTTCGGGGGACTGGGCTATCCTGCTGGTGGGAATGGCAATAATGGTGGAGTGGATCTCGTATCCCAGCCAGGTCAGAATAAAGCGTTCATAAATCTCCCTGATCATGTCATCGGAATAGAATTTTGACGGAATGATCAGGGCAAAATCATTGCCTGCCCCGCGGAAAACCTTGATCCGGGGTATTTGTTTTAAAAATGCGGCCATCTCCATCATGATAGCTTCCTCCTCCGCGCGGGAGACTTTCCATTCGGAAGCATTGATGATAAAGGCGCCGGAAAATTCACGGTTGTTTTCGTAGAGCTGTCTGATATAATCCAGCATCACATGAGAAGAGAAGACATTGATTGTCCGATCCATTTCACTTTCCGGATTTTCCAATTCCATAAACAGGATCATGATACCGATGGAGGTAACAAAGCCAATGAGAAGCAGTTCGGGGAAGATGAACTGAATGACACCGGCTGTCAGTTCCAGCCCCATCCAGATACGGATGGCTGCTTTTCGATGGGGATTCATCTGCCGTCTGAATACTATGGTCAGAAGGATGGTGCCCAGGATGAAGGCCGGAGCCGCAAAGAAAGTTGCGTTGACGGCAGGACCGTAGGTATAGGCACGACCTTCTTCATATTCGATCGAAATAGGCAACAGCATCGCCAGCAGGCTGCCAATGGCGGCGAATCCTATAGCAAGAGCCAAAGAGAGCCTGCTTCTTTGCAGCACATGGATATCATTACAGGTGTAGAGATAACCAAACAAAAACACAACGATCAGACTCACCAGATACAGTCTTGCCACCAGAACAGTGCCAAAGCTGGGCGCACCCTGATGCACAGAGATCAGGATAATGGAAAGAATGTCCAGGATCAGGCACGTGAAATTGGCCAGAATGACCCGGCTGTACAGTTTGGTACTGCGAAAACCGACAGTTTCACGGGTGATATGAAATATAAAAAGAACGCATAGGATGAATAATCCACAGCATTGTACCTGTATGTTCATGAGCATGTTCACTTTCTGCGATGATTACTTTCATAAATTATATAAGGAATATCCTGTATATGTCAAATGAGATATGGTTTTGCATTTGCCAAAAATGATAAAAAAACCGTTAAAACGGGTGACTGGTTTGTGAAAAATGCACAAAAAAGGGGTTGACCTATGTGCAATATGACAATTTCTTCGGAGAGGGTGAGGGTAATTTTTGGAGACACTTTTTTTCATTCACTTCTTGCGGAAGTCAGGGGCGTTTGATAAGCTATGTAAGAGATAAAAAGAATCGGAGATCTGAAAGGCGGCGGCGGATCGCTTTTTTTGGAAAAGAGGCAGAAATGGCGGACAAAAGAACTGCGGCATCGGGCAGCAGAAAACGGAAAAAAAAGAAAAAGAAAAAAAGCGGTCTGAGACCTTTTGGCTTATTTCTTGTCATCCTTATTTTATTTGTGGCGGCGGGAGCCGGAATGGTTTATTACCGTTACCGGCAGGATCTGAAGACGGACAGGAGCCCCATCGTCATGGTGGACGGTACGGATATCAGCGGCATGACCGAGGAACAGGCCTTCAATGCGATCATATCCAAATATCCCTGGAGCATCAAGGTGGTCTACGACGGCGGGGAAAAGCCCATCGATGATCTGCTTACTCCGGTGGTGATGGAAGCGGTCAGAAGCGCGCAGGAAGAAGAAAATGCTTTAATAGAACAGGAACGGCAGGTGGATTTTAAGACCCGTCTGAGCAGACTTTCGCAGGGCGCTGAAAAGGCAACGATCACAAGGGATCTGCAGGCGCTTGAAAACACTGAATTTCTGGCAGCCGAGGTGGCGGGAGAACTGGGGAGCGAACTGGGAGAACCTGCTGTCAGCGGCGTGATGCTCTCATACGATGCCACATCGGGGCAGTTTCAATATGCGGACAGCAAAGCTGGCAGAGAGGTGGATACCTATCAGCTTTCCTCTGATATCAGGCAGGCGCTTGACGATGGCGATTATACGGCTGTGATCGAGGTGAAGATCAACACCGTGCAGCCGGAAGTGTCCAGGGAGCAGTACAAAAAGATCGGCAGCTATACTACACATACAACCGCCAATGAAAGCAGAAATACCAATGTGCGGCTGGCAGCCCAGGCCATCAACGGAATGGTGATCCAGCCGGGCGAGCGTTTCAGCTTCAATGAAACTGTCGGAAAGAGGACACCCGAGAAGGGATACAAGGAAGCGGGTGCCTATGCGGACGGTGTGACGGTACAGGAGTATGGCGGAGGCGTCTGTCAGATATCCAGTACCTTGTATAATGCGGTAATCTCCGCCGGACTTGAAACGGTAGAGAGAACGGGGCATACGTTTGAGCCAACCTATGTGACACCGGGACAGGATGCAACGGTGAGCTATGCCAAACCGGATTTTGCTTTTGTGAATAACAGCCCCTATCCCATCGGTATTCTGGCCAGCTTTGCAAATCGTACCGTCGTGGTGGATCTGTACGGGGTGCCGATCCTGGAGGAGGGTGAGAAGAGATATCTTGTCAGCGAGCGGTCTTCGGATGCACCCGGCGGCGGATATGAATATGTGGAAGATCCTACCATGCCCTTCGGTTCCGAGGAGATCATCAAGGCGGAAGGTCCGGGCAGTGTATGGAAAACGGATATCGTGACCGAGAAGGACGGAAAGGTTGTGCAGCGGGAATACCTTCATTCCACCAGATATAAAGGACATGCTGGCACGATCCGCAGAAATACCACCAATCCTGCCGTACCTGCTCTGCCGGAAGCAGCGCCGGCTCCCGCGCCCGCACCGGAACCCGCGCCGCAGAGCGCTGAACAGACTGCCGAACAACCCGCCGGACAGGCAGAGGGACAATAGAGCTGACAAATATCCAATGAGGATGAAGCGTTCGGCTAAGTATAGTAGACACGGACAAATTGCACAACAAGATGTTGCGTATTTTGCCCAAAATAGACAAGGTGTCCGAAAATTGGGATTGTTCGGTTTTTAGTGCAAAGTTTGGCTTTACTTTCTGCGAAAAAGACTTATAATGCTTTAGGATATGAAATTGATGAAGATGAGATCCATAGGGAAGGGAGGTCATTTCATGTCAGTATATAAGATTATGTTGCGCAATGATGAAGTGAAGGATTTTGTCAGTCATGCAAACAAGTGTGATTTCGACATAGACGTTTCTTATAATCATTTAACGGTTGATGCAAAATCAATCCTGGGTGTTTTTGCCATGGATCTGAAACAGATCCTGACGGTAACATGTAACGGGTACAATGCCGATTTTGACCGGTATCTGTCCGAAAATTTTGTAACTGCATGACAGACGGCGTTTTGCCATGATGACCGCTCCGCGATACCGGAGCGGTTTTTTGATAGAAGGGAAAACCGGAGAACGTATGAAATGGTGATCAGCATTTCCGTTCGCGACCTGGTGGAATTTATCCAAAGGAGCGGCGATATTGACAACAGAAGGATCGGCGGCGGAGAAGACGCCATGCTGGAGGGAAGCCGTCTCCACAGAATGCTGCAAAAGCGGATGGGCAGTGAATATACTGCCGAGGTACCGCTTCAATACTGCGTGGAAAATCCGGGGTATAAGATTCTGATCTCAGGAAGAGCCGACGGCGTGATCCGCAATGGCGGTCGCGTTGTGGTGGATGAGATCAAGTGCACCTTCAGGGATCTGAACCGTATCGGCGAGCCTGTTGGGGAGCATCTGTCCCAGGCCAGGTGTTATGCTTATTTTATCGCCGAAAAGGAAGACCTTGACGAGATCGGCGTGCGGATGACCTATTGTCATATCAAAACACGGCAGATCCGGTATTTTCATGAAAACCTTACCCGTTCCGAACTCAGAGCCTGGTTTGATGAACTGATCGGAGAATATAAAAAATGGACTGATTTTGAGTTTGAGTGGAAGCAGAAAAGACAGACTGCCCTGCAGCAGTTGGAGTTTCCCTATGCTTTCAGGGAGGGGCAAAAGGAGCTCTCAGGATACGTTTATCAGACAATCTGCCACAGGAAAAAGCTGTTTATCCAGGCGCCGACAGGTGTGGGGAAAACGCTGTCCTGTATGTATCCTGCCCTGAAAGCCATAGGAGCCGAAAAAGCGGACAAGCTGTTTTATCTGACGGCAAAAACCGTAACGGCAGCGGTGGCTGTGGAGACCGTAAAGCTACTGGCGGACAAGGGGATGGCAGCCAAAACGCTGGTGATCACGGCAAAGGACAAGATCTGCCCCATGGAGCAGGCGGTATGCAATCCCGATGCCTGTCCCTATGCGAAGGGACATTTTGACCGGATCAATGATGCGATCTATGAACTTTTGACAGAGAAGGATTTTTACGACAGAGATATCATTCTGGAGGCGGCCGGTCGTCATATGGTGTGTCCGTTTGAGTTTTCGCTGGATATGAGCCTGTTTGCCGATGTGGTGATCTGTGACTATAATTATCTGTTTGATCCCTATGTCCGGTTAAAGAGGTTCTTTTCCGAGGGTGTTAAGGGGTCGTTTCTGTTTCTGGTGGATGAGGCGCACAATCTTCTGGAGAGAGGCCGCAATATGTACAGCGCGCAGCTTTTGAAGGAGGATATCCTTGGCTTAAAGCGCAAGGTGCAGGGGCAAAAGACAGGGCTTGACAGATATCTGGACAGGGCCAACAGGCAGTTTCTTGCCCTGAAAAAAGAGCCGCCCGGGGAGAAAAGCAGCAGCCGGCTCAGCGAACTGAATGCGGAGCTTTTGCGCTTGTACGGAGAGATGAGTACTCTTTTGGAGGATGACGACAGGCTTGCGCCGGATGTCAGGGAGCCTGTTCTTGAATATTATTTTCAGCTGCGCCGGTATATGGATACCTGGGAACGCTATGATGAGCACTATCTGAGCTACACCTCCATGACGGAGAATGACGAATTTGCCCTCAGACTTTTCTGCGTGGACCCTTCCCGGCTGCTGAATGACTGCATGCAGCTGGGGCAGTCAACGATCCTTTTTTCTGCCACACTGTTACCCATACAGTTTTACAAGGGGCTTCTGGGAGGCGAAAAAGAGGACTATGAAGTCTATGCCAGAACTTCCTTTTCGGAGGAACAGTTCTGTGTGCTGATCGGTGGAGATGTGACGACGAAATATTCAGAGCGCAGTGAAGCTCTCTATGAGAGGATCGCGGCGGATATCGATCGGATCGTCAGAGCGCATGAGGGCAATTATATGGTATTCTGTCCCTCCTATCAGTTCCAGCAGTCCGTGCTGTCTGCTTATGAGGAGCTTTTTTATGATCCCGACAAAGAGGAGCTGCTCGTACAGACATCCGGAATGGATGAGCAGGAGCGGGAATTGTTTTTGGGGCGTTTCGACATTGCCGAAAGTAAGGCGCCCGGCAGGCCGGCCGGTGCGGGTTGGCAGAGCCTGATCCAAATGGAGATAGAGCAGGAAAAAAAGAACCTGTTGGGATTCTGTGTTCTGGGAGGTGTTTTTGCCGAGGGGATCGATCTGAAGGGAGAGAGCCTGATCGGTGCCATCGTGGTCGGAACCGGTCTTCCGCAGATCTCCCCCGAGGGTGAACTGCTTAAGAGTTATTTTGAAAAAAACGGAAAAAACGGCTTTGATTATGCCTATCGTTATCCCGGAATGAATAAGGTCCTGCAGGCTGCGGGCAGGGTGATCAGAACCCGTCAGGACAGGGGCGTTATTGCTCTTCTGGACTATCGTTTTTGCCAGAGCGAATACCGGAATCTGTTTCCGAGAGAATGGAAAAATGCAATTGTCGTGAGAAATAATAACGAATGGAATGAAATTCTGAGCGGCTTTTGGAACGGGTAAATACAGGGGACGGAGCGCCAGGCAGAGAGATATAAAATATCATATGTAGCGATAATTTTGCCATAAAATAACAATGAGAGTGATTTACATAATGACAATAAATGACATTTGAAATGAAACTTTCGTTAAAACATGGTTTAAAGATAAAATTCAGACCTGTCGGAAGAAAAAACGGAGAAATCCTGCAGGAAAACAGGTCATCACGAGAGACATTATCGGATTAGTCAATTTCGTGCTTCTCTTCAAGTGATCTGGGGTGTGCCGATTTGACGCCGGCAGCCGTGCAAAGCAGACGCAGCATCAGCCTGCGACGGAAATCCTGCAAAATTTTTCTGCGCTGACCGCAGCGAAAAGAGTATAAAAGAACATTTATGTAACCCCGCGCGGGCGCAAACCCGACATAAGAAGAATGGAAGAAAAAGATGCGTCGAAAGAGTGACGAAATGCAAAATTACGCATGATATAAAAACGGGTGTATTTCAGCATGGAACGAAGGTGGAAATGAAACGAAAAGCCGCGGAGGAAAATAAATAACACTCGCGATATTATGACCTGTGTTTTTTCTGTGAGAACACTTTGAATTTGAGTCTTGCTGTGGTATATTGTTAGATGGTTTGCACTATACATATGTATAAAAAAAAACAGAAAGAAGGGGATTGCTTATGTGGGCTTATGAAAGTGTTTTTTATCAGATTTATCCGTTGGGATTCTGTAATGCGCCCTTTGAGAATGACGGGGTCCTGACAAACAGGATCGGAAAAGTCAAAGACTGGATCGGGCATATCAAAAAGCTGGGCTGTAACGCAATCTACTTTTCGCCTGTTTTTGATTCTGATACCCATGGGTACAATACGAGAGATTATACAAGGATCGATCCGCGCCTCGGGACCAATGAGGATTTTGCCGATGTGTGCAAAGCTCTCCATGAAGAAGGGATCAGGGTTGTGCTGGACGGCGTGTTCAATCATGTAGGCAGAGGTTTCTGGGCGTTTCAGGATGTGCTTAAGAACAGGGAGGCTTCGCCGTATAAGGACTGGTTTGCCAGGATCGATTTTGGCGGAAATTCTCCCTATAATGATGGACTGTGGTATGAAGGCTGGGAAGGAAATTATGACCTGGTCAAGCTGAACCAGTGGAACAGCGAGGTGAGAGAACACATCTTTTCCGCTGTCAAAGGCTGGGTGGAAGAGTTTGATATCGACGGACTTCGTCTGGATGTGGCATATTGTCTGGATCCTGACTTTATCAGAGCCCTCAGAAGCTATTGCAACGGGCTGAAGGAGGATTTCTTCCTGCTCGGAGAGATGCTTCATGGAGACTATAACAGACTCATGGGCGACGATATGCTGGATTCCGCGACCAACTATGAGTGCTACAAGGGTCTGTATTCCAGTTTTAACAGCATGAATATGTTCGAGGTCATGTATTCACTGAACCGGCAGTTCGGATCGGAGCAATGGACCCTGTACAAAGGCAAGCACCTGCTGTCCTTTGTGGATAATCATGATGTGACCAGGGTGGCAAGCATCCTGCAGAATGAAAATCATCTCAAGCTGATCTATGCCCTGCTGTTTGGTATGCCCGGGATCCCGTGTGTATACTACGGTTCGGAATGGGGAACCAAAGCAGACAAGAGCCAGGGGGATCCGGCGCTCAGGGCGTCATTTGAAAAACCGGAGTGGAATGACCTGACGGATTATATATCACGTCTGGCTGAGGTGAAAAAGAGCAGCAAGGCACTTAACTTCGGCTCCTACAGACAGGTGCTGCTGACCAACAAACAGTGCATCCTGGCCAGAGAGACCGAAGGTGAAAGGATATTTGTGGCGATCAATGCAGACGAAAATCCCTACACTGCACATTTTGATGCAGGGTGCGGACAGGCGGAAGAGCTGTTGACCGGCAAGGTTCATGACTTTGGCGGCGGAAGTGAGCTGGCGCCTTACAGCGCGAGCTTCTGGAAAATGGAGAAGTGATGAAGTGATGGAGAAGGTTGACCAAACCGGGGGCGACACCGTGATCGCGGTGCGGGATCTTTACAAGCTCTACAGAGTGGGCGACAGCCGTGTCAGGGCACTGGATGGCGTGAGCTTCACCGTGAAACGGGGAGAATTTTGTTCCATCGTAGGAACCTCCGGCTCCGGCAAATCCACACTTTTGAACATGCTGGCCGGACTTGAAAAACCGACCAAGGGCGAGATTGTCATTGCCGGTGAACATATTGAAAAAAAGAGTGAGAATCAACTGGTTGCATTCAGAAGAAGGCATATCGGATTTATCTTTCAGTCCTTTAATCTGCTGCCGACCATGAATGCACTGGAAAATGTGGCTCTGCCTTTGACCTTTCAGGGTGTTGGCAAAAAAGAACGAATGGAGGCCGCTGCGAGAGTGCTGGATCTGGTGGGACTGAGTGATCACAAGAATCATAAACCGACACAGATGTCGGGTGGGCAGCAACAGCGTGTCGGTATCGCCAGAGCGCTGGTGGTCAGTCCGGAGATCATTTTTGCGGATGAGCCTACCGGCAACCTGGATTCGCGTACCAGTGGCGAAGTCATGGAATTGATCGGTGAGATCATAGAGAAACAGAATCAAACGCTGGTCATGGTAACACATGACGATCATCTGGCAGGTTTTGCCGACCGGATTTTCAGGATCATGGATGGCAAGATCATTGGGATCGAGGAAGGCGGAAAAAGAAGCAATCATGAAGATAGTAATGTGGGACGGACAAAGGAGATCCCGAAAGGAGTGTGACAGTGAAACGGAATAACAAAGCGGTATCTTTGATGGGAGGTATCGAAGCAGCAATAAAAGTGACGGGAGTGTCACTGATGATGACGGCTGCTTTTCTGTCGGCTTCCGTACCGGCATACGGATCAGCGGGGGCGGGAAACGTGATCAGCGGGATCGGCAGCAATACGGGTACTTCAACCAGTGCTTCAACAGGTACGGGAACAAAAACGACAGCCTCTTCCACGGGAGGCTCCGGAAGCTCTGTGGCGACATCCGATCAGACAACGGATTCGGAAGATCAGGATTCGACGAAAAGCGATGCGGACAATACTCTGCAGGGTGTGAAGGAGGATGCCAAAAAAGAGATCACCGGTTATGCGGCGATCAAGAAGGTGGGCCAGAGCAAAGAAACGGCTGAGGCAATTGATAAACTGGTAAAAAAATACAGCAAAACCATCGGAACTGCCAATGGAGACACGAATCATGACGGACTTGCAACCAAAAGCACGGTAAACTCCTGTGTTACCACCGCAAAGGAGGCCATCGACGAACTGCTTCCCGATAAGGATGATGATGACTCTGTCAAGAGCAATGAGACCGAAAGCAATCTGCCAAGCTCTACCAGTGATTTTATCATGGTTGGAGGCGATTGGGTAACGCCGGTAGTCAGTTATGGACAGTGCGTCAACATCGTATTGCCGGTGGTGAATATGAGTCAGATCAATCTGACAGATGTGACGGTGACCCCTGTCATTTCCAACTCGGTGAATGAATGGCCCTTTGTTGTGGAGACGAGCAACTATACACAGACCATTCCGGATCTGCCCGGAAAAGGAAACGGGCAGAACGATTATGACCGTCGCAGAGAACTGACATGGACGTTAAAAACACGGGCTGATGCGCTGGACGGATATTACAGGCTGCAGTTCAATGTGCTCTACTCCAACGAGGCGGAGATCGAGAGCTGTACCCTGACTACGTACTGCAAGGTGATCGGCGCTCCCGGCAGTGGCAATATAGAAACGGACGGCGGATCGCTTTCAACCCCGAGAGTGATCGTGACCGGATATGAAACCGAGCCGGCCAAGGTTCATGCGGGAGATACGTTCACGCTGACCCTTCATCTTTTGAATACATCAAAAAGGACAGCGGTGTCAAATATGCTGGTGAACCTGTCGGCGCCCAGCGAGGGCACGGACAGTGATTCGAGTTATGCGGTATTTTTGCCCACATCCGGTTCGAATACGGAATACGTCGCCTCTATCGGCAAAGGTTCGGCGACTGATCTGGTCATTGAGATGACAGCCAAGGCGGATCTGTCGCAGAAGCCCTATCAGCTTGATGTCAGTATGGAATATGAAGACGAGGATTATGCTTCTTATACCGCAACGGCGGATGTTTCGATTCCCGTGTATCAGGATGCCAGATTCGAGCTGGGCAAACCTGAGATCATGCCGGCGGAGCTGATGCAGGGTTCCGAGTCCAACGTCATGTTCAGTATCTATAACCTGGGCAAGGTGACTTTGTACAATGTCAAGGTATCCTTTGAGGGAGAGGCGATCTCGGGCGGTGAAACCTATCTGGGCAAGATCGAAGCGGGCAGCACCGGTAATGTGGACGTGATGGTAACGGGAGAAAAACCCACTGCGGAAGGAGAAACTGACTATATTGTCATTACCTATGAGGACGAGGCGGGTAATCAGTCCGAGTATAAAGAAGAGCTGCAACTGAAAGTCAAAGGTGACGGCATGAGCAGCGGCGGGGGCGATTTTGTCGGCGGCGATACGCAGGGGTTTGATGTATTTGAGGATGAAGAGCTGGATTATCTTGAATATGAAGAAGGAAGCGGCGCGAAGAAGTGGATCATTATCGGCCTGATCGCATTGGGGGTCATAGCGGGCATTACGGTTGCGGTGATTGCTGTCGGCAAGGCTCGTAAAAAGAAACGGGAGAAGGAGGATCTGAACCTGCTGGAGGAGCTTGACGGAAAGGAAGACGAAAATGAA